>CAYYMW010000192.1:0-13178 GCA_964472515.1 uncultured Verrucomicrobiota bacterium | reverse complement strand
GTTGGTGGCATCCTCCGGCAGCCAGGCGAGGTTGTAGACCTGGGTGGGTGGGCGCAGGTACGGGGCCGGGTTCCGATGGCAATTCAGACAGAACGACATGGTGAGGGGTTGCGTGTGCTCAATCTCGTCCATCTGATCGACTTGGCCGTGACAGTGGAGACAGCTTACGCCTCGATTCACGTGCGCCGCGTGGTGGAAGTAGACGAAGTCCGGCAGTTTGTGCACCTGGACCCAGGGAATAGGGCGTCCGCTCTGAAAGCTCTCGCGGACCGGCGCCAGGCGCGGGTCATCCTTGAGCACCTGGTTATGGCAATTCATGCAGGTGGCGCTCGAAGGGAGGTTCGAGTACCAGGAGCGCTCCACGCCGTCATGGCAATACCGGCAATCGAGCCCCGTCTGCGCGCCGTGCGTGGCGTGCGAGAACGCGACCGGTTGCAGGGGACGATACCCCACCCGCGTGAAGGCGGGGGTGAAGTAGTACCAGACACCGGCCACCGCCGTGACCGCGAGCAGCAGCGCGGCCGCCAGGATCCGGCGCGGCAACTGGTTCGTCCACTTGGGGAAAAGACCGGACATGTTTCCCTTCCCTACGGTCATGGCGCTTCAGTCCGTTGTGGCGGACGGAGGGAAAGGTCCCTCCCCCGCGCAGGCTGCTCCGGGCGGAGGATTACCCGGCCCGACCTCGTGGCGTGGCGACACCCGGCCATGTTCGCGTTGCAGCATCACGGACTAGACTGCCCGGATGGGCGGGAAAGTCCAGTACGGCGTGACCCTCACGTTGGCGGTCGACGGTGCGGCGGGCGGAGAAGGGTCCGCTGGCCAGCTAGCGACAGATGAGCACGTACTCGATGCTGTCCACCAACGCCTGCAAGCTGGCCTCGATGATGTTCTCGCTGACCCCGACCGTGCCCCAAAGGTCCTTGCCCGAGGTCGATTCGATGAGCACGCGTGTCTTCGCGGCGGTGCCCGTGCCCGAGTCGAGAATGCGAACCTTGTAGTCGGTGAGGTGAATCTTCTTCAGCTTCGGGTAGAAACGCACCAAGCCCGCCCGCAACGCCGAGTCGAGAGCGTTCACCGGGCCATCGCCTTCCGCCACGGTGTGCGCTACTTCTTCGCCCACGCGCACCTTGACGGTGGCCTCGCAGATGGACTGCGTGGCTTCGCGGCGCATGGAGACATGGTACGCGACCACCTGGAAGTGGGGCTCCTCATGCCGGCACAAGCGCCGGATCAACAGCGCGAGCGAGCCTTCCGCCGCCTCGAACTCGTAGCCTTGATGTTCCAGTTCCTTGATCCGCCCGAGGATCGCCTTGAGCTCGGGGGTGTCGGAGTTGACGTTGAAGCCGAGTTCGCGGGCCTTGTAAAGGATGTTGCTGCGGCCGGCCAGGTCGCTGACCAACACCCGGCGGCGGTTGCCCACCAGCGCGGGGTCGATGTGCTCGTAACACTGCGGCACCTTCTGGACGGCGCTGACATGGATGCCGCCCTTGTGGGCGAACGCTGCCGCCCCCACCCAAGGCTGGCGGGGGTCATGCCGGAAATTCGCGATCTCATCGACAAACTGCGAGAGGTCGCGCAACTGCGGCAGCGAGCCCGCCGGCACGCTGGTCTTCTTGAGTTTGTAGGCCAGCAGCGGGATCAGGCTCGTCAGGTTGCAGTTCCCGGTCCGCTCGCCGTAGCCGTTGACGGTGCCCTGCACGTGAGTAGCCCCGTGCTCGACGCCGGCCAACGCGTTGGCCACGCCCAGGCCCGTGTCGTTGTGGGTATGGACCCCAAGCCGGGTCGTCAGGCGGCCGCGCGCCGCTTTGACGATCCGTGCCACTTCCGAGGGCAGGCTGCCGCCATTGGTGTCGCACAACGTGATGACATCGGCGCCGGCCTGCTCGGCGGCCTGCAGGGTGGCCAGCGCGTATTCCTCGTCGTCCTTGGCACCGTCGATGCCATGCTCGGCGTCGTAGATCACCGTCCGGCCATGGTCCTTCAGGTAGCGGATGGTATCGCCGATCATTCCCAGGTTCTCATCCGGGGAGGTGCGCAAGGCTTCCTTGACGTGCAGGAGCCATGTCTTGCCGAAGATGGTGACGACGGGTGTCTCCGCCTCGATCAGCAGGCGGACTTGGTCGTCGTCTTCCACCGGAACGCCCTTGCGGCGGGTGGAACCGAACGCCGCCAAACGGGCATGCTTGAACCGCCGCCGCTTGGCTTCCGCGAAGAACTCGACGTCTTTGGGGTTCGACCCAGGCCAGCCGCCTTCAATGTAATGAATCCCGAAAGCGTCCAAGCGCTCCGCGATCCGCAGCTTGTCGGTCACGGAGAAATTGATGCCCTCGCCCTGGCTGCCGTCTCGCAGGGTCGTATCGTAGATTTCGACTTCGGGTTTCATGCCGTCCGCCAACGCGGACCTGCCCCTTATACTTCAGTCCGGGCCTGCCTGCAAATCCCAAACCCGGCCCCAACAACGGTGGGGCGCGCCATGACTGCGTCCCATCCTCCCACGCATATCCCGTCGCCCAATTCGACCGCCCCTCCTCACGGCACTACCCCAAAGCCGCACAGAAACCGCCAACCCACCGGTTAATCCCGACTCGTCGGGACTCTGCCTTGAAGCAGGTGTTCCCGAATCCACCGCGCGGACTTCATCCGCTTGATCTGAGCCTCCCGAGCCATCGCCGACGCCCGGGTCGGATGGGCTTCGCTCCAAGCCAACTCCCACGGACCGCTCTTGCGGGTGTACTTGCCCAGCGTCCGGTCAGTGCGGTTGTGGGAGTGCAGGCGATCCGGGAGACTATCGGTCTGGCCGATGTAGAACCGGCCCTGAGGGTTTTCCAAAACGTAAACCCAGAACATGACAACTCAGGCCCCGCGCTCCGTCGCGACTCGACCACAAAGGAACAAAAAATGGCTCCAGATCCCGACCTGTCGGGAGAACCTCTAACCCGCCGGTCAATCCCGACTCGTCGGGACTCTACCATCAAGGATCAAAGAAAAATGGCTCCAGAGAGAGGGCTCGAACCTCTAACCCGCCGGTTAACAGCCGGCTGCTCTACCATTGAGCTACTCTGGAACCCAGAGGGGAGGAAATCTATCAGGCGACTTTGAACCGTCAACCGCTTTTTTCGATCCAGCGTCATATTTCATTCATAATTAACATCTTACACGCGCATTTCCCCGTTTGCAGCCTCGTACGAAGCACTCGGCAGGCGCGATGCCGGCCGCTTTAGCGGAAGTCCACGTTGTTGTTCTCCAGTGATAGGGAACGAGTTAGAAAAAAAGCGTCTAAGCCCCAAAATTACCCTTGATGCCACAACCTATTGTGTTAGGTTCTCTCCCCGCACCCAATAGAATGGGGTCGACGCCGCAGCCATGGGACTGCGGCGATTTTGGCCTCTGAGGGTGACAGACGGTTCGCAGTGCCAGCCATGCCAACCCAAAAGAAATCTGAATCTGCTGAACCGTCCAATCACAAGTCTTTGCTAGCCAGCCATATGATCGACGCCCAAGACCAAGTGGTCCCTTCGCCTTCCACCGCCCAAGTCGGTGGTCGAAGGCGCGTTGGGAACTCCGGCCAAGCCCGGGGCAAGTCCAAGGAAAAAACCCGCGGCGGTTGGAAGATCGAGCGGGTCTTCAGCCGGGCGGGCGTCAGCCCCTTTGCCGAGGTTGAATGGGATTACCGCACCGCCGAAATCACGGATGACAGCGGCAAGGTGATCTTCCGCCAAGAGAAAGTGGAGGTACCCAAGTTCTGGTCGCAGTTGGCCACCAAAGTGGTGGTGTCCAAGTACTTCTACGGCGAGCAGAACACCCCGGAACGGGAGACTTCCGTGCGCCAACTCATTCACCGCGTGACCCGCACCATCGCCGATTGGGGCGTCAAGGATGGGTACTTTAACAAGGAGCAGGGCGAGGTTTTCTACAACGAACTGACTTGGCTCTGCCTGAACCAATATGGCGCCTTCAACTCGCCGGTCTGGTTCAATGTCGGCCTCTACCACCAATACGGCGTAGGCAAGGACTCCGCCAAGGGCAATTGGTACTACGATCCCAAGGCGCGGGAAGCCCGGCGGGCGGAAACCCAGTACGAATACCCGCAGGGCAGCGCCTGCTTCATCCAGTCGGTGGATGACAACATGGAGAGCATCATGAGCCTGGCGTACAGCGAAGCCATGCTCTTCAAGTACGGGTCCGGCACCGGCAGCGACCTCACCCCCATCCGCTCCAGTCGCGAGAAGCTCAGCGGCGGCGGACGGCCAAGCGGGCCGCTTTCGTTCCTCAAGGTCTACGACCAGGTGGCGAACGTGGTGAAGAGCGGCGGCAAGACCCGGCGCGCCGCCAAGATGAACACCCTGCGGGATTACCACGGGGACATCGAAGAGTTCATCGGCTGCAAGCAGAAGGAGGAGCGTAAAGCCTGGGCGCTGATCGAAGCCGGTTATGACGGCTCCTACAACGGCGACGCCTACGGCAGCGTGATGTACCAGAACGAGAACCTCTCCGTGCGCGCCGGCGACGAGTTCATGCAGGCCGCCATCGAGGGCAAAGATTGGTGGACCCGCGCCGTCACCACGGGCAAGCCCCTTGAAAAGAAGAACGCCAGCGCGCTGCTCGACAAGATCGCCGAAGGCACCTGGGTCTGCGGCGACCCCGGCATGCAATACGACGGGGCCATCCAGAAGTGGCACACCTGCAAGGGCACCGAGCCCATCCACTCCACCAATCCGTGCAGCGAGTACGTCTTCATCAACAACACCGCCTGCAATCTGGCCTCGCTGAACCTAATGAAGTTCAAGCGTGAGGACGGCGTGTTCGACGTCGAGCGGTTCAAGGCCGCCGTCCGCCTGTTCATCACGGCACAAGATATCCTGGTGGACAACGCCAGCTACCCGATCAAGGAGATCGCCGAGAACTCGCACATCTTCCGCACCTTGGGCCTCGGCTACGCCAACCTTGGGTCGCTGATCATGAGCTATGGCCTCTCCTACGACTCCAATGAGGCCCGCGCCCTGGCCGGTGCCATCACCGCCATCATGACCGGCCATGCCTACGAGCACTCGGCTGAGTTGGCGAGGGTGGAAGGCCCCTTCCCGGGCTATCGCGACGCCCGCTGCTCGCTCGTGCCCAAGCCCTTGGCCAAGGACAACGTCGAGCCCATGCTCCAGGTCATCCGCCTGCACCGTGACGCGGTCGAGAGCATCCAGCCGAGCAAGGAGTTTGCCTACCTCAAGGACTCCGCCCGCGCCACTTGGGACCAGGCCCTCGACAAGGGCCTGCAGCACGGTTACCGCAACGCGCAGGTCACCGTGCTCGCGCCCACCGGCACCATCGCCTTCCTGATGGATTGCGACACCACCGGCATCGAGCCCGACATCGCGCTGGTCAAGTACAAGCTCCTCGCGGGCGGCGGCATGCTCAAGATCGTCAACCGCACCGTGCCCGAAGCGCTGCGGCGGCTGGGCTACACGGAGGAACAGAACAAGGGCATTGTGGCGCACATCGAGAAATTCGACACCATCGAAGATGTGGTCGAAGAGGGGAAAGACCTCCCCAGCCGCCTGAAGCCCGAGCATCTGCCGGTGTTCGACTGCGCTTTCAAAGCCTTCCGCGGCAAGCGCAGCATCCATTACCTGGCCCACCTCAAGATGATGGGCGCCGCCCAACCGTTCATCAGCGGGGCCATCTCCAAGACCGTCAACCTCCCGCAGGAAGCCACCGTGGCCGACATCCGGGACGCCTATGTCCAGGCTTGGAAGATGGGACTGAAGTGCGTGGCCATCTACCGCGACGGCTCCAAACGCAGCCAACCGCTCAATACCCGCAAGAGCACGGACGACGATACGGCCGCCGCACAAACTGCCGCCCAAGCCGCCGAAGTGGAGGGCCTCAAGCAGCAGATCGGCGAACTCGAACAGCAAGTCGCCAAGCTGCGCGAGCAGTTGGGCAAACCCATCCGCCGCCGGTTGCCCGCCACCCGCATGGCCGTGAACCACAAGTTCACCATCGCCGGCCACGAAGGCTACCTCAACGTCGGCCTCTTCGAGGATAACAAGCCCGGTGAGGTCTTCATCACCATGGCGAAGGAAGGGTCCACCATTGGCGGCCTTATGGACAGCGTCGCCACCCTCACCAGCATGGCCCTTCAGTACGGCGTGCCCTTGGACGACCTGGTCCGGAAGTTCTCCCACCAGCGCTTCGAACCCTCCGGCTTCACCAACAACCCGGAAATCCGCAGCGCCGCCTCGGTCACCGATTACATCTTCCGCTGGCTGGCCTTCCAGTTCATCCCGGGCTATCGCGAGGCCAACTCCCCCAACGTGGGCCAGCAGGAACTGCCCATCCCGGGCCTCCAGGAAGAGTTGAAGAAGCGCATCAACCGCCCCGTGCCGGAACTGCCCGTCAATGAGGACGATACCAGCCTCACCACGCGCCCCCCGGGCAACGGCAACGGCCATGGTCACCAGGTGCGCAACCTCAACGATTCCCTCGCCCACCTGCAGCATGACGCTCCCACCTGCCCGAATTGCGGGCACATCACCGTCCGCAACGGGGCTTGTTACAAGTGCATGAACTGCGGCGAGAGCCTCGGTTGCTCGTAGTCCAGCAGCACATCTTTCCCCGTAAACCGGGGGTGCGCGCGGGAAGCCATGCCGTTTCCCGCGCGCCTTTGTCTGAGCGAGTAGCGCCGCTGACAGGCCGCGGTGGCCCGGATGCGGTACCGTAACATGGCGCGCTATGGAAAGGTTGCCCGAATCTGGCGGCAGGTCGTTCTGTCGGGCCTCCTCGCCGTGGGATGGTTACAGGCGGACGACGGCCCGGAGTTGACCAGGCATGTGGTCGAACTCGAACGGTTTCCCAACCTCCCCCGTCTCACCATCCTCCACCTTTCGGACCTGCACGCCTCAGCCGAGGTCCCGCTGAATTGGATTCGCAAGGCCGTTACCCAAGGCCTCCGGGGGCATCCCGACCTGATCCTGCTGACCGGTGACTATATCACCGACCGAATTCCCTCCGTAGCGGCGTACGTGGACTGTCTGGCAGGACTGGCCAAAGCCGCTCCTACCTACGCAAGTTTGGGAAACCATGACGGAGGCGACTGGGCGGCGGGAGCGGGAGGCTACGCATCGACGACAAACGTTGAGCATATGCTGCGACAAGCAGGCATCACGGTCTTGAAGAACCAGGCCGTTACCGTGAACGTTCGCGGGCAGAAGCTCCGGTTGGTGGGCTTGGGCGACGTATGGGCAACGCAATTCCGTCCCCAGAAGGCCTTCCCTGCTCAAGCGGAGCGGTTGCCCACCTTGGTGCTATCGCACAATCCGGACACCAAAAGCGCCCTGCTCAAGTACGACTGGGACCTCCTCCTCTGCGGTCATACCCACGGCGGACAGGTAGTGCTCCCTTTCGTGGGGGCGGCTGCGGCACCGGTCGAGGACAAGCAATTCGTACGCGGACTTCAACGATGGAATGGGCGGTGGATTCACATCACCGCCGGTGTCGGCCAGGTAAGCACCCCACGTCTCAACTGCCCAGCCGAAGCGTGTCTCCTCGAACTACGCTGACCGGACATCCAAGCCAGCCCGGCGGTCGGTCTGGCGATCGCCGCGGCACGTGCCGGGACCTGAAATACGGCGCCGCTTTGCGTTCCGTCGTCACCTGTGAGGAGCACCGTCAGGGTTTCTTACCGGTACGGCGGATGCTCAGGGCCAGATCGCGGCGCAAGACGGGCATCGCCACGGCCACGGTGCCGCCCAGATGATCCAACCGCCCTTCCCCGAGGCTCTTGCCGGTTTCCGGATCGAGCCAGGCGGTCCGGTACTTGCCCTCCGGCAGGTCCACCACCAAGTGGGTTGGCTGAACCGCGCCGACCGCCGCTTCGGCTGAGAAGGGCGTCTCCGCCGACCAATCGAAGTCAACCTGCGGATCGACGCGCTCGAAGCCCAACGTGTTCAGGTCCGTGCCGGTGAAGTAGGCGGCTTTCAGCCCCAGATGGGGAGCGTTGTGGGCCGGACGCAGGCAGACCGCAGGGATGACCTCTTGCTTCTGAGAGGCGCTCGACCACGAGAGCCGGACCTCCGCGCCACCGCCGGACTGAAAGTACTCCAACCGCAAAGCGACAGGCCTGCCGGAGCGCAGTTCCACCGTCGCCTTGTCTTCGCGAACCGGATGCGCCTGCCAGGCATCGATCAGCAGTTGGTCATCCACCCAGAGCCGCACGCCGTCATCGGAGCGAACGTGGAGGGTGTAGGTTTCCGAGAAACGGGGGCTGAGTTCGCCGGTCCAGCGCACGGAGTACTTATCCACCTTTTTCGGCGGACGGCAGAGATACAGGGCGTATGCCTGGCCCCGCTGGCTCAAAGCGCGCCAGCGCACGCCGGGAGGAAGCTCGCTGCGGACCAGGTTCGTATCCGGCGCCATGCGCACGAAATCCTGCGCTTCGAGGAACCGCTTCAGGGTCGCAAACTGCTTCCGCAGCAGCGGATTCCCGCCGCCGGGTTGCGAGGCGGGATAGGCAAAGGTGCCGTTTTCGAAACCGGCGGTGAAGGAATAGTCGAGATGGTTGAACAGGCCGCCGCCCGCGAGCATGAACTCCCAGGCTTCGATGCGATACGGCAGGTTGTTGGTGCCGGCAAAGCCGGTTTCGTTGTCGCCGATGACGCGGCCCAGGCCGTAGTTCATGCCGACGGTGTCCGGCGGCGTGGCGTAGTGGAAGTTGAGGATGGAGAAGGCCGGATGGAGAGCGGTGACCCTCTCACGGCCGTTGTTGACGTTGCGGGAGATCAGGTGCTTGAAAGGCAGGGAGCGCTCGGCATCGACAATGGTTTCCGCGATGTGGTGCTGCCAGTAGAGGCTGACGCCCCCGAAGTAAGGCTCGTTGCAGACCTCGTAGTAGACGTTGTGGAACGGATTCAACTCGGTCACGAGCTTGCGGGTCAGCGCCTCGTGGACTGCCAGGAGCCCGCCGTGGCGGTCCATCGTATAGACGTTGGTGCGGGCGACGGTGCCCAGGCCGTTGATGTTGTTGACGGCGTTCATGGGGCTGATCGCCCATTGGGCCTCGTCGTAGAAGGGGCAGAAGAGGTTCATCTCGACGACGACTCCCCGGCGTTGGGCCTCGCCGACGAAGGCGCGGAGCCGGCTGAAGTACTCGGGACTCCAGCGGGATAGGTCGAACTTGGCGCCGCCGTTGGCGTAGCCGGGCTGGTCGCTCCTTGCCCACGGAGCCAGGAATCGGCCCTTGGCAGGCGCCAGGGTGTTATTGGCAATGTTGAACGCCCCCGGCGGCTCGACGTAAGCGCCGCTGAAGGTGCGGGTCAGGTTGAGCCCGTCCTTTTCGAGGGTCTTGAGATAAGTGGCGTAGTCAAAATCGGCGTTAAGCACGGCCCCGTAGTGTTCGCCGGAAGTGACCAGCACCGTGGGCTTGCCCCGGAACAGAAAGTAGTGCGGATTCTGAGGATGCAGCGCCAGCGGCGTCTCAGCGGCATACGAGGCAAGTGAACCGGCGACCGCAATGAGCCCGAGGAGGATAACGCGACGGAGGCGGGCGGGAAGGCGACAGCGAGTCTGCATGCGATCATTCTGAACCTGCGGTCGCGCCTTTCGGCAAGCCCATTGTGAACAGGAATGATGATCGGGCGTCGGCACCCCGCCCGCCAGCCGGTGCCCAATCCCACCGGAAGCCTCGGAGTGCCCAACTCCGGGCAGAGCCTTGGACGGACGGCTTGGCAGGTGCTTTGGATGACGCATTTGCGCGCCCTTGGAGCGCCCCGCATAGCCAGAAAGCAATCCAGCATCACCCGTGCAACATACTGATAAACAACAGCTTACCCCTTGGCAGACGGCCAACCTCGCGTCCCTGTATCAGCCCCGGTCTACGCTTGCCAAGGGGCGTGCGTTTCCCTAGCGTTGCGGGCTATAAATGCGCGCGGTTCTGCCAGCGCGATTCGTGTCGCCGGAGCATTTTCGGCCCCGAATTCAACGGCAGGTAGAACGGCGTCACCTCTACGAAAGGCTATATGGGTCTCAACACGCGTCTGCGGTTGTCCGTCATGATGTTTCTGGAGTACGCCATTTGGGCGTCTTGGTACGTGACCATGGGCCGGTATCTGGGCGGAGTGTTGAAGTTCAGTCCCGCCGAAATCGGGCTGGCGTATAACGCCACGGCCATCGCGGCGATCATCTCGCCGTTCTTCGTCGGCATGGTGGCGGACCGTTTCTTCGCCACCGAGAAGGTGCTGGCGGTGCTGCATGTGGTGGGCGGCCTGTTGGTCCTGGCCCTTTCCAAGGCCACGACGTTTCCGATGTTCTACGGGCTGCTGATTGCCCATACGCTGTGCTACATGCCCACCCTGGCGCTGACGAACTCGATTTCGTTCGGCCAGATGAAAGACCCGGGCAAGGAGTTCCCGAGCATCCGCGTGCTGGGGACGATCAGTTGGATCGTGACGGTCTGGGCCATCGGCCGGGCCGCGAGCATGGAGCAATTCAAGGCGTTCGATGTCACCACCCCCACGCCGTTTGTCATTGCCGGGGTGGCCTCGATCCTCATGGGCGTCTACTGCCTGACGCTGCCGCACACCCCGCCCAAGGCCAAGGAAAGCAAGGTGACGGTGAGCGATGTGCTGGGGTTGGAGGCGCTGCAACTGCTCAAGGAGCGTTCCTTTGCGATTTTCATCTTCAGCGCGTTTCTGATCAGCATTCCCCTCTCCTTCTACTTCAGCTTTGCGCCGGTGTTCTGGGGCGACCTGGACATGCCTGACGCCACCGGGAAGAGCATCTTCGGGCAGATCTCGGAGATCTTCTTCCTGCTCATCATGCCGTGGTTCTTCGCGCGGTTGGGCGTGAAGTGGATGCTCATGGTGGGCATGGCCAGCTGGGGCGTGCGCTATCTGCTGTTTGTGCTGGGCTACAACACCAACGTGATGTGGCCGCTCTACCTGGGCATTGTTCTGCATGGCGTGTGCTACGACTTCTTCTTTGTCACGGCTTACATCTACACGGATAAGAAGGCCTGGGACGCCATTCGGGCCAAGGCGCAGGGTTTCATCGCGCTGGTGACGCTGGGCGCGGGCATGTTTGTCGGCACCACGGTGTCCGGCCCGATCGTGGGCGCCTATAGCTTCCCGAAAGTCGAGCCCGCCAAATTCCAGAAGGTGGACGCGAAGTCCTGGAGCGCGGGCAGCTTTGCCAAGTGGGACGCCGCGGGCGCCGCCCAATACGGCAAGATCAAGGAACTGGCCGGTGAGACCGCCACGTTGACGGTCTTCAAGAAGGGCGCGGACGGCGCCTTCCAGGAAGCGGCCGAGACTGCCACCGCGCCGGTGGCGAGCCTGTTGAGGCCGCTGCCCCGTTGGGATCGCATCTGGCTCGTTCCGGGCCTCGGCGCGTTGGGAATCATGCTGCTTTTCGCACTCATCTTCCAATACCGCGAAACCCCGAAAACCGAATCCCCCAAGAGTTAGTCCCCAGTCAGTCAAGTGAGCAAGTTCCTAAGCCGCCGCGCGTTTCTGAGGCGCGCGGCGATGAGCACGGTTGGCGGCCTGGCCGCCGCCAGCCTTTCCTCAGTCAACACCGTTGCAGCCGCGAAGCAGCCGTTCATGATCTCCCTGGCGGAGCGCTCCATCCAAAAAGCGCTCCAGTCCCGCCGGGTTGAGCATGTGGATTTCCCGCGGGTGGCCCGCCAGGAATGCGGGATCGAGGCGATCGAGGTGGCGGCCTCGTTCTTCAGCGACCATGTCCGGGAACGGCAGTCCCTGGCCGAATTCCGCCGGCGGGCCGAGGACGTCAGCGTCCGGATTCTGCTCGTCACGGTCGACAGCGAGGAACCGTTGTGCCAAGCGGAGACCGCGAAGCGCAAGGCGGTGGTGGAAGCCCATTACAAATGGGTGGAGGCGGCCAAGCACCTGGGTTGCCACTCGATCCGGGTCAGCTTGGGAACCACGGGCACCAGCGCGCCGCAGGAGCAGATGGCCCAGGCGGTGGACGGTCTGCGGCAACTCGCCGAATTCGCCACCCGCCACGGGATCAACGTGCTGGCGGAGAACCGCGGCGGGCTCTCGGCGAACGGCGTCTGGCTGGCGGAAGTCCTCAAGGCGGTGGACCTCCCGAATTGCGGGAGCCTGCCCAGTTTCGCCGGGTTCGACCTCGGCGAGGGCAAACGATATGACGCCTACCAAGGGGTCGCCGAACTCATGCACCTCGCGAAGGCGGCGACCGCCGCGAGCAGCGAGGTCGACAGCAAAGGCAACGAGACCTCCACCGACTACCGGCGGATGCTCGAGATCGTGGTGCAATCCGGTTACCGGGGTTACGTGGGCATCGAGTACACAGGCGAACGGCTGGCGGAAGCGCAGGGCATCAAAGCCACCAAGACGTTGCTGGAGCGCGTGCGTCAGGAACTGGTGCTGGCCAACCGGCCGTTGGACGGCAGGTTGGTGGGGCAACTGTAGCCCACGCTGGCAGCCGCAGGCAGACTCCCGCAGCGGAGGCGAGCGTCCTCCGATGGTGGCGTAGTGCCGATGGCCGGGGGGCAAGTGGGAAGCGTCCGTCATTTTGCTGCTATTTGCCGCTGTTGAGGGGGAGAGGCGTAAGGCGTAAAGCGTAAGGCGTAACCGGTGAGCGATGACGGCGGGGTGCTTGGCGGGGACGGCGCGAGGCGAGGTGGTTTCCAGCGACATGGCAAAAGTGGGTGAGCGTCCGTCATTTTGCTGCTATTTGCAGCTATTTGCCGCTGTTGAGGGGGGGGAGGCGTAAAGCGTAAGGCGTAAGGCGTAACCGGTGAGGGGGGAAATCGGTTTCCGGGTTATCTCGGACTCTTGCACCGGCTGCAGGTACGGCGGGGAGTCGAGTGGCAGCCGGAGCCAACCAACGAGGCCGGACGCACAGCGACGACACCCGGCGGCGCCGACGGGGTGCAGTGTTCGTGCCGGGCTATGGACCGGGCCATGAAGAGGCGGCCGGTGAAGCGAGGGAGGCGGCGTCCGAAACCGGGGCGCGCACCGCACCCTTGAACCACGCGAATTCGCGTTCATGTGACGAAGGTAGGCTGGGGGCCACGAGCGGACGGAGGGTTGCGTGGACTCGGTGGACTGCGAAAAGGGATTTGTGAAAGGGCCACCGGTCGGATTGCCAGGCAGCGCAGCATCAGCCCGGGGTAACACCCCGGGAAAACCGCACCCACATACCCC
>CAYYMW010000191.1:0-13251 GCA_964472515.1 uncultured Verrucomicrobiota bacterium | reverse complement strand
GGGGGTGGGCTACCACTTCAGCAACCACCTGATGGCGGGCTTCAACCTGAATGTCGGTTCCACCACCATCGACGGTTACCACCGCGCCACGTTCGGTGCAAATCCCACCACCCGGCGTGAGGACGTGCTCACCACCCTGGTGGATCTCGGCGTTGAGTACAACTTCCTCAACGCCAAATTCACCCCGTTCATCGCGGCGGGGATCGGCTTCAAGACCTACTTCGATCTTCCCACCGTGAGCAGCAGCTCCAACAAGCTCATCGTCTACCACGCGGACACGTTCTTCACCCCCAAGGCGGGGGTGGGAGTGCGCTACAACTTCAACGAGCACTTCTTTGCCAAGGTGATGTACAAGGCCGGCTACGATATCCCGGTCGGCTTCTTCGACAGCGGCTTCTTCAGCCACGGCGCCTACTTCATGGTGGGCGGCCAGTTCTAACCAGCCTGCGGCATAGTCCGGCGCGGGTCCGCCCGCGCCGGATGGGCCTCCTGCGGCGACCTCGGAAGGGAGAGGCTGAGTAGAACCGACCCTGCGGTTCGCCGTCCGAGCCAATTCCCTTGACAGTACCCGTCGGGTGCCGGAGAAGAGCCCCCATGGCACTCACAAAGTCCCGCAAGCCAACCCTTCAGGAAAGCCTGCCTGCCGCCCACGACTGGCGCACCACCGACGAGCAGGAGGTGCTCAAACGCCGCGCCCGCGCCCAAACCGAGGCGCTGGCGGTGGCGTCGTTGGATCGTCAGGACCCTGTCTTCGGGAATTTCCAGGTGCGCTCGGGCAGCGGACGGTCCTACGTGGTCGAGATTCGCAGCCTCGCTAAGCGGCAGTTTGCGTGCGAGTGCGTCGATTTCCAAACCAACGGGCTCGGCACCTGCAAGCACACCGAGGCGGTGCTGCTCTATCTCGAAGCGCGCCATCCCAAGGCCGTCGCCGCCGCCTTGGCTGCGGATGACTCGCCGCGCATCGACGTGGTGCCCGACCGCGAGGCCGGCACCCTGCGTCTCGAACGAGGCCGCGACCGCCTCCCGCCCGGCCTGCGCACCTTCTTCTCCTCCGAGGGACAGGCCACCGCCGACCTCCCGCCCGAGGAGTTGTTGGAACAGTTGCGTCTGCGCCAGCCTTCCGGGCTCCGCATCTCGCTCGAAGTGGAACCCTGGCTGGCCGCCCGTCGGCACGAGCGGGAAAGCCGCGAACTGCGCCGTGAATATGAGCGGAAGGTCCAGCAGGGCGAGTGGCCCCCGCACGAGACGAAGGTCCCGCTCTTCCCCTACCAACGGGAAGGCATGCTGCACCTGGCGTTTGTGGAACGCGGTTTGCTGGCTGACGAAATGGGCCTCGGCAAGACCATCCAGGCCATCGCCGCCTGCGCGCTCCTGCATCGCCTGGGTCAGGCGCGCCGGGTGCTGGTCGTTACCCCCGCCTCGCTGAAGACCGAGTGGGAGGAGCAGATCCAGCGCTTCACCGGCTTGCCCTACCAGTTGGTTTTCGGCCTGCGCCACACCCGCGTACAAGCCTATGGAAACGCTCCTTTCTTCACCATCGTCAACTACGAGCAGATTCTCCATGACCTCCCCGAGCTCAACGCCCGACTCCAGCCCGACATCGTGATCCTCGACGAGGCCCAGCGCATCAAGAACTGGAACACCAAGACCGCCCAGGCGGTCAAACGCCTGCGCAGCCGTTATGCCTTCGTGCTCACGGGTACGCCCCTGGAGAACCGCATCGACGAACTCTACTCGCTGATGGAGTTCCTCAACCCGGCCATCTTCGGGCCCCTATTCCGGTTCAACCGGGAGTACTACGAAATGGACGACCGCGGCCGCCCCTGCGGGTTCAAGAACCTCGAACGCCTGCACGAGCGCATCCGCCCCTACATGCTCCGCCGGCGCAAAGCGGACGTCGAAACCGAATTGCCCGACCGCACCGAGCGCGTCTTCTTCGTGCCCCTGACTTCCAACCAGCGCCAGGCCTACGACGACCACGAGGCGCAGGTGGCCCGGTTGATGAGCGCCGCCAAGCGCCGCCCCCTCTCCCAGCAGGAGCAGGACAAGCTCATGCGCGAGCTGGCGATGATGCGGATGATCTGCGACACCAACTACATCCTCGATCCCGAGGATCGCGAGTGTCCCAAGCTGGGCGAGCTCGAGAAGATCCTCGAGGAATGCCGCGAGAACAACGGGACCAAGGTGATTATCTTCTCCGAGTGGGAGCGCATGCTGGAACTGGTCCGGGAGCGTTGCGAGCAACTCGGCCTGGCCGCCGCCTGGCACACCGGTTCGGTGCCTCAGCGCCGGCGTCGCGCCGAGATCAACCTCTTCAAGACCGATCCCAACTGCCGGGTCTTCCTGAGCACCGATTCCGGCAGCACCGGACTCAACCTGCAAAACGCCTCGTACGTCATCAATTGCGACCTGCCCTGGAACCCGGCCAAGCTCGAACAGCGCATCGCCCGCGCCTGGCGCAAGGGCCAGACCAAGCCGGTGACCGTGATCAACCTCGTGGCCGAAGAAACCATCGAGCATCGGATGCTCGGCACCCTGGCCAACAAGCAGGCTCTGGCGGACGGCATTCTCGACCGCCGCGGCGATCTCAGCCAGATCAAGTTCGGCGGCGGACGCCAGGCCTTCCTCGCCAAGCTCGAAGCCATGATGGCGTCGCAGGCTCCCGCCACCCGCCCGGGCCGTCTCCTGCCGCCCCCGCTGCCGGTGGACCGCTCCCTCGCCTTCGCCGAGCGGGCGCGCGCGCAGTTGGGCGACCGCCTGCTCCGCGCGGAGGAACGCTTCCCCTCGCAGGGCGCGCACTCGGTGCTTCTGGCCGTCGTGGATCGCGATGCCGCGTTGCATCGGGAGAAGCTCGGCGCCCTGCACAGTGAACTCCTGGGCCAGGATCAGAATCCGCTCGCCCCGGTGCAACTCGAAGTGCTCGACCGCACCACCTTCGAAGCCCTGGAGCGGCTCATCGCCGCCGGCATCCTTGCGCCGGGGACCCGCGCGGTCAGGCAGTTGTTCCCCTCGCCCCAAGCCGATGGGAAGCCCGCGCTCTCCGAGGCCGAACAGCAGCAGGTGACCGCGCACCGCGCCCAAGCCGCCCGGAAACTCAAGATCGCCAGTGTGCTCATCGCCGGCGACCTGGCCGACGAAGCCCGCCCCGCTTTGCTCGACGCGGCGCTTTGGACCGCCAAGGCCCTCGCTCTCGAACAACGATTGCCCGAGCCCGCCAAACTGGACGACACCCTCCTGGCGCCGTGGTCGGCCGCGTGGGGCCCGAAGCTCGAAGCCATCCGCAGTTTCCTTGGCGACCCTAGCCGACCCTGCGCGGAGATGATCGAGGCACTCAGGTAATCCCCACTTCGACGGCACTCCCACAACAGTGTGCCACGAGCTATGCTGCTGGATGGGCCCCAACCCAAGCCTGGTGGGTTGCTTTGCGCCCAATGGAGTTGGTGTGTACGAAATGGCGCGGGATGTGTGGGGGTGGTGCTGGGACTGGTTTGGTGGCGATAGCAGCCCGCCTGGTCCTGTATCGGGCTCGGCCAAGGCATTCCGGGCCGGCAGTTGGTACAACTGGGCTGTGGGCTGCCGGACGGCGTCTCGGTGCGGATTGACCCCGGAATGGAGAGCGATGAACATCCCGGAGGGATTGAAAGCTGGTAGCCGGGGGCAAGGTCACGCGCCAGCGGGACTGCGGCCCCCGGTACAAGCCGCCCAATGGATCAACGGCACCCCGAAGGCGGTGCCGGGAGCTCCGCGCCTCCTTCGGGGCGCGTCGTGTTGTTGTGGGTGTCCGAAACCGGTGGCGGCACTGCGTTTCCCACCGGCTAACCTCTTCTCCTGCCTCCGGCAGTTGCGGGGGAGGAGCGCCCGCCTCGATTGTCGTTTCCGGCGCCCCCGCCGGACACATCCGGGAACCCGAAGGGTTCGAAGATAGTAGCCGGAGTGTCGGAGCCCAGCGGAGACCTCCGGACAACGAACGGGAATGAGAGCGCATCCTGAAGGAATGCCAGATTGCGGCGATGGCCCGATGTGCGCGATCCGGGAATGTCGGGGCATCGTTGTTTGCGGTTGCGTTATGGCACCGCCCTCAGGGCGCGTGAATCCATGAGAGCCGGCTCTCCGGCGGCCATCGCCGCGCTCAATACTCGCGGTCTTTGAGCACGCCGGGCTGCGGCGCGGGGTAGCGGCCGCTCTTGTCCAACTGCACCGGGGCCGGCGAGTCGGCGGTGAGCTTGTCCACGTCCGGTGCGAACTCATGCTGGTCGTTAAGCATGTCCTCGAAGGTGATGATTTGCCCCGTATGGACCGCCTTCCGCCCCATCGCGACCACCAAGGACGCCTCGGCCCCGCGCTTCACCTCGTTGTGCGGCTTGTCCTGCCGGATGGCCTCGAAGAGGTGGTCCCATTCGAGTTGGTAAGGGTTGGGCTCCGGCTGCGGAAAGGCCCAGGTCATCTCGGATCGGTTGAACAGATGCCCTTTGAAGAGGCGGCACTTGGCGGGCGTGTGCATGAAGGTTGAGATGATGGCCGAGCCCTTGGTGCCGTGGGCGTAGCTGGCGAATTCCTCGTGCGAACTGGGCATGTACCGTGACTCGAGGAACAGCTTCGTGCCGTCCGCGAAGGTGTACTCCACGGAGTAGTTGTCGAAGTTCTGGTCCACGGCTTCGCCCCGGTAGCAGCGGGCGCCCAGGCCCAGCGCGCGCACCGGCCAGGCATCCTTCATCCAGCAGCACTCGTCCACGTTGTGCGCCACGAAGTCATGGAAGATGCCCCCGCTGGCCCACAGAAAACCGAGGTAGCGCTGCACCTGGTACATCACCTCGGTCATGTCGCCGGGCTTCGGCCCCACCGCCCCGGCCGGCGAGACCAGCCGGTAACTCCGCATCATCGTGATGTCCCCGATGGCGCCTCCTTTGATGCGCTGGTAAAGCTCCTGCCGCGCGGCGCAGTGCCGGCACATCAACCCCACGCCCACTTTGAGGTTCTTTTTCACCGATTCCTCGCCCAACTGCAGCATCCGGCGCGTGGTGGGGCCGTCCACGGTGATCGGCTTCTCCATGAACACATTCAACCCCTTGGCGATGGCATAGGCGAAATGCACCCAGCGGAACGCCACCGGCGTGGTCAGGATCACCACGTCGCCCGACCGCAGGCAGTCCATCGCCTTGCGGTAGGCATCGAAGCCCAGGAAACGCCGATCCGGCGGCACGTCCACCACGTTAGGATTCACCCCTGTGACCCAACTATCCGCGGAACCCTCGGTGCGGTTCAACGCGCCCGTGAGGGCCTCGTAGCTGCGGCCGAGCTTGTCCTGAAAGACATCGGCCATCGCCACCAACTTCACCGGACCCGTCTTCGTCGCCAGCGCGTTGGCGGCGGCCCCGGTGCCGCGCCCGCCGCAGCCGACCAGCGCGAGCTGAATGGTGTTGGCCTCGGCGCAATAGCCCGGCCGGGCCAGGGCACCGGCCATGGCCACCGCGGCGGTGGCTTTGGCGGTGGTGGAAAGAAACGCGCGGCGGGAGGCCGGGTGCGAAGCGGTCAATGGTGTTCCGTTCATGACAATCGTTTTCGCGAGTCTGCCACACCGGCCCGGAAAGGGAAGCCCCGCGCGCTGCCGACAGGGCGCTCAATCCCAGAACCAGTTCTGGAACGAACCTGGAGCCAGGTGCATGGCGCCCCAGGCCGCCAACACCCCGAGTCCATAGATCAAGATGTAGCCGGCCCAGAGCCATCCGCGCCGCAGCCACAGGCAAACCAGAAGCGCGCCCGGCAAAGCCAACAGGCTGAATGCCAATGCCACCGCAAAGCTCCAGGCGAATCGCTCGTGCCAGCGGAACCACTCGCTCGCCGGGCCTTGCCCGATGGCGGTGGGCCAGCGGCCCAGCCCAAGCCGGAGATGGGCCGCCAGGCTGAAGTACACGAGCACGAAGCAGGCGGGCACCACCAAGGCGGCGATCACTCCGATCCGTGACAGATCTCCGCCAGCCTCCACCCCCGGAGTCTGCACCTGCCGGCGGCCCCGCCAGAAGCCCGCGAAATAGGCGGCATACGCCAACCCAACTGCTGCATACGCGGCCACCAACCAGCCGATCTCTTCGCTTGCCATGGTGCCAATGAGCGTTACTTGGTTGCCGAAGCAGTGGTTGATGTTCGCTTTCGCCCTCGCACCATCCGCCAGACTTGGAAGTACAGGAGACTCTGGGCGATCACCACGAACAGGAAGACGGCCAGTGAGCCCAGGTCCCCGAACCGCCAGCCCCACAGCTCATAGTGCGTACCCACCCACGAGGACTCCATCAGCACGTAGAGCGCGCCGAAAGGCAGGTTGAGCAGCAGAAAGACCCAGTGCGGAAGATGCCCCGACGCGCACAGCACGCCGAGCGCCCAATCCACCAGCAGTACGATGCCAAACACTGCTCCCAGCCGCCGCAAGGTAACTGCATCCATGATTCCTGAGTAAGTTCAAGCGTTCGACTGCGTTTCGTTCCCTCTCAATCCCAAAACCAGTTTCGGAAGGACGCTGGCGCCAGGAACGTCAATCCCCACGCTATCCCCAGACCTGCAGCAAAGACCCACACATACGGGGCCATCCGGCGTCCTTCGCGCGTCGGCAGCAGCGCCAGCAACACCAAGGGCGTCGGCAGGAGATGAACTGCCACCCCGATTCCAGCCACCCCGGTGGTCCATCGGTGCCACTGGAAGAAGTGCGAGGCCATCCCCGCCGTGCCGCTTCCCCGCCCGCCTTCCGGCGACCAGAGGAACCGCGCCACGAGACTGAAGTACAGCACTGCAAACAAGACCGCCGGGGCCAGCGCCAGAACCACGCCGCGCCACGAGATGCCTCCACCGGCGGGCTCCAACTGCGCGCTCTTCGTCACCCGGCCCTGCCGATGGCCAGCCCAATAGGCGCCACTCGCCACTCCCGTGACCACGTACGCCGCCACCAACCATTCCCATCGGGGATGCGCCATGCGCTCCTCCAGGATCCTATCTGCCGGCAGCCCTCCGCCCCGCCACCCGCCGCCTTCCCATCGTGGCCAACACGGCCAGCCCCAGGCCCAGCAGCAGCCACGTGGCCGGCTCCGGAATGGACGGCACGCTTGTGGGATCGGACGGGGTCAGCCCGAACCGCTCGAACTGCTCCTTCGTCTCCAGCACCACGGCCCCCGAGGCCGGCGTCACCAATTGGTAAAGGCCTCCCAGCTTGGCCGCCTGGCCCAACCGCAGCTCGCGCGCGTCCGCCTTGATCTGGTCGAACGCCCAGAGCCGCACTTGGTGGGACGATGATTCCTTCGTGCCCTGCAAACCCGCCGGCAGGGTGTCCATGTGCTCGCGCACCGGCGCCAGGTTATGCGCCAGACCCGTCTGCCGGCGCACCCAATGCGCCAAGTCCTTCCCCAAACCCTCGGTTACCCGGAGCGATTCCATCTGCGTCACGCCCTCCATCCGCTCCAGCAGCCGGTTTGGGCCGGAACCCACCTGCAACTCGACGATACGCGGCCCGTGGGAGCGGCGCTGGTAGCGCAGGCGCAAGGCATCCGTGTTCTCGAGCAGCACCGGTTGCGCGGTGTGGAGCCACAAGACGATCCCGTTCGTGCTCAGCGCGGCGCGGTCCCATGCTTCCAGCAGCGTCGGGAGACTGTCCTGCCCCCCTTGCGCCTGGTGCCGCCGCAACTCCATCAGCGCCACCTGCCGGTCCACGTTGCGCGTCAACTCCAGCACCTGATCGGAGGCCACAAACAGGTCGAACGGCAGTTGGTCGGGCACCTGTCTCAGCGCATCCGCCACCTGACCCAGGTACGGCCGCATGCTCTCGGAGCCGTCCACCACCACCGCCAGCCGGGCGGGCGGCGTCACGGTCTCGGGCACAAGGTTCTGCACGACAAAGCCCGGCGGCGTCGACCGCTCGTCCCGCGCCCAGGTGGGCCCGGTGCCCGCGCTCAACGCCACCTTTACCAAGCCCGCCGATTCCGACATTTCCCACTCGGTCAACTTGCCCCGGAGACTGTGCGTCCCTGGCCGTGGATCATCCAAGCGCAGTCCCTGCAAGCCCGAGGCCAGCGCCTGGGCCGATTCCACCCAAAGCTCGTGGCGGAAGGTGTCCGGCACGCTGAAGTTCCGCTCCACAAACGTGGGGCAGCGGAAGAGGCCGTTCGTACCATCGCGGCATTCCAAGGGCAGGCTGATCCCCAACCGCACCTTCATCGCCCCCCCGTTGCGCGGCACCGGGAAGCACTGCATCAACACGCGATCCGGGCCCGAGGTCGTCACCAGCACCGGGTCCCGCCGCTGGCGGATGGCCACCTGCTGGTACGCCTCCCGCACCACCTCCTTGCCGGCAAACGCCGCCTCTCGCTCCTCGCTGTTCACCCACAAGGTCAGGCGCGACACCACCCCGCCCGGCGGCAGGAGAATCTGCGCCCGCGCCTCCCGATCCATCGCCGAGGCGTTTTGAAACTCCAGAATCCACTCCAGATAGCCCGTGGCCGAAGTCCCCTCGGCGATGCCGTCCATGCGCGAGGACTTCAAGGTCAGCCCCTTCACCCGCCCGCCCACGGACGTGCCGCCCTGGTCTTCATCCCAGGTGAAATCGTCCAGGCCGGCCCAGCGCCCTCGCGCCGTGCGGACATTCGGCGGCGGCACCGAGTTGAACGCCTTGCCGGTCACCCGGTAGTACAACTCGCGCGCCTGTTCCGGGTATACCGTCTTGTTGCCCGACACGATCCACCCGATCAAATCCATATTCTCCGCCATCTGCGTGCGCCCGTAGCAAAGCCGCAGCAGCGTCTCGTTGTGGCCGAACTGCCGCAGCATGCTCACCCCGCGCTCCCGCTGCTCCGGCTCCGGCGACGTCGCCAGGTTCAGCCCGACGCGCGTGAGCCACACCGGCGCGTCTGCCAGCGCCAGCAGCGTCCACCCCAGCAGCGCGCCCCGCCACAGGCCCGCCAAGGGGATGGGTTGCTCGCTCGCCCCCAACCGCTTGATGTGCTTGCGCAGGTTGCCCGCCGCGATCAGCGCCAGCAGCGGCGACAACGGCAGCAACCCGAAGCCGAAGAAGATCACCGCGAAGAGCCCGGGCACCATCAACGGCAGGAAGACCAGCGTGTAGAAGAACGTGACCCCGATCGCCAGCCCGTTCAACCATCCCAGCCAGCCGCGCCACTCGCGCCGGCCCCGCCGGCACGCCGACCACGCCAGCCCGTTCGCCACCGGCACCAGCGCCACCAGCAACCCGTGCCACAGCGACGGCACCGGGTCGAAGAACGTTCCCGCACACATGGCCGTGATGGCCTCCAGCCCCAGGGTAATCAGCGGCAGGAGCACGCCGAACGTGAAGAGCACGTAACCCGGCCCGCCGCGCGACTCGGGCGGGAGCACGGGCTGCCCGGTCGAAGTCACGCTGTCCCCGGCCCGGGGCGGCAGCGTCTCCCCGGCAGGCACCCCCAGCCGCAAGGTGATGCGTCGCACATCCTCGTCGGTCACCAAGGGCAGCTGCGCTCCGGCCACTTCGGCCTCGATGTGCCGCTTCAGATCCTCCGCCACCTCCCCAGGGTCACCCCCGGCGCTGGCGGTCGCGCTCTTCACGCGGGCAAGATAAGCCTCCAATTCCTGTCGGGCTGCCGGTGTCCATTGACTCATAACTTGGCTCCTTTCTCGCGCAGCAAGGCCGCGCCGGCGTTCAACTGCTCCAGGTGTTCCCGCATCAAATCCAGAGTGCGCCTCCCCTCCGTCGTCAGCAGGTAGTACTTCCTCGCCGGCCCTTCGGAGGACTCCTCCAGCCGCGAACTAATCAACCCTTGCAGGCGCAAACGCGAGAGCAACGGGTAGAGCGTCCCCTCGGTCACGCCCAGGCCGGGCACTTGAACCAAGGCTTTGACCAGTTCATACCCGTAGCGTTCACGCGGCACCAGCGCGCTGAGGATGCAGTACTCCAGGAGTCCTTTGCGGACTTGGACCGACCAGTTGTCGAGGAAATCGTTCACAACGTGACCCGTGATGGCCTAGTACTTGGCATAACATAGTACCTTGCCTTCCGATTGTCAACCCCCGTTCTTCACCAGACCAAGGTCACCCCCCTTCCGCGCAATGCCCTTTCGTCGGATTGGGGCTGCGAACTGGCCAGGCCTGGTGGCGCAGCGCGCTCAAACACAACCACGACCTCCGCGCTGGCATCGGGGGCATGCCGCAACGGAGTGGACGGGTGGCCCCGCGAGCCCTACCCTCGCCCAGGCAGCCAGGATGATCATCGTCCCGGCTGCCTGGAAACCAATCGATATGACTGGCGGTCGTAACTTCCTCCTCCCGGCGCTGGTGTGGGCCTGCGGCTTGGGGCTCGCCCCGTTGCCCGCCAGTGGCGGCCCAACAACCGGACAAGCCACGGTGGATTACGCCAAAGCGACGCAAAGCGAGGCTTGGTTGCGTCACCCGGTTCTGGGCGACGCCTCCTTCGACGCCTTCCAGCATGACCCCGGCCCTCCCCTCGAGCGGGGCGTGGCGCCCTACGAATGGCCCGTGAACGGCTTCCTGTTCGACGATCCGCGCAGCGGCCATCGCTTCGTCTATGTCGGGGAGTACGGCCGCGGCTACCTGCGTCCCGCCAGCCGATGCCGGCTCCACCGCTCGACCGATGGCGGCCGGACCTGGACCGACCTGGGAGTCGTCCTGCAGGGCAGTCCCACGAGTTTCGATCGTGATGGCCATACCCCGGACGTCAGCGTCGTTTACGACGCCGGCCGGTATCACATGGTCTATGACTGGGGTGAGCTGGACTTCAACCTCGAGGGTGGTCTGGCGTATGCCTGGGCCGAACGGCCGGAGGGACCCTGGCACCGGGCCGCCGAACCCCTCACGCGCAACTCGCAGCTGACGCCCCTGCTGGGCCGGTATCAACGCACTTACGCCGCCACCCTGCTCCGGCGCCAAGCCGATTGGCTGATCCTGGGCATGATGGACCACGCGCCGACCAGTTGGGCACTGTTCGCCATGACCGCACCGCGGCCGGAGGGGCCCTGGTCCGAGCGGCGGTTGCTGCTCTGTCCGGAAAGCGACTCGTTCCACCCGCCGTTGATGGAGTACTTCCCGGCCTTCGTCCACGACGGCACCGTCTACGCACCCGCCACCTCCGTGGCGCTCAACCGCAATTTCAACACCCTGTTCCGGGCGGACCTGCAGCGGGCCGACGACCCGGCCGCGTGGCGGATCGACCGGCTGGGCTCCCTGTGGCACAGCGAGCAGCGGGAGTCCGAGTACGACGGCATTTGGGGGCAGACCTTCTCCGGACAAGTGGACCGCTCCGGCACGCTGCACGCCATGTTCCCGTCGCGCGATCCCCAAGGCCGGGGAACGATCCAGCTCGCTTCCCGCCCTTGGAAACAACCGCTCCGGGACCACGGCTTCGTGCTCTCGGGACATCAGGGTCCCGCGTTCACCTGGCTCCGCCGGGCCTACGGGACTTGCGACCTGGACGCCACCTTCCGGCGCGTCGGCATGGTCGAACTCCTGTTCGACTACGCCGCGCCGCTTGAGCCGGCCGCGCCCGCCTCTGACGCCACCACGCATGCATGGATGCTCACCCGCCACCAAGCCCTCCGGTTGGACGACGGCACCTGGACCTGGCTCCGCCGCGACGCCGAAGGCCGGGAAACCGTGGCGGGCCAGGGCGCACTGCCCGCCGGCGAAACCCTGCGGCTGCGCTTGACCCGCGACGACCGGGAGTTGCGCCTGCGCTGGAATAACGACCCCTCCGCAAGCCTGGCCGCCGGATGGACGGGTGGGGCCGGCGCCGGAGGCATCCTGGGCTGGCGGGTGGCAGCCCGCGCGCGCGTCGAGGTGGAGCGGTTCATTCTGCGCGGCGACGCTTGCCCGGCGGACTTCCACTGGGGGCCGCGTGAGGCGTTGCTGGGGGCGGGCGAGTCCGCCGCCGATTGGGAGTGGCGTCCCGGCCCGGCTTTTCGCTGGGGCGAAGGGGCCGTCTCGCGGCAGCCCGGCGCCCGCGTGAAGTGGAACTTCCAAGGGGATGCGGTTACCTGGTGGGCGCCCCGCGGCCTGGACTACGGGACCGTCGAATTGCGGTTGGACGGTGAGAAGGTGGCGACCATCGATCTGCACGCCGACCAACCGCTGCCCTCCGCGCCGCAATGGAGCCGCGACCGTTTGCCCGGCGATCGCCATGCCCTGGTGCTGCTCTCCACCACCGGCCGGCTGCCGGTGGACACCCTGGCAACCCGGAGCGCCTCCCGCCAACCACCTGGCCCGCCGCGCCACCGGTGAGGTGCCCGCGGGTCCCGCGCACGGCGGGAGAGGCAGACACCACCAAGGCACGAGGATACCAAGTGTGGCGCGGGAGGGCGCGGTGGGAGCCAAAAGCGGCGTCGCGGGCGGCCAGACCGCCCTTGCCGCCGCACTCCACAGGGGTGGTTTGCGGCTGTTTGCGGCTATTTGCAGTTATCGGCGGATGGCATGAGACAAAGGGCAGGGAGGGCTGCCGTGCTCCGGGCTCCGCCGCAGGCGCGCGTGCCCCATCACAATATCCCGAAGGGTTCGAAGGCTTGTAGCCGGTGGGAAACGAAGTGCGCCCATCGCCTGAGGGCCATCTCATGGTGAGCCCCGCGCCCTGGCGGAGCGCGGAGATCCGGGCAAACGGGAGGGATGACGCGAGATCAGACATGGCAAGCGCGGAATGGGGATTGCGGCTATTTGCGGCTTTTTGCACCTGCCGTGGGCGCGCCTGCGGCGGACGATATTGAGGCAGGCGATATTGCGGCAGGGACGAAAGGCGGCGTGGTTCCAGTTGAATGGAAGGGTTTCCAAGCCCATGGGGGTTGCCGCCGAATCGATGCCCCTCACCCGCCCTGCGGGCACCCTCTCCCATCGGCTGGGAGAGGGAGATTTCATTAGGGACCACGGTACCCTGTGCGTCCGGCCCGCTGCGGGTGCCCGCCTGCGGCGGCACCTGCGGTGGGCGGGACGGCGGGCCTTTGCCCAGGGCTATCCTATGACGCGCCTTCAGCGCTATTGGGGTGCTGCGCAAAGCGATATTGCAGACTTCCGGGACGTCAGCGTAGGTCCGGGAAGTTCGCCGCCAAGCCAATCCGGCGGTTTGAAGTCCCGTTAGGGACGACCTGTTTGTAGAAATCCGCCGCTGGTTGTCCAGCTTAGCCCCGGCGGGGCGGCATGGCACCGCCCTGGCCCGCGCCGGCCTGCTTCCCTCCATGAGCCGCCGGGGCAACTGCTACGACAACGCCGCCATGGAAAGCTTCT
>CAYYMW010000190.1:0-13312 GCA_964472515.1 uncultured Verrucomicrobiota bacterium | reverse complement strand
CTCTCGAAGAACCAGGAGCTCTACCCCGAGAACCTCTGGGCGGTGGAGGACGAATTCCGCTATCCGCCCGCCCCGCCCAAGTGAGCACTTTTCCGTTAGCGCCCGCGCGCGCCAAAGGTGCTGCCCGCCCCGTTGCCTGCCGGAGGGGCGTCATGAGGTCTGCGCTGGTCGGACTCCTGGCAGCGGGTTGCCTGCTCCCGTTGTTGAGGGGGGAGGCTACCGTTCCATCCGAGGGGTCGGTAGTGATCAACGAGATCATGTATCACCCGCCCGACGATCAGGATGAGCTGCAGTACATAGAGCTCCAAAACTGGGGCGCGGCTGAGGTGGACCTCTCGGGCTGGAAGTTGCGCGGGGGGCCGCGGTTCGATTTTCCGCGCCAGACACGGTTGGCCGCGGGCGGCCTGGCGGTGGTCTGCCGGAACGCGGAGGCGTTTCGCACGCATTTCGGCGGGGAGATACAGTCGCTCGGGGTCTTTGCGGGCGCGCTTCGCCATAGCGGGGCCAAACTGGAGTTGGTGGACGCGCAGGGGAAGGTGGTGGACACGGTGGCGTACTCCGACAAAGCGCCCTGGCCGCTGGGCGCGGACGGGTACGGCTCTTCCCTCGAAAGGATCTGTCCCGGGGAGGCGGGTTCGGCCCCGGGCAACTGGGCGTCGTCCGCGATTCCCCAGGACGAGGTGTGCGGAGGCTCGCCGGGGAGGACGAACGCGAACTTCTCCGCCACCCCGCCACCCCAAGTCACGGACGTGCGCTGGGAGCCTGTGGAACCCGGCCAGCCCATCACGGTGAACGCCCGGGTGAGCCACCCCGCGGGCGTCGAGGCGGTCACGCTCGAGTGGGGCGCCTCGACTGGCGGGCCGTTGCGGGTGGACCAAGCGCTGGGCATGACCCGGCAGGCGGGAGACGCGCGGCAGGGAGACTACCGGGCGCAGCTTCCGGCGCAGCCCGAGGGCAGCTTGGTGCGGTTTGCGGTGCGGGCGCGGGGCGTCGATGGCACGACCCGGCGGGCGCCCACGGAGACCGAGCCGCGCCGGACGTATTCCTGCGCCACGTTCGTCAACACCAACACCGCCCGCATCCCGTTCCTGAAGGTGCTGAGTTTTCGGAGCGTGCCGCCGCCGAACCGCTCGCGCCGGGTGCAGATGGAATTTGGGCGCCGGCCGGAGCAGACGCCCCCGGGGGGGACGGGTTGGAGTTCTGCGGCCATCTACATACCTCCCGAAGGCGGGGCAATCGAAGTGCATGATTACGTGCAGGCCCGGCCGCGAAAGGGCGGGCTCAAGGTCCATTTCCTCAAAGACCAGCCCCTGGCGGGGATGACCGGCATTAACGTCATCTTCGAGTCCGCCCCCCGTTACGTTTTGTCCGAGCCGCTGGCCTACGAACTATTCCGCCGCCTCAACGTGCCCTCGCCGGCCGCGGAGCACGTCCGCCTGTGGGTGGAGGACCGTCCGCTTGGGTACTACCTCCTGGTAGAGCAACCCAACCGCGCGTTTCTCCGCCGCCAGGGGCGCGATCCCGACGGCAACCTGTACAAGTTGCTGTGGTACGAGCGCGACGTGGTGCGGCAGCATGAGAAGAAGACCAACACCCGCGCGGGGCACGAGGATCTGCTCAGCCTGCTCAAGGAACTCAACGGGCAGGACGGAGCGCCGCTTTGGGAGGTCATCCAGCAGCGTTTCAACGTGGACGAGATGATCGACTATTTCGTGGGCAGCATGTGCATCCAGAACTGGGACGGCTTCTGGAACAATTACTACGCTTACCACAGTCCCAAAGCCGGCGGCAAATGGGAGCTGATCCCATGGGATGAAGACAAGACCTGGGGCGACTTCGACGGTTGCTCCCCGCAGTACGACTGGTACAGCATGCCGCTGACGTTCGGCATGCGCGGAGGCAAGACCGAGCGGGGCTCGTTCTTCGAGCGCGGCCCGTTTGGCGGCACCTCCTGGTGGCGCCCGCCCGGCTACTTCTCCGGGCCGCTGCTGGCCAATCCGGAATTCCGGCGCCGGTTCCTGGACCGTTTGCGCGAGGTCTGCGAAACGGTCTTTACCCCGGCGACCATGGACCCCATCATCGACGGCATGGCTCAACGGCTCGAACCTGAAATCGCGGTGGGCGCGGCATTGCGCCGCGCGAATCCCGAAGCCGCCCTGGCGGAGTTCCGCAACCATATCCGTTCCTTCCGCGACCAGGTGCAGCACCGTCGCCAGTTCATCCTGGACCAACTCGTCGCGGCGTCCGCGTCGGCGGCGGCTAAAGCGTCCTCCCAGCCTTGAACGTCCGAGCCCCCAATCGCCCGCCTTCCCCTAGACCATGCAACGAGACCTCTCCAGCCTGATGGGCAACGGCCTGTCGCTGCCCATGGGACCCTTCGCCCTGAACCTGCTCTTGGCTGCCGTGCTGGCATGGCTGCTTGGTTGGGTGTACGCCCGCTATGGGAAATCGCTCTCCAACCGGCGGATTTTCGCGCACAATTTCCTCCTGCTCACGCTGACCACCACGCTGATCATCAGCATCGTGAAGTCCTCGCTGGCCCTCTCGCTGGGGTTGGTGGGCGCGCTGTCGATCGTGCGGTTCCGCGCGGCCATCAAGGAGCCGGAGGAGTTGGCGTACCTGTTTCTGGCCATCAGCATCGGGCTGGGCCTGGGGGCGGGGCAGCCCAAGGTCACGGTGGCGGCCTTCGGCCTGATCGTGGTCATTCTGGCATTGCGCCACCGCTTCCAGCGGGTGCCGGACCAACCCACCCTCCACCTGACCATCGCCACCGCCGAGCCGGGCAAGATTGTGCCCAGCCAGATTCTTGAACTCCTTGCGCAGTGCGGCGGCAGCGGCAGCTTGCGGCGGTTCGACGAGGGGGGCGGCCAGACCGAAGTCGCCCTGGCGGTCAGCTTCAAGGAGGTCCGTGCGATGGAGCAGTTTACCGCCCGGTTGCGCGGCCTGGGCGACGGCGTGCGGTTCAGCTATATTGAAGACCGCGGGCTCGCGCACTAAGGCCCATGCACGGCGCGAAGGCCACGGTCCCTCAGGCACGTTACGAACGCAAGTTCCTGCCGTGCGCCTACTCCCTGGCCGAGGTCCTGGGGCTGATTCGGTGGCACCCCGCGCTGTTCCGCGAGGCCTATCCGCCCCGCGCGGTCAACAACCTCTACTTCGATACCCCGGGTCTGCACCATTACCATAGTCACGTGGCCGGGGCGGCGGAACGGTTGAAGGTGCGCCTGCGTTGGTATGGTCCCGCTGCGGCGCGGGCGGAGCACCCGGTGCTCGAGTTCAAGTCCAAGCACGGCGCCGTCGGCCGGAAAGCCAGCCACGCGCTGCCCGCGCTCGAGCTCGACGGCGGCTTTCCCGAGGGCCTCGCCGGCCTCTTGCGCAGACAGGTGGGCGAGGCGGCCCGCCTGAGCTTGGAGTGTCTCCAGCCCGTCCTGGCCAATCGCTATCAGCGCCGCTATTTCCTGAGTGCCGGCGGCGCGTGCCGGCTGACGGTGGATACCGCCCTCGAATTCGCCGCGCCGCGCCTGGGCTTCCGCTTGCGGCCCGCCTTGCCCGAACAGGCGCCGGCCTTGATCCTCGAGCTGAAGTACGACGTCAGCCGTGCGGCCGAGGCGGAGGAGATGGCCGCCCGGTTCCCCTTCCGTCTCACCCGCTGCTCGAAGTACGTGCTGGGAGTCCAGACGCTCGCGTCAGGGTAGCATCGGTCATCCAGCCCGCAGCATTTTCCCCAGCCGTTGGCCCCGCAGAGGAAACGGCTTTTTTCTTGTCTCCGCAAGCAGGGGCCGCGCCGGGTTCACAAAAAAAGTGGCGCGGGGCTTGCGCGCCGGGAATCTTGTGGCACATTTGCCAGACTAATAGAGCATATCAACCGTGCTGCATTGCAGAATGCGTCTGGCCACCCGCGATCTTATGCGCCGTTCATTGACTCAAGCTGGCTTGCTCGCCGCGGGCATTTTCTGCGGCGCGGGGATGGTCCCGCACGGCGAGGCCGCCAACCTCCAGATCGAGCTGTTACCCGGGCGCCAGGTGCGCTTGAGCTGGCCGGGCAGTCCCCAGGATTTTGCGGTGGAACAAGCGGATTCCCTGCTCTCGCCGATCGGCTGGAGCGTCGTGGGGACGGCGGCCGTGCCCAACGGCACGCAATCGACCCTCACGCTTCCCGCCTCCCTCCAGAGCCGCTATTTCCGGCTGCGCCAACTGAACGGCACGCTGCCGTTGACCACGGTGGTCAGCACCTCGCCGCTGAACGGGGAAGATGGCGTGTCGGTGACCCGCCAGACGGTCTTCTATTTTAGCGGGCCGCTGTCCCCCGACGTGACGGTGACCCCGGACGACTTGTATGCGATGGCCTCGGGGCGGCGATTGCTCACGCGCGCCGAGCTGGCCACGGATCGCACGTCGTTGGCGTTGTTCATGCTGGAACCGATGCCGGGGAGCGCGCTGGTGGACGTAAACCTGGTGGGCGATCAGCTCTTCGACGTCAACGGCAAGGGGCTGGACGGCGACGGCGACGGCAACCCCGGCGGCACGCGGCGTTTGACCTTCGACACCTACAGCGTCACCCCGGTGCCGCTGACGGCCGTGATCGGTCATGTGTACGCGGCCGAGCAGATCATCGTCAACGGTATGCCCACCAATCAGCCCTTGGCGGGGGTGCGAATCACCGTGGACGGTCAGGAGGAGTCGCTCTTCACGACCACGGATGCCAACGGGTTCTTCAAACTGGAACCGTCTCCGGCGGGTCATTTCTTTGTGCATGTGGACGGCCGGACAGCGCCGGTCAGCCACTATCCCAACGGCGACTATTACCCCTTTGTGGGCAAGGCCTGGGACGCGGTGGCGGGCGTGCAGGACAATCCTGCCGGGGGCAACGGAATCGTCTACCTGCCCTACATCCGGCAGGGCACGCTCCAACCGGTGAGTGTGACGGACACCACCGTGATTACGTTCCCGCCCTCGGTGACCGCCACCAACCCGGCCCTGGCGGGAGTGAATGTTAGTGTTCCGCCGGATGCGCTGTTCAGCGACAACGGCGCCCGCGGAGGCAAGGTGGGCATCGCGCCTGTCCCGCCGGATCGCCTGCCGCAGCCGTTGCCGCAAGGCCTGGAGCTGCCGTTGGTCATTACGATTCAGACGGATGGCGCGCTGAACTTCGACCGCCCGGTGCCGGTGAGGTTCCCGAACCTGCCGGACCCGAAGACGGGAAAGAAGCTCCCGCCGGGGTCCTCGGCCGCGCTTTGGAGTTTCAACCATCGCAAGGGCGAATGGGAGGTCATGGGCTCGATGACCGTCACGGCGGACGGCAACTACATTGTGACCGATCCGGGCGTGGGTGTGCTGCAGCCGGGCTGGCACGGGGCCGGGCCGCCCAGCGGCAGTGGCAGCGGTGGCGGCGCCGGGAACGGAGATGGCGACGGCGCTGGGGACGGCAGTGGGAGTGGCGACGGCTCGGGTAACGGCGATGGGTCCGGCGCTGGTTCCGGTGACGGTTCGGGAGACGGCTCCGGTGATGGCAGTGGCGCTGGGTCCGGCGACGGTGATGGTGGCGACAATGGGGACAACGGCGACAACGGCGATACCGGGAATGGAGATACCGGCGGAGGCGGCGGGGGTGGCGATAACGGCGGGGATAGCGGCGACGATGGTGGGACCGGCGGCAACGGCGGCCAGCTCGGCGGGAGTGGCGGCGGTGGTGGCGGTGGGAACCCGCCCTCGGGTTGCTCCTCGACGATTGAATGCGGTTGCGACCTGGCAGGTGGTTTTGTCGATCCGCAAGACTTGGTGCAAATCGACGCCAACTCCACTTCAGCCGATGGTAAGTTCAAGGTGGAAGCTTCGGGCAATACCTTGCCCCGGGTGTTCACCGTCAAGAAGGTTGCGGACGGATCGACTGTGCTCTCGGTCAATGGCGACTTCGCCGGGTTCGCGCCGGGCGGCCCGGGGTTCGTGGTGTACTCGCATACCTTCGACCCGTTCAGCGGGACGGGGACCGACAGCATCGCCTTGTTCAACATGAACAAGGTGAGCGGCGGGCTCATCACGCCCATCCGAACGCTCTCGTCGCTCACCGGCTCATCGGCTTTGGGCTGGAGCCCGCACGGGGTGTACTTTGTCTACTTCACGCTGCAGAGTGCGACGCGCTTCCATTTCGACGTGATCGACGTGGCCACGGGCCACAAGGCCAACCCGAGCCTGGATGAGGCGTCGTTCTCTGTGAGCTACGGGAATGTGGGGGACAGCCTGGGCACCGCCGGGTGGGGTTTTGGGCCCGACTGCAATGATCGCACGTTGTTGCTGGCGCTCAAGTCCGGGGTAACGTCGCAAACCCTGATCCTGTTGAACTTGGCGGCGAAGACGGCGTTCGAAGTGGTTGCCACCGAGAACCTGTCCTCCGGCTTCAATCAGTTCAGCCCGTGCGGAGATATCTTCGGCTCGGTGATGAAGCCCAGCGGCCTCGACCCGACCACCTATGTCCGGTTCTGGCGGACCAAGAACGGGCAGCCGGTGGCCAATACCTCGTTCAACACGCCCAACCTCAGCATGAACGTCACGGCGGCCGAGTTGCAGGCCATCGTCGATGGCAGTCCGGTCAAGCTGGCGGACAACACGGCCGACGCGCCCTGCGTGGGCCCGGCCGCGCCCGCCGCACCCGCGCCGACGCCCTGGAAATTCCGCCCGCTCAAGCGGCCGTTCTACTACCGGGTGGTGGATTTTGTGACGCGCGAGGTGCTGGCGCAGGGCAAAAGCGGCGTGACCGGCCGGATCATCCCCACGGTGATCATGGCGCCCAACCGGCTCTATCGTAACTACATCTTCGATCCGCGCACGCATCGCGTGGCGTTTGCGGACTACATTTCCGGGCCGAACGGTTCCCAGTTCCGATTCCCGAACGTGGTTCTGCGCCGGGACCATTCCAAAGACACCGACTTGGACGGGCTCAGTGACCTGGCCGAGTTCATCATTGGCACCGATCCCAAGAAGGCCGACACCAACGGCGACGGGGTGCCGGACGGCGCGGCGGTGGACCAAGGCCTGGACCCGCTGGGCGACCGGCCGGTGACCATCGGTGTGATTGCCAATCTCGCGACGCCGGGGAACGCCGTGGACGTGGCCACGCGCAACAACCTCGCGGCCGTCGCGGAGTCCGCCACCGGGGTGGCGCTTTACAATATCTCGTCCGCTACGCAGCCGACGTTGCTGGCGCGGGTGGATACGCCGGGCAACGCCATCGGCGTGGCCATCGACGGCACGCGGGTGCTGGTGGCGGACAGCGCCTCCGGGCTGGCGGTGGTGGACATCACTTCTCCGGCGGCGGCGAAGCTGCTCACGCAGGTGAGCGACGGGGCGTTTGTGCGTTGCGTGGCGGCGGGGGGCGGCATTGCGTATGCCGGCACCGACGCGGGTACGATCATCAGCGTGGACACCGCAACTGGAGCAATCCTGGAACGCTTCACCATTCCCAACGCCGGGAGCATCCAGGACGTTGCGGTGAACGGCAACTACCTGTTTGCGCTGACCATCGGGAAGCTGTTTGTGCTGCCGCTGGATCAGGGAAGCCTGAGCGTGGCGGCCAGCGTGGCTTGTCCCGGCAGTACCGGCGCGGGAGGGCGGCGGTTGCGGGTCTTCGTGGGCGGCGGGCTCGCCTATACCACCCACACGCAGGGCTACAACGTCTTCGACGTGAGCGACCCGGAGAATCCGAAGTCACTTCAGGTCAACAATACGACCCAGTTCGGCTGGCGGCACATGGTGCCCAACGGTTCGGGCTTGGGGATTGCGGCTGCCGCCCCGAACAGCACCGATGACGGCCAGCACCCGATCCAGCTCTACCGTCTGGGAGCGGACGGGTTGGGCACGACCTTCGTCACCACCATTCCCACGCCGGGGGGTGCCAACGCCGTTTCCCTCTATAACGGGCTCGCCTATGTGGCCGATGGCAAGGCCGGCTTGGAGGTCGTCAACTACCTGGCGCTCGATACCGCGGGCGTTGCCCCCACCATCACCCTGAGCGCCACCTTCCCCCTGCAACCGGCGGTGGCGGAGGAGAACAAGCTCGCCCGACTGCTCGCGACCGTAGCCGATGACGTGCAGGTGCGGCAGGTCGAGTTCTTCCTCGATGGCGCCCTGGTCGGCACGGACGGGAGCTTTCCCTTCGAGTACTACTTCACTACGCCCGCGCGCACCGCCACCAAGAACAGCTTCACGATCCAAGCCCGGGCAACGGACACCGGCGGGAACTCCACCCTGACCGGGGTGATTACCGTGCAGTTGGTGCCCGACGCCACTCCGCCGCGGGTGGTTCGCAAATACCCAGACAGCGGGGCGATCCTGAGCGACCTGACCCACGTAAGCGCGCGGTTCAGCGAACCGATCCAGCCGGCCACGATCACCGCCGACTCCTTCCAGCTTGTGGGGGCCGGGCCGGATCGCACGCTGGGCACGGCGGACGACAGCGTCGTGGCCGGAACCACCCTTTCATGGGATGGGACCTCGGCGACCGCGCGGCTGGAACTGGCCGACAAGACGCCCGCGGGGCTGTACGAAGTGCGGGTCAGCCCGCCGATTGCCGATTTGGCCGGGAACACCCTGGCGCTGCCCGTGAAATGGACCTTCTGGATCATCGGCCAGACCGACACCGACGGGGACGGCGTGCCCGACGACCTGGAGTTGATCATGGGCCTCGATCCCACGAATCCGTCCACGTTCCGCGACGGCAAGCTGGATGGCGACCGGGATCCCGACCTGGACGGCCTGCCGACGCGCTGGGAGGTCATGTTCGGCTACGATCCGACGAAGAAGGACACCGATGGCAACGGGACCAACGACGGCGACGAGGATCCCGACCACGACGGCGTCACCAACCTGCAGGAATTCAAGCACGGGACGAACCCGCTCAACGCCGACTCCGACGGGGACGGCTGGGACGACAACGGCGAGATCCTGCAGGGCACCGGGCCGCTGGACGCGGGTTCGCAACCGCCCCGCCTGATCGAATCGGCGGTGGTGGGCTATCTGAACGCGGTGCCTGAGACGGTCCCGGCCGGAACCCTCAAGCTGACCGCGAGTCTGCCGGTGAGTTATCTCAACGCCCTGCCGGAGACGATTCCGGGCGGGACCCTCAAGCAGGTGGCTTCGCTGCCGGTGAGCTATTTGAACGCCCTGCCTGAGGCCGTGCCGGCCGGCACACTCAAGCTGGTGGCCTCGCCGGCGGTGAGTTACTTGAACGCGGTGCCCGAGACGGTGACCGGTTCGCGTTTTGTGGTCTCCCCCATCGTAAGCTATCAAAACCAGTAGATCCATGACTTTGGCTTCCCTTTGCAAGTGCCAGCCCCAAGACCTATGAAGAAACAACCTCTCCAATCGATAGCTCGCCGGGTGCTCCCCTGGCTGAGCGCACTGGTCGTCTCCAGCGCCGGTCTGACCGTCGCCCAGGACCTGCCCTTTGCCAGCGGCTCGACGGGCGCGGATGGGCCGCTCACCTTCCGGCGGATCGTGACGGGCGGCCGCAGCGGCCAGGCGGTGGCGTTCGATGCCGTGCGCAACCAACTGGTCCTCTTCGGCGGCTATGCCGGCAACGTCGAGCAAGGCAGCACCTGGGTTTGGGACGGGGTGGACTGGACCCAGAAGAACCCGGCCAACAGCCCGCTGCCACGGTATGGCGCGCGCATGGTGTGGGACGGCACGCGGCAGGAAATTGTCCTCTTCGGCGGCAACCGGCAGGGGACCCGCATGGCCGATACGTGGGTCTGGAACGGCACGGACTGGACCCAGAAGAACCCGGCCGCCTCGCCCACGGCACGGGATTACTTCGGCCTCGCCTACGATGCGGCGCGGCAAAAGGTGGTGCTGCACGGCGGCAACGGCGGCGCGGATGAGACCTGGCTCTGGGACGGCGCCAATTGGACCCAGGTGAATCCCCTGACCAAGCCCCCCGGCCACTCGGCCCACGCCCTGGCCTACGATGCCGCCCGGCAGAGGGTGGTGCTCTTCGGCGCCTACGGCCAGACCTGGCTCTGGGATGGCAACAACTGGGCGCAGGCACAGCCGCCCTTCTCGCCCCAAGGCCGCAATCATCTGGCCATGGATTACGACCCGGTGCGCCAGGAGGTCCTCCTGGTCAGCGGCAGCAACCTCAACGATGTGTGGGCTTGGAACGGGACGACGTGGACGCAGCGCTCTCCCACCACGCTGCCCGGCGGCCGCCAGTATCACACCCTGACCTGGAATCCTGCGCTGCAGCGGATGGTGCTGTTTGGAGGGGATGTTGCCGGCGGCGAACAGCAGACGGCCGACACCTGGTTCTGGAACGGCACGGACTGGACCTTCTGGAGCGGCAAGGCCCAGACGTTCGACCTCTCCGCGCGGGCCAGCGGCATTTTCAATTACACGACCATTGACGTTCCTTCCGGCATCACGGTGCGTTTCAAGAGGAACGCGGGCAATACGCCGGTGCGCTGGCTGGCCAACAACATGGTGACCATCAACGGCGTCATCGATGTGAGCGGCGAGTACGCGCCGAACACGCTGGCCCCGGGCGTCGTGGCGCACGGTGGGCCGGGCGGTTACGACGGCGGGCGCGGCGGCGTGAACTTCACCGCTTCGGGCTCCTATGTTGGCACGCCGGGCATGGGACCCGGGGGCGGCGCCCCCGGCACGGCGCAGCAGACCAATCCCACCAATCTGCGGGACGGCCAGCCCGGGCAGTACTCGGAAACCTACGGCAACGTGTTTCTCCAGCCGTTGTTGGGCGGTTCCGGCGGCGGTGGCGGAGCTTCAAACCCGACCTCGGACGGTGGCCATGGCGGCGGCGGCGGCGGCGCCATCATGATCTCCTCCTCGCGGGATATCGTCCTCAACGGGAAGATCAGCGCCAATGGCGGTGACTCGCAGTGGTCGGGCGCCAGCACCGGCGGCCGCGGTTCCGGCGGCGCGATCCTGCTGCGCGCGGATCGCATCAGTGGCCCGGGCACGCTCGAGGCGTTCGCCGTGAGCGCCAACTACCCCAACGGCCGCATCCGGGTGGAAGCCTACGAGCGCTCGCTGACCGGCGTGGACAACCCGGTGGCGGTCGTGGCCCTGCCCAGCGCCAGCGGTGAGCTGAACGCCGCCGGGGTGCTCAATGTGGTGTCGATCGACGGCAAGGCGGTTCCCGCCGGTCCGGGCGGGAGCATCGCGGTTCCGGACGTGGTGTTTACGGATGCCGCAGCGGTGCCCATCGAGGTAAGCGCCACCGGCGTCCCCGATGGCACGCCGGTTTCCCTGCGTATCACGACCGCCAACGGCATCATCACGGCCGGCCCGCAGAACCTCGCCGCCGGCAAGGTCACCTTCACGGTTACCGTTCCCAAGGGCCTGGGCACGGTGCAGGCGCTCGCGACCATTACGCAATAGCATCGACGCGCACCGCATGTCCTTCATCAGGGCAATCCGCCCACGACGAGCCGCGCTCCGGCATCCCTGCCAGGGGTTCCCAGCGCGGCTCGGTTGCGCCTTCGCCGGCCTCGCTCTGCTGGCCCCGTCGACGTTGCGGGCCGATCCGGTGCTGGACTGGACGGCCCTGATGGTGGACGGCATCCGCTACGACACGACGGGTCCGACGCTCTCCACGCGCAATCTGGCCATCCTCTGCACCGCGATGTACGACGCGGTGAACAGCCTCGAGCGGACCCACCAGCCCTACCGGTACCTGTTGGATCCCCCGACCGACGCCTATCCGGAGGCCGCCGCCGTGGGAGCGGCCTACGCCGTAGTCCAGGTGCTTTATCCGGGTATGGACGCCCCGGCCGCCGAACTGTACCAACAGTTTCTGGACAGCCAGCCGCCGACCGCCGCGCTCACGAACAGCCTGGCGTTCGGGCAGCGCGTAGGCTGGACCATGCTCGAAACCAGAAACGACGACGGCTCCGCCACCCAGGTGCCCTATATCCCCAGCGACCTCCCCGGACAGTGGCGGCGCACACCGCCCTTCTTCCGCCCCCCCCTCGACCCGCAGTGGCGCTATGTCACGCCGTTTGCGTTGCCGGATATCGAACCCTTCGTCCCGCCGGGTCCCCCGGCCCTGACGAGCGAGCGGTACGCCGAGGACCTCAACCAGGTGAAAGCCCTCGGCGAGAAGACGAGCACGGTGCGCACTGCGGAACAAACCCAGATCGCGGTGTTCTGGTCCGACTTCAGTTACACCGCCATGCCGCCGGGGCATTGGCACGAGATCGCCATCGAGATCGCCCGGAACCGCCACGGCACGTTGGCCGAAAACGCCCGCCTCCTCGCCCTGCTGAGCCTGGCCCAGGCCGACGCCGCCATCGTCTGCTGGGAGGCCAAGTTTCGGTACAACCTCTGGCGACCGGTCACCGCCATCCAGCGCGCGGATGAGGATGGCAACCCGGCCACCGAGGCCGCGCCCAACTGGCAACAGTTGCTCGCCGCTCCTCCCTTCCCCGAGTACACCAGCGGGCACAGCACCTTTAGCAAGGCTTCCGCGACCGTGCTGACTTCCTTTTGCGGCACCGATCAAGTCGAGTTTACCGCCAGTTCGGATTCGCTCCCGGGGGTGACCCGCAGCTTCACGAGCTTCGCGGCCTGCGCCGATGAAATCGGCATGAGCCGCATCTACGGCGGCATTCATTTCATGTCCGCCAACCGCGACGGCAAGGCCTGCGGCGCCAAGATTGCCACTTATGTCCTGCAGAACTGGCTGTTGCCGGCCCAGGCGCTGCCGTGCCTGGCGTTGGAGACCACCGTTGACGGAGGACCGCGCTTCCGCGCCCACGGTCACCCGGGACGGACGCTCGTGATCGATGCGTCATCCGATTTGCTGGCCTGGACCCCGATTTCCACCAATACCGCCGTGACGGGCGGCTTCCCCATCATTGATCCCCGGCCCAGTGCCACGGGCGCGTGCTTCTATCGTGCCCGGGAGCTGTAGGGCGCGGCCAAATGGGCTTGGGGGGGTAGCCGCGGTCCTCAGACCGCGCTGGACTCCGCCTTCCGGGCCGCTTTCCCAGTCCATTATCGCCGTCTTTCTCCTCCCCGAGCGCCTTGCCTGATGCCGCATGCCCTTGGCGCTCCACCGCGCTGTGAACGCGACGTAGGATCGCCCCGGGCAAAGGCCCGCCATCCTGCTCAACGCAGGTGCCGCCTTGGGCGACCACCCGCAGTGGGCCGAACGCCCGAGGTTGGCGCCCATCTCGCCGACCGCAGGTCCGTGCGCGAACGGCAGCTCGCCTTCGACGAGCGCTTGGCGGAACTCCGCCTCCACCAGGCCTCCGCCCCCGCTCTCAAGATCCCGGAGGGATCGAAAGCAATTAGCCGGTGG
>CAYYMW010000189.1:0-13366 GCA_964472515.1 uncultured Verrucomicrobiota bacterium | reverse complement strand
GGAGCACGCTGAGATAGCTGCGCTCGGGATTCGCCTCCGCAGGGTCGTCCCCGCCTGCGCCGCCGCAGGCGGGGTCTGGATCTGAACTCGACATGCCCGGGCTAGGCAGCGGCAACCTGCTTCTCGATCTGGCCGAGAATCTCCTTCGCCGCCTCGGTGATCACGGTGCCAGGACCGAAGATGGCCGCTGCCCCGTGCTGGCGGAGATAGTCGTAGTCCTGCGCCGGAATGACACCACCTACGATAACCAGGATGTCCTCGCGGCCCAGTTTCTTGAGCTCCGCCACCAATTCGGGCAGGAGTGCCTTGTGGCCACCCGCCAGCGAGCTGATGCCGACCACATGCACGTCATTCTCGACAGCCATGCGGGCACTCTCCTCAGGCGATTGGAACAGCGGCCCGATATCGACGTCGAAGCCCATGTCGGCGTAGGCCGTCGCCACGACTTTCGCGCCACGGTCGTGGCCGTCCTGACCCATCTTGGCCACGAGAATGCGCGGCCGGCGGCCCTCGCGGGCGAGGAAGGCATCCGCGCGTTTGCGGATGGCGCCAATCTCGTCCTGTTGACCGAATTCGGCGTTGTAGACGCCGGACACTGAGCGGATGGCGGCCTTGTGGCGGCCAAACACCTGTTCCAGCGCGGCGGAGATCTCGCCGAGCGTAGCGCGGCAACGGGCGGCCTTGATCGCCAGATCGAGCAGGTTGCCCTGCCCGGTCTCGGCGCAACGGGTCAACTCCGTCAGGGCGGCTTGAGCGGCGGCGTTGTCGCGCTCGCTGCGCAGCTTGGCCAGACGCTTGATCTGCGCCTCGCGCACGGCCGTGTTGTCCACCGTGAGCACCTCGAGGGGGTCTTCCTTTTCGAGGCGGAACCGGTTGACGCCGACGATGGTTTCCTTGCCGGAATCAATGCGGGCCTGACGCCGCGCGGCGGCCTCCTCGATGCGCAGCTTGGGCAACCCGGTCTCGATGGCCTTGGCCATGCCGCCCAGGGCCTCGACCTCCTGGATGTGTTTCCAGGCGCGCTTCATCAGCGCGTCCGTCAGCGCTTCCACGTAGTAGGAGCCACCCCAGGGATCGATGACCTTGCAGATGCCGGTCTCTTCCTGAAGGAAGAGCTGCGTGTTGCGCGCGATCCGGGCGGAGAAATCGGTGGGCAGGGCGATGGCCTCGTCCAGCGAATTGGTGTGCAGGGACTGGGTGTGGCCCATGGCGGCGGCCATGGCTTCCACGCAGGTGCGGACCACGTTGTTGTAGGGGTCCTGCTCGGTCAGGCTCCAGCCGGAGGTCTGCGAGTGGGTGCGCAGGGCCAGCGACTTGGGGTTCTTGGGGTTGAACTGCTTCAGGAGCTTGGCCCAGAGCAGGCGCGCGGCGCGCATCTTGGCCACTTCCATGAAGAAGTTCTTGCCCTGCGCCCAGAAGAACGAGAGGCGCGGCGCAAAGGCATCGATGTCGATGCCTGCCTTGAGGCCGGTACGAACGTAATCCACCCCGTCGGCCAGCGTGTACGCCAGCTCCAAGTCCACCGTGGCGCCCGCCTCCTGCATGTGGTAGCCGGAGATCGAGATGCTGTTGAACTTGGGCATGTTCTTCGAGGTGAACTCGAAGATGTCGGCAATGATCCGCATCGAGGGATTCGGCGGATAGATATAGGTATTCCGAACGAGGTACTCCTTGAGGATGTCGTTCTGGATCGTGCCGGCGAGTTGGGCCATCTTCACCCCCTGCTCCTCGGCGGCTACAATGTAGAAGGCCAGGATCGGGAGGACCGCGCCGTTCATGGTCATCGACACCGAAATCTTGTCCAGCGGGATGCTGTCGAAGAGGATCTTGGCGTCGAGGATCGAGTTCACCGCCACCCCGGCCTTGCCCACATCGGCAAAAGCGCGGGGATGGTCGGAGTCGTAACCGCGATGGGTCGGCAGGTCGAAGGCGACCGAAAGCCCCATCTGGCCCGCCGCCAGGTTGCGGCGGTAGAACGCGTTGCTCTCTTCAGCCGTGGAGAACCCGGCGTATTGGCGCACGGTCCAAGGCTTGGAGACGTACATGGAGGCATAGGGTCCGCGCAGAAACGGCGCGAGGCCGGGCAGGTACCCCACATGCTGACAGGCCGCCAAATCCGCCTCGGTATAGAGGGGGTTGACGGGGATCTGCTCCATGGTCTGCCAAACCCATTCGTCGAGCGGTTGGCCGGTCTCCCGCTCCACTTGGGCCTTCCAGTCCGCGAAGGTGACCTTCGAGGCAGGAGGATTGTAGGCGATCCGGGTGAAATCAGGAAAGGTGTTCACAGGGTGACTCCGAGCTTGGCTGACAGGTTGGAAAGGAATTCGACGGCGTTGACGCGAACGTGGACAAAATCGTCCACGCCCGCCTGCTTGTGGGCCTCCACTTGCTCCTGCGGGTAACCCGCCAGGATCACGATACGGGTGGGGTCCTTCGCTTTGACCAGGCGGACGAACTCCGGCACCAAAGCCGGGTAGGTCTCGTCGGTCGAGCAAATGACGATTGCCCGGGCGCCGGAATCCAGCGCCTTCTGGGCTGCTTCCGCCGGGGTAGGCGCGCCGGCAGAGTAGACAACGTCCAGACCGCCGACGGAGAAGAAGCCGCGGCAGAAGTCCGCCCGGGCTTTGTGCTGGGCCAGCGGTCCCATGTTCGCCAGGAAGAGCTTGGGCCGGGCGCCGTGCTTGGCGGTGAAGCGGTCCACCGCGCCCCGCAGGTGCTCGATCTGGCTCGCCGCACGCTGCAGTTTGACGGGCGTAATGGGGGCGTCCGGCTGTTCCTTGGCATGCAACGACCGGGTGATTTCGCCCAGCGTGGCCCCCGCCAAAGCGGCCTCCACGCAGGCTTCGAAGCCGGCCGAACCCGCCGCCTCCATGACCTGGCCCAACCGCTGAAGCACGGCGGTACTCTGTTTCACATCGCCCGAGGTGCGGCAGGCCGCCACCTCCTGGGCGCGACGCTGATAGAACGCCGCCAGGTCGACCGGACGGGCCGCGAGGGGCTTCTCTTTGACGTTCGCGTACTGGTTGTTGCCAACGATGATGTCGCGGCGTTGGGCCACAGCCTTGAGCTTCTCGGCGGCCACTTTGGCCACCTCGGCCTGCGGATAGCCCGCCCGCAGGGCCTTCGCCATGCCGCCCTTCTTCTCGACTTCCTGGAAGAGGGCCCAAGCGCCCTTCGCGAGGGCGTCGGTCAGCCACTCCGCGTACCACGAACCGCCGGCCGGATCGATCACCTTATCCATGTCGCACTCGCGCTGGAGGATGATCTGGGTATTCCGGGCCAGCCGTTGGGAGGCGTCGTCCGGGGTGCGGATCACCTCGTCGAACGCGCCGACCTGCATACTGTCGCAGCCGCCGACCGCTCCCGCAAAGGCCTCGACGGTCCCACGCAGGATGTTCACGTAAGGATCCAGCACGGTCTTGTTATACTGGGCCGTCCGCACGTGGACCACCAACCGCTGGGCTTCCGCGGAACCGCCGAGCGAGGCCACCACGCTTGACCAAAGCAGCCGGGCGGCGCGGATCTTCGCCACTTCCATGAACAGGCTAGAACCAACGGTGAGCGCAAAGCGCACCCGCGGGGCAACCGTGTTCACGTCCAAACCCCGGGCCGCCATCTCGCGCAGGTACTCCACGCCCGTGGCCAGGGAGAACGCCAACTCTTGGACGGCGTTGCCGCCGGCTTCGTGCCAGGCGCGACTGTGAACGCAGACGCACTGCAGGCTGGGCGCGTGTTGGGCGGTCCAGCGGATCAGTTGAGCCATCTCGCGGTAAGCCCCCGCCAAGGCCTGCGGCAACCGGCCTTCGTGGGCCAGCACGCCGAGGGGGTCCATTTCGATACAGCCCCGCAGAGCGGACATGGGTTGCTTCCGCTGCTGGCAAAGGGCCACGAGCAACGCCGCGAACGGCATGGCCGAGGCCCCCGAGCGAACCAACAAGGAGACCTTGCCGAGGTCAATGCCCTCGAAAGCCTTGGCGAGGTCCGCCACCGACGCGATCGACAGGCCGTTGGCGCCGACGTCTTCCTTGGCGGCCGAGTCGGGGTCCTGCCCCTGGCGGGTGGCCCGGTCAAGCACCACGTTGAGCGCGTTGAGGCCGCGTTCGATGCCGGCCCGGGCGGCGGTGTTGAACTCGGCCGGGCTGGGGCTGGCGAGCTCCTGGGAAATCTCCCACGATTGCTTCAGGCAGCCGGAAGCCCGCCCGCCGCGAACGAAGGGCGGAAAGCCCGGGAACGAATGCAAGTGGGGCAGGCTGGCCGTGTCTTCCTGGCGGTAGAGCGGCTGCAACGTGATGCCCTCGTACGTCTTGGTGAGCATCTTCTTGTCGAAGGGCGCACCCTTGAGCTCGGCTTCCACCGCCGCACGCCAGTCGGCGTAGGCAGGAACCGGAAACTCCGATTTCAGATCCAGTTCAGGCACGGGAGCGCCGGAAGCGGAAGTTGTATTCGATTGCATAAAACAGGTTTCCCAGTCAGCCGCTAGACTTCCTTGACGGTTACTTCCCGACGCACGCCGTTCACGGTCACCGCGAACCGGCGGACTTGGCCATTGCCAGCGGCCGGACGAGCCACTGCGGGCGGCGCCACCGAAACAGGAGCCGGGGCCGGAGCGGGCGCGGGTGCCGGAGCCGGCGCAACCACCGCGGGAGCCGGGGCGGCAGCGGGTTTCGGCTTGAGCAGGCTCTCGACCTGCTGTGGGAACATGGCAAACAGCACCGCCGTCTCGTCGTCCTCGGGCAAGCCCTTGGCGCGGAGTTGCTCCCGCAGCTTGGGCAGCCCCGAGGGCAGGAGGTCCGCCGGACGCTCGGTGGTCGGTTTCTGGCCGGTCTTGGCCTCGATTTGGGCCAGCACCTCGGGATCGATGGGACCAGGGGTCTTCCCGTACTTGCCCAAGGCGATGTCCATGGCCTGCCCGGAGAGGTTCTTCCAGCGGCCAAACTTCACATTGAACATGGCCTGCGTCCCGACGATCTGCGAAGTGGGCGTCACCAACGGGATGTATCCCAGACAGGCGCGCACGTAGGGGATTTCCTTGAGCACTTCCTCGTACTTGTCCGCCATGCCCATCTCCTTGAGCTGGGTCCGGAAGTTACTGAGCATGCCGCCGGGCACCTGGTAGGTCAGGATGTCGGCGTCGACGCGTTCGTTGGCCCCGCTGGTGAACTTACCCAGGTCCTTATAGACCCCTTCCAAGTAGGCTTGAATCTTACGCAGGGCCTCGGGGTTGTAGTTCGGGCACCGCGGATGCCCTTCCAAGATCGCCTGCATCCGCAGGGTGTCCGGCTGACCGGTTCCGTTCGCAAAAGGAACCACCGAGGTCTCCACCACGTCAATCCCGGCCTCCGTGGCCGCCATATACGACGACGCGCCCAGTCCGGCGGTGTCGTGGGTGTGCAGCACAATCGGGATGCCGACCACCTTCTTGAGCTCCCGCACCAACTCGGCCGCCACCTGCGGCTTGATCAGACCGGCCATGTCTTTGAGGCCGATCGACTGGCAGCCCAGCTTCTCCAACTCGATGCCCATCTTGATGAAGGCCTGCGTGGTATGCACGGGGCTGGTGGTGTAGCAGATCTCGCCCCGGGCGTGCTTGCCCGCCGCCAACACCGCCTTGATGGCCGTCTGGAGATTCCGAACGTCGTTCAAGGCATCGAAGATCCGGAACACGTCCACGCCCGCCTTGGCCGAGCAATTGACGAACGCCGTCACCACGTCGTCCGCAAAGCTGGTGTACTGGACGATATTCTGCCCCCGCAACAACATGATGTGCGGGGTCTTGGGCGCGGCTTGCTTGAGCGTCCGCAGACGGGTGAAGGGATTCTCTTCGAGATACCGCAGACAGGAATCGATCACCGCCCCGCCCCAGGTCTCCAGCCCGTGGAAGCCCAGTTGGTCGAGCTCGGGGGCCACGGGGAGCATTTGATCGGTCTTCATGCGCGTGGCGGCCAAGGACTGGTGGCCGTCACGCAGGACGGTATTGTTGAAGAGAACAGGTTTCATCACTGCGGTGTCGCTTCGCGCTTCAATTTCGATGTTACTTATTTTGCCAGCTAATCCAAACCGCTGGCGTCGTTAACCAAACCAAATGGAAATTTACCAACGAACCCGCCGGAGTCAACTGCCAAGCCTCGCCCTCGCCGACCGAAGGCGACGAACGGAGCAAAACTCCCTCCAGGGATAGCTGTAAGCAATTGAAACACAATGAGAAGTGAAACTATTAGAATCCATTCTAGTGCCTAGCAGCGCAGCGAAGAACATCGGGGCGGCCCTGCCGAAGCCAGGCCTTTCCGGCCTCCCGGGAGCCGTCCGCGATCCAACGGGCGCGCGCGCGGCCGGGCGCAACGAGGTCAGCCGGGCCCGGACGGCTGAGTGCTCAGCGGTGCGCCCACATTCAGACCGTGCTTGAGGCAAAAGGCGGCATTGACCACGTAACGCTCCGCCCACACTTTCAGATTCGCGCGCTCTTCGGCACGCAAGGCGCGCACCACCTTCGCGGGCGACCCCAGCACCAACGAACCGGGTGGGATCTCCATGCGCTGCGGGACCAGGGCGTTGGCGCCAACGATCGACTGCGCCCCCACGACCGCGCCATCGAGGATGATCGCCCCCATCCCGACGAGGACTTCGTCCCCCACCGTGCAGGCATGCACGACCGCCGCATGGCCTACCGTAACGTAGGCACCCAGAATACAGGCGAACTGATCCGCCACGTGCAGGACGGTGTTGTCCTGAACATTGGTGTGATGGCCGATCTCGATGCGGTTGATATCACCACGCGCCACCACGTTGTACCAGAGACTGCTGTGGTCGCCCAGGGTTACGTCGCCCAGCACCACCGCCGTGCGGGCCAGGTAGACATCCTTGCCCAGCCGCGGCTGCTTCAGGAGAAAGTTGGCCAGTTGGGTTTCTTCCAATGGTTGCATTCTTAAGGTCGTCGGCGGGGCGTGAGTCGCCGCGGGGCGGCTCCCCTCGCCTTTTGTCCGAGCGCAGCTTAGCAGCGGCTTCGCATCTCGGCTAATGAATTGTCCTGGCTTATCGGGCAGCGCCCCCGCCAAGCCCCCCGCGTGCCATCCCTGGTTGGTGTTCCGGCGAGATCGCCTCCTGAAAAAGGCGGCGGCTCAAGCCCCCAAGTGCTCCCGGAGGGCGTCGATGATGGTCACACTCCACTTGTCGAGGGCCTCTTGATTGCGGCCTTCCAACAAGAGCCGGGCCTTGGGTTCGGTGCCCGAGTAGCGGAGCAGGACCCGCCCGCCGTCGGCGGTGAGCTCGGTCTCGGCCTGCCGCACCAAGTCCATCACTCCGGGCAGGCTCTCAAAGGGTCGCTTCTCCTTCACGCGCAGGTTAGTCACTTTCTGCGGAAAGCGCGTCCAGCAGTGCACCAGTTGCGAAAGCAAGGCATTGCGGGACTTCATGATGCGGAGAATCTGCAGGGCCGCGACGAGCCCATCGCCCGTGGTGCCGTAGTCGCGGAAGATCATGTGGCCGCTCTGCTCGCCCCCAACGCGGTAGCCGTGCTTGAGCATCTCGTCGATGACATTCTTGTCTCCCACGGCGGTGCGGATCAACCGCCCGCCCGCGTGTTCAATGGCCGCCCCCAAGCCGGCGTTACTCATCACGGTGGCGACAATGGTCTTTTCGGCCAGGGTGCCAGCTTCGAGCATTTCCAAGCCTGTGATGGCAAGGATGTCGTCTCCGTCGACCACGGTGCCATGTTCGTCGCAGAGCAGCACGCGGTCGGCGTCACCGTCATGCGCGACGCCCAGTTGGGCGTGGTGCTCGACGACGCGGTGGCACAGGTCCTCGGGATGCATGGACCCGCAGTTGCGGTTGATGTTGGTGCCGTCGGGTTGGTTGCCGTAGACGATGACCTCCGCGCCCAATTCGCGCAGGACGCAGGGAGTCGCTTTGTACGCGGCCCCGTTGGCGCAATCGACGACGACGCGCAGGCCGTCGAGAGTCATCCCCTTCGGGAACGAAGCCTTTGCATACTCGATGTAACGCCCCAAGGCGTCGTCAATGCGGACGGCTTTCCCCACTTCGCTGGCGAGCGGGCGTATGCTCTCGATGGCGCCGCTGAAGACGAGTTCCTCGATCCGGCCTTCAATCCCGTCGTCGAGCTTGTAACCGTCCGCCCGGAAGAACTTGATCCCATTATCGTCGTAAGGATTGTGGGAGGCAGTTATCACGATGCCGGCGTCGGCGCGCAAGCTGCGCGTGACATAGGCAACACCGGGAGTAGGCAGCGGCCCGATAAACAGCACATCCACGCCCATGGACAGAATTCCGGAGGAGAGGGCGTTCTCGATCATGTAGCCCGAGAGGCGGGTATCCTTGCCGATGACAATCTTGTGCCGGCCTTTGCCCCGGGCATGACTCTCCAGGGTCTTGAAGACGTGCGCGGCCGCGCGGCCGAGCTTGAGAGCGGTCTCGGCGGTCACGGGTTCGATGTTGGCCGTGCCGCGAACGCCGTCGGTGCCAAAGATGCGGCGGGCTGGTTTGGTGCTCATGGGGATGGAGAACGGGTGCGGTAGACGGGGGATAGGCTGCGAACCAGCACCTCCCGGGGGGTGATGCTGACGATGGTCACGCCGGGCGGCGCGTAAATCTGGATGAGTTTGCGCAAGTCGGCGGCGTCGGCAATGGTGGTCAGATTGACATAGGCCTCGATATCCGTCGGGCGGAGATTATCCACCACCCCGGGCGCGCCCCGGACCACCACCTCGACCTGCGCGGGGGTGACACGAAAGGCATGTTCGTCCGAGGCAATCGTCATCACCGTGATCGGTTGCCGGCTGAACACGCGCGACTTGCCGGCCTGCGCGCCGTCTTTCAAGCCGGAATCCAAGGTCACCCAGACCAATGCGGCGAGGACGACCGAGATCACTTTCCAACTGAAGTTGTGGGCGATGACGTGGGGAATCGTCATGTCAGGCGGGGCGGGAACGATGCGCCGTTTCCACCCCGGGAGAGGTGCGGGAACGATAGAGCCAGCGAAAGGCATCGGCCAGCTTGTGGGACCGCGCGTCTCGCACCAGGACCGAGGTCAGGAAGGACCGGAGCTCCTCCAAGGTGATCCCACGAATCAAACGACCTCGGTAGGCGTAGGAAACCGTGCCGGTCTCCTCGGAGACGACCACGACCGCCGCATCCGTCTCCTCGCTCAACCCGATGGCGGCACGGTGTCGAGTTCCCAAAGAGGTAGCCAGATCCTGACGCTGCGTGAGCGGAAAGATGCAGGCGGCGTGCGTGATGCGGTCACCCCGAATGATGACGCCCCCGTCGTGGATGGCGTTGTTGGGGAAGAAAATGGTCTCCAGCATCTCAGGGGTTGCTTCGCAATCGACCGGGATCCCGGACTCGACGACGTCCTGGAGCTGAATGGATTGCTCGACCGCGAGGAGCATGCCGATCCGCACATCGGCCAACCGCTCCACGGTGCGGACGATGACCTCGATGTTCTCGCGCTGTTCGCGGGCATTGATGAAGAACGGGAGATTGCCCAACTCGGCCAGCATGCGGCGCAGTTCAGGTTGGAAGATGACGATCACCGCGACGGCGAAAAACGTGAAGAAGTTCTGCAACAACTGGCGCAGCACCTGCAGGTCCAACAGGATGGTGACCAGCGTGAGGATCAACAGAAGCATTAGGAAGCCCGTAACCACGGGCGCCCCGCGCGTGCCCCGCAAGAAGTTGATGGCGTAATAAATCCCGATGGCCAGGATGGTGATCTCCACCACCGGCCGCCAGCCATGCCGGATCAACTCAATCCCCCATTGGAACCACTCACTCATCGCGCCTGCATCTGCAAAGCCTCTATCATCCGCACCGCCTGCCGGGTAGCCGCCACGTCGTGTACGCGCAGGATCTGGACGCCAGCGAGCACGGCCCAAGCCGCGCAGGCGAGCGAGCCTGCCAAACGGTCTTCAATCCCCACGCCCAGTAACCTGCCAATGAATGACTTGCGTGAGGCACCCAGCATCAGCGGACGCTGATGCAGGCTAAAGCACTTGAGCTTCCCCAGCAATGCCAAATTGTGTTCGAGCGTCTTTCCAAAGCCGATGCCCACGTCCAGCACCACCTGGTTCGGTTGCACGCCTTCCCTTGCGAGGCTGCTCAGGCGCTCGGCAAAGAACGCGCCCACCTCTTCCACCACATCGACGTAAGTCGGGTGCTGCTGCATTGTGGCGGGGGTGCCCTGCGCGTGCATGCAGACGTAGCCCGCCCCGGTTTCCGCCACCGCCTGCCACATGGCCGGGCCGTTCCGGGAGGCCCCAATATCGTTTACGACCGCCGCCCCCGCCTCAAGGGCCGCGCGGGCCACGCCGGGCTTCTGGGTGTCGATGGAGATCGGCACGGTCACCCGCTCCACCAAGGCGCTGATCACCGGCAGAACCCGGCGCCGCTCCTCCGCCTCGTCCACGGGCAGCGCGTTGGGTCGCGTCGATTCCCCGCCCACATCGATGAGATCGGCGCCTCCGGCAATCATCTCCTCGGCGTGGGCCACGGCCTGGGCCGTATCGAAGTACCGGCCGCCGTCGGAAAACGAGTCCGGGGTCACGTTCAGGATGCCCATCACCAAGGCTGGCCGGGGGAATTCAAACCGGTAATGTCGCGCAGTCCAGATCATCGAGTCGTTTTCCACTGGGCCGCAGCGGTAACATCGCATGAACGCTCGGTTCCGTGGCAACGCCCAGGGACATCATCCGACTTGGACTCGGCCCGTGTCAACGCTGGTCATTGGCGGCAAGCGCGCCGCCGCGGACCAAACGCTCCGGACCATCACCCGCCCTGTCCGGTCCGATTTTTCGTTTCATGCCGCTGCGGCGAGGGTAACTTGGCACCGTATGACCGTCGCGGACCCGTTCTTGAAGCTGCAAGGCATCGAAAAGGATTACGTGCTGCCGGGACAACCGGCACTCACCGTACTGGCCGGGATCGACCTCGAACTTCACCGGGGTGAATCGCTGGCCATCGTGGGACCTTCGGGATCGGGCAAGAGCACTCTCTTGCAGATCATCGGCACCTTGGACCAACCCACGCGGGGGCGCGTGCTATTGGACGGGCGGGCGCTTGAAACGCTTGATCAGGAGGAGGTTGCCTTGGTCCGAAACCGGCAGATGGGCTTCATCTTTCAAGCCCATCACCTCCTGCCGCAGTGCACGGTGCTCGAAAACGTCCTGCTCCCCACCCTCCCCTGCACCAATGAAGTCCTGCGCGACGGGGCTCCGGAACGGGCCCGCCGACTGCTCCACCGGGTGGGTCTGGGAGAGCGGTTGAAGCACCGTCCCGCCCAGCTATCGGGCGGCGAGCGGCAGCGTGTGGCAGTGGTGCGCGCCTTGATCAATGAGCCGCGCCTCCTGCTGGCCGATGAGCCGACGGGCGCGCTGGATCGAGCGTCCGCAGCCAACCTTGGCCGCTTGTTATCGGAGTTGAATCGCGAGATGGGCGTGACCTTGATCATGGTGACGCATTCGCTGGAGTTGGCGGCCTGCCTGCAACGTGCCATGGAATTGCGCGACGGCAGACTTCACCCCGTGGAACTCTCCACGGGCAAAAGCCAGACCGGATCATGACCTCTCGCTGGCTCATCTTTCGCAGCTTGACCCACCATGCCCGCACGCATCTGCTGGCGGCGGCCGGGGCCATGGTGGCCGGGGCCGTCTTGGTGGGAGCCCTGGCGGTGGGCGACTCGGTCAGGGCCAGCCTGCGTCAGATGGCGCTGGCCCGGCTCGGACGGGTGGAGTTTGCGCTGGCGAGCGGCGAACGACTCTTCCGCGCGGACTTGGCCTCGGACCTTCAGTTGGGACTGCAACAGGGAGCGCTCGGCCGCCCTCTGGCGGCGCCGATGGCGGCCGCGTTGAGCCTGCCGGGGGTAGCCGTGACCGCGGAGGGCGAGCATCGGGCCCGGCAAATCCAAGTGCTGGGGGTAGACCCGCGGTTCTTCGCCCTGGCCCCGCCGGCCAAACAAACCAACGCTCCTCCCACCACCGCAGCCCCGGTGGGACCCGACGAGGTGCTCCTCAATCCGGCACTCGCCGCGCAACTGGCAGCCAAGCCGGGGGACACGGTCATCTTGCGGGTTCAGAAGCCCTCGGCCCTCTCGAAGGACGCCCCGCTCTCCCCCGAGGAAGACGCCGCCGTCGCGCTGCGACTGCGCGTGCAGGCGATCATAGGCGACGAACGCTTGGGGAATTTCAACCTTCGCGCGGCGCAGTTGGCGCCCATGAACGCGTTTGTTGCCCTGTCGCGGTTACAGGCCGCCGTAAAGGCCACCGGAAGCGCGAATCTGCTGCTGGTGGGGTCGGTTTCATCCGCCACTCCTCAGCCCGCCATGGCGGGCCTCATGGTAGCGCAACCGCCACCTATCAACTTCTACGTCGGGCTGACGAATCTGCTCCAACAGCGGTGGCGCTTGGCGGACGCGGAGTTGGAGTGGCGCGACCTGCCCCAATGGCGGGCCGTGGAGTTGCGTTCGCGCAGGGTCTTTCTCGATCCTGCGGTTGTCTCGGCCGTCGTGGGCAATGGCGCGGGCACCAACCATGTGGTCGCACGTCTGAGCCGAACCATGCCCTATCTCAAGACGGGCGCGGTCCTGACCTACTTTGTCAATGAACTGCGCGCGGGAAATGCAGCCACCCCCTACTCCATGGTCAGCGCCGCAGCTCCGCCGTTGGTACCTGACGATCTCGGCGACGACGAAATCCTCCTCAACCAATGGCTGGCCACGGACCTCAACGCCAAGGTGGGCGACCAGGTAACGCTTAAGTACTTCGTTGTCGGCACCATGCGCAGCCTGGAAGAACGTGAGTCCCGTTTCCGTGTGCGGGCCATCTTGCCGATGACCACGCCGGGGCTGGACCGGGATCTGATGCCGGACTTCCCGGGCATGGCCGGAGCCAACACGTGCCGGGATTGGGATACCGGTCTGCCCATTCAGACCGACCGGATTCGTCCGAAGGACGAGGAGTATTGGCGCGACTACAAGGGCACACCCAAAGCGCTGATCTCGCTGAAAGCCGGCCAACGGCTCTGGGCCAATCGGTTCGGAGACCTGACGGCGGTACGGTTCTATACGGCTGGAGGCCTGCCGGCGCCTGGTCCCGGCACCGCGCCAAGTCAACCCCTCACCGGGTACCGTTCGGCGGTGGAACGCCAGCTCCTCGCCGTCCTGGCGCCCGAGTCGGTGGGCTTGCGCTTGGAGGAAGTACGGGCGCAAGCGCTGGCCGCCAGCTCGCAGGGACAGGACTTTGGCGGGCTCTTTCTGGGCTTCAGCTTCTTCCTGATGGGAGCAGCGCTGTTGCTGATCTATCTGCTGTTTCACCTGGCCATCGAGCGCCGGGCGGGTGAGGCGGGCTTGCTGCTGGCGCTC
>CAYYMW010000188.1:0-13512 GCA_964472515.1 uncultured Verrucomicrobiota bacterium | reverse complement strand
GCCCGCGGCCACAAATGTCTCGTTGGCGTCGTGCGGAAAAACGTGGAACTTCCCGGTCTTGTCGAGATAGATGCTGTAGTCGCTGGCACGGACCCAGTAGCCGTCGTTGTTGATCGCGGCATTCTCCAACGCGAGCCACCGGAGCGCGCCATCGATGTCCAGCAACGGCCCGAGGGCAGCTTCGAGTTGATCGGCGGGCGTCTGGTTCAGTGTCTTGCAGAGATTGATGAAGGCCTTCCAGACGGCGGGGTCGTCCTTGGTCTTGAGCTCATAGAGCTTCTTGTAGGCCGCCGGATCCTCGCCAAGGTACTCGAGCCCGGCCCGGCCGTTAGGACTGCCGGGGACCTTCCACCGCGCGCCCTCGGTCGTGCCGTACCAATCCTTGACGAAATCCTTGTTGAACTGCTCGGAACTGGTGTAGATGCCCCAGGATTCGCCGTTGATGACCACGCGCACGAAGTTCGCCTTGGGCGCAGGCAGGTACTCCCGAGCCATGTGGTAGCAGAGCACGGTGCGAATGAACGACGGATCTTCGTGTGAGTTGAGCAGGTTGAAGCTGCGCACGCCGCCCAACGCCTGCTGCTTGTTCACAAAATCAAGGGAGAGGTTCAGCGACCGTTTGCGCCCTTCGCTCACCATGAAATAGGAGGAGGCCCCCCGGAAATGCACCCCCACCTGACTGTAAGTCTTGCCGTCCACGGTCAGTTTGGCGGGCACCTCGACATCCGTGTTATGGAAGTCGCCGAGTTCCTGCTCCCAATCGGACGACTCGAATTCCAAGAAGAAGGTTCGGAGGACCGATTCGTCGTACATCGGTTCCTTATCGTACTGTTTGACATCGGCCGGGGTGAGCTTGCGGCCCGGTTGGGCGGCGCCCTGTTCTTCCCCCGGAGGGCCGAACCCGCCACGCCGCCCGCCAGGCCCACCCATGTTCCGGTTGCCACCCTGTTGCTTGAGGTACGCCCGGGCCGCTTGGCGCTCTTCGAGATTCAGCCACTTATTGCCGTCCTTATCGAACTGCTTCAACAGCTTGGTCTCTGACTGGAACATGCCGCCGGGGCCACCGGGACCGCCGAAGCCGGGCCCTCCGAAGGGAGGCGGGCCACCGAAACCGGGGCCCCCTTGAGGAGGCGGGAAATCGCCGTCAGGAGGGAACGCGCCGTCGGCGGGCTGTCCCAGCAAGGCCAGGCTGCCGCCAACCGCTAGTATCAGGGTGGCCAGGGAGAGGGCTTTTCGGTGAGTCTTCATAGTGTGGAATGGGTGGTTCAATTCAAGTCGAAGCCGCGGTGCTGGAGTTCAGCGCTATGCACGCCCTCGATGCGGTTGAGGGCCTTGACCAGGGCGGTGGGCGAACCAGACGCGCGCAGACGCGCCTCGTAGGTCAGATCCAGCGAGGTGCCCTGTTTGGCGGTCCCTACGGAGATCAGCGTGCGCTCGCGCAGATGCTCGTCCAAGGTGGCCCCCAGCGTGCCTTCAAGGGCTCCGGTGCTGAGCCCCAGCCCCACCCTTAGACTCAGAAGATACGAAGGGGTTTCGGCGTTGAAACCGCTGCCGCGCGCCATCATGGCGTAGGCGGCCAACCCCACCACCGCAATCCCGATGACTCCCACCCAAAGATCGTCGGCGCCCACCGCCATGCCCACCACCACCGCAAAGATGACGTAGGCGGTATCCTGCGTATCGCGCACCACGGTGCGGAACCGCACGATGGAAAGCGCACCGACCAGGCTGAACGCCCGCGCCACGTTGTCTCCAATCACCTGGGTGACCATGGCGATCAGCACCGCCAGCAGGACCAGCGTGCCGGGGAAGGACGCCGACAGGTCGACGCCCTTGCGCGCGCGCCGGTAAATCCAGGCCACAATCGCTCCCAGGACCAGGGCGACCAGCAGGCGGACAGCCACATCCAGCGGCGCCACCTTCGGCCCCTCGCTCAACGCGCTCTTTAGGAAATCTGGCATAGGGCGGATTCGGTTTGAGGGGGACATGCTTCCGACCGGGCCACGCCGTTCGCCAGTTCCAAGGCGGCGATGGCCAGGCGGTACTTGGAAACTGGCTGCGGCTCCAACGCGAACTCCTCGACGAGGTACTTGAAGAGCGCCGGAGTCTGGTGGAGATACTTCAACTCGAGAATGGTGGACTGGGGAACGAGCGGGACGCCCGGAGCGTCACAGAACCGCAGATCCGTTGCGCGCCGGGCTTGCAGTTGGCGATCCAACGTGAGCCGGATGGGGCCGTACTTGGTCATCGCCACGCGGGCGGTGCGATCATAGGCGATCTGGCAAACCGGGCCGAGGGCGCGGGCCAGCAACCGGCGATGAAACCAGCCGCCCACCCAGCCGCGTCGGGCTTGGGGACAGCTCAGTTCGCCAAGCGCGTCCAGTGCCAGGATGGAGCGACGCTTCGTCAGCATGCCGCGCGCCTTGAGTTTTCGCTCCAGGAACACGACTTCCCCGTGGCCATAGCGGCGAATCCGGTACTTGCTGCGGGCATAGGAACCGCGCCGGTGAAAGACATCGAAGCGTGCGCTGTCGAAATAGAGGCTCGTGATCCGGTAGCCGTCGGCCGCATCGCCGCCGCCGTAAGGGTCCGGTGCCAACCGGCCGCGCGCCCAGTCCAGAATCTGCGGCGCCAGCTCCGGACGCAGCAGGAACTTCACTTCGGCCGCGAATTCGCGGTTCTCACGTGTCTCAAGCGAGGGTGACATAGGCGGGGCGGACTGCCACCGACTCCATCCCGGGCGCCGTGCTGGTCACGGTCTGCCGGAGTCCGAGGTCGTGGCCGGTTCGTTTCATGGCGGCAACATAGCGCGGGCACCATTAAGCCATCGTTAAGATGCTCACGCCCGGTGCCGGGGCCGCACTTTCTCCCGCCACCGGAGTCCCAATTCTTAATCGCACCTTAATGTTGGGCGTGGCAGATTGGCTTCGGGCGGTCTGCGGCTACCAGCGGGCCTGCCCCAGCTGGCCCGGCCAGCCTGCCATGCGTGTCCTGATCGTCGAAGACGAACCCCGCCTGCTGCGCAGCCTCGCCAAGGCCCTGCGCGAGGAAGGCTATGCGGTCGACACCGCCGAAGCCGGCGACGACGGCCTCCGGAAGGCGCAAGACTACGATTACGACGCCGTGGTGCTGGACGTCATGCTGCCCGGGCTCGATGGCTGGCAGGTCCTGACCCGCCTGCGCCAGCAGAAGTCGACCCCCGTCCTGATGCTCACCGCCCTGGACGCCGCCCGCGACCGTGTGCGCGGCCTCGATACCGGTGCGGACGACTATCTGCCCAAGCCGTTCGACCTCGCGGAACTGCTCGCCCGTCTGCGGGCGCTCATCCGGCGGGCTGCTGGACAAGCGCGCCCCGACCTGCAGGTGCGCGACCTCCTCATCGACACCCGGGCTCGCAGCGTCAGCCGCGCCGGCACCCCGGTCACCCTCACCGCCCGCGAGTACGCCATCCTCGAGTACCTGGTGCTGCATCGCGGGGAGGTGGTCACCCGCACCGCCCTGTACGAGCACCTGTTCGACGAGACCGACGACACGCTGTCCAACCTGCTGGACGTCCATGTGTTCAGCATCCGCAAGAAGCTGGGCGCCGACCTGATCGTCACGCGGCGCGGCCAGGGTTATTGCGTCGAATCATGAGGCGCGCCATGCTGATCAAGTCCATCCGCTGGCGGTTGCAGCTCTGGCAGGCCTTCCTGCTGGTGTGCGTGCTCATGGGCTTCGGGGCGACCGCCTACCAACTCCAGCGGATTCATCTCCAGAACCAGACCGACCGGGAACTCGATCTACGGATCGCGGCCGTCAGTGCGGACGTGCACGGCATGCTCCCGTTCGGTCCGCCCCCCGGCCGGCCGGGTTTTGAGCGTGGCCGGGATGGCCTGCGCCTGCGCCCCGACGGTCCGGATGCCCTCCCTCCTGGCGGCAAGGGGGAACCCCACGGTCCCAAGGATGACATGGGTGGGCCCGGCTTCGGCCCCCGTGGGCACGGGCTCGAGCCGCCCGACTTTGCTCCTCCTCCTGAGTTGCGGCTGGAAGGCCGCACGGTGCGTTTGGACGAAAAGACCCTCGCCCTCTTCGACCAGTCCAGCACTAACGACTTCTACTTTGAGGTCTGGTCCCGCACGGGCAGAAGCCTGCTGCGTTCCACGAACGCGCCCGCCGAGCTCAAGCTCCCGGCAAAGCTGACGGACGTCAACGTCGTTCACCGGGCGGACTCCCGGAGTCATCGGCAAGTCTTTCTCCAGACCCCCATCGGCGAGTCCATCCTGGTGGGCCGCGACACCGCCAGCGAACTGCGGGATCTCGCCCGATTCGGGTGGTACCTCGGACTGGCCGGAACCGGGGTGCTGGCCTTGGGGCTGGGAGGCGGCTGGCTGCTCGCCACCCAGGCCATGCGACCCGTGGAGGCGATCGGCGCGGCCGCCAGTCGCATCTCCGCCGGCAATCTCTCCGAACGCATCAATGTAGCCGATACGGAGAGCGAATTGGGCCGGCTGGCGGAGGTGCTGAACTCCACTTTCACCCGGCTGGAAACGGCGTTCGCCCAGCAGCGCCAATTCACCGCGGATGCCTCGCACGAACTCCGCACCCCGCTGGCCGTCATCATCTCCGAAGCCCAAACCACCCTGGCCCGCGAACGCAACGCTGCCGAGTATCGCGAAACCGTCGAGACCTGCCTCGAGGCCGCCCAGCAAATGCGACGGCTCACGCAATCCCTCCTCGAACTGGCGCGGTATGACGCCGGTCAGGAGGCCGTCCTGCGCGCGCCCTTCGACCTTGCCGCTCAGACCCAGGCTTGCGTCGAGATGATCCGCCCCCTCGCCTCCCAGCGCGGCCTCCGCCTCCTCTGCGACCTCGCCCCTTGTTCCACCGTGGGTGACGCCGACCGCCTGGCCCAAGTCGTTACCAATCTCCTCGCCAACGCAATCCATTACAATCGCGACCAGGGTGAAATCCGGGTGGCAACGCGTCAGCAAGGAGATCACGCCGTCCTCACGGTGACCGACACCGGCCAGGGCATCGCGCCTGAGGACCTGCCGCACATCTTCGAGAGGTTTTATCGCGCCGACAAGGCCCGCTCGCGCAACCACGGCCGCCATGGGCTGGGACTGGCCATCAGCAAAGCCATCGTGGACGCCCACGGCGGCGCCCTCGAGGTGGCCAGCGAAGCCGGCGCGGGCTCCACTTTTACCCTGCGCCTACCCGGTGCCTCCCCTTCAACCGCATGACGGACCGCCCCGCTCCATCATCTGGTGCGAAAGGCACGCGAGGCGCGAAGCGGCTCGGGACGCCAACATCCACTGCTCGAACTGGCATCGCCTGCACTGTTCACTCCCTCACGGGCAGACTATGCTTCCCTCGAGTGAGGAAGCGTTGACGCTCCCGAGCCACTTCGCGCCTCTGACGCCAAATAGTAAACCTGCCGGGGCACTTTTGCCACCGGCAGGTTTATCGGCAGGCTGAATTTCGCTTCCGGCTTGAGGCGTCCGCGCCGTGGCAGATCGCCGAATCTAGGCCAGGGTCGAGAACGAGCTCCCGGCGCCGCCGTCACGGACGTTGCCGGATCGATCATAGCCGGAGGCCAGGTTCTCCCGCATCTGCTCCATCAGTTTCTGCAAGGACTGCTCCAGTTCCGACTGCGTAATCGAGCCGTCCGCATCGCTGTCGGTGGCCTTGAACAAATCCTGCACGCCGGACTCGTCCTCCCCCTCGGGCAGCAGCTTGGTCAGATCGCTCAACGAGATCTTGCCGTCGCTGTCGCCATCGGCATTCTTGAAGATTTGCCCGGCCATCTGGGTCGCGTTGGGGGGACCGCCCGGCGGGCCGTGCTTCTGCATCTCCTCGGACGCGGTCTTGTCTTCCGCTTCGTCGATCACGCCATCCTGATTGGTGTCCACCTTGCTGAAGATGTCATCAACACTGGGACCGCGGCCGTTCTGGGGCATGCCGGTCTTCAACTCGTCCTTGGTCAGCTTGCCATCGCCATCCTGATCGATCTTCTTGAATCGATTCTGGCGCATGGCCTCCATGTTGCTGGCGCTGTACCCGCCGCCACTGATACCCGATATCATAACGCTTTCTTTCGAATGGTGCTGAGCACCGTTGCGGCAAAGCGCTGCACTTGCGGACCGTAGGGTGTCCGGTTCACTCCCATCCAGCTTATCGGCGGCTGAGCCGCAAACTTGAGTCTCCTCGCGCCGAATCGACAGCCGCGCGGATTTCCAAAGAGACCCGCCCCACAGGAGTGGCTTTCTGCTGCAACTCCGCGCCGGCTTCCGGGTTCTTCTCTCATGCTCGATAACGCGCTGGTCGTCATTGCGTTGAGCCATCTCTTCACAGGTCTCGTCGGCTCCCTGGTGACCGTGCCCCTGCTATTGGGAAAGGTTCCCATGAACCGATGGTACGGCATTCGCATCAAGGAATCCTTCTCCTCCGAGGAAGCGTGGCAGCGCATCAACCGCTATGGCGCCAAGCGCCTCATGGCAGGCTGGTTGGTGTGCTTGGCTCTGGGCGGGCTCACCTTGCTCGCCTCGGAACCGCAGAAGGACCTCGTGCTCGCCTCCTTGGGCTTGCCCCCTGTCATCCTGCTGGCGATCGTGGTGGATGTCGTCCGGTATGCCCGCAAGCCGACGGACACCCGCTGAGGACCTTTCGACTGAACCAAAGCCACCACCCGCCCCTGCCAACGAGGGGAACCGCCTAAGCCAGCCGGTCGAACGAGTTCAAGGAGGCGAACGTGGCGGACGGGGTCGCTTCCTCAGCCTCGGGCGTCTGCGTCCCCCCTTCGCCCCGCTGGTTCGCCTTGGCCCTGGCCTGCTCGATCTGGGCCTTAACCTGCTCGATCTTCGCTTCCAATTGCCGGATCTCGGCCTCCTTGGAAGTGTCTTTCGAGTCGCTGTCCTCGAGCGTCTGCAACTCCTTCTCCAGCGCCTGCAATTGACGCTCGAGCGCCGCTACGCTGGTGCCGCCTTGAGCCGGCTCGTAGCCCCGCGCGGAAATAGAGGTCACCTTCATATTCATCCCTTGCTGCCATACCGAGGCAAAGCACCGCACTTGCGGACATGGGCGTCCGGTTCACTCCCACCCCTTGATCGGCTCATCCGCGGAACTACTTGAGCGACGTTCCAACCGCCATCCGCTTCAGGCTTTGCTCTCGAGCCGTTTGACCACTTCCTGGGCGAACACCTCGTAGGCGGAGGCGCCGGCGCTGTACTTGTCGTAGTAAATGATGGGCTTGCCGAAGCTGGGCGCCTCCGCCAGCCGGGTGGTGCGCGGAATCACCGTATCGAACACCAACTCCGCGAAGTGCTGGCGCACCTCGCTCACCACCTGCTGCGAGAGCCGGGTGCGGCCGTCGAACATGGTCATGACGACCCCGAGCAGTTCGAGCCGGGGATTCGTGCCCGAGTCATGCAACTGGTTCAGCAGGCGGGTGATCATCGACACCCCTTCCAGCGCGTAATACTCGCACTGAAGCGGGACGAGCAGGTAGTCCGAGGCCGTAAAGGCATTCAGCGTCAGTATCCCAAGCGATGGCGGGCAATCGATCAGGATCAGGTCACGTCCGGCGGCCTCGCGCACCGGCGTGAGCACCATGTCAAGCCGGCGCAGGTGGTTCTCGAGGCGCGACAACTCGATTTCCGCTCCGCACATATCGACTTCGCTGGGGATGACCTCAAGCCGCTCGAACGCGGTGCTCCGCACCTTTCCGGGCAGTACCTCTTCGCCCAGGAGGGCGCCATACGCGCTGCCGCCCTGGGTTTTCTCCAAGCCCAGGCCGCTGGTGGCGTTGGCCTGCGGATCGAGATCCAGCAGCAGCACCCGTTTTCCCAAAGCGGCGAGGCAGGCGGCAAGATTGACGGTGGTGGTGGTTTTGCCCACCCCCCCTTTCTGATTGGCAATGGCGATGACAGTAGCCGGCACGCGCCGATTAAAGGTAAGTGCCGCCCCGGCCGCAAGCCTTTCGCGAACCCGGGCCAAAAAGAAACCGCGCCCGGGAGCGGACTCCCGGGCGCGGTGCAGTGGAAAAAAAACGCTCGCGGTTACTTCGGCCACTGGCCGTCGGGCATCGGCACCAAGCTCAGCTTCGTGGGGTCGAGCACCACGTGCTTGATCTTCTGCCGTTTCCAGGTGTAGGTGATGTGCACGCGTCCGTCGGAGGACTGGATCACCGCCGGATAGGAATACTCGCCGGGCTCGCTTTCGAGCGTCAGCGCGGCCTGCCAGGAACGACCGTCCGGCGCCACGGCCACATTCAGGGGACAACGGCCTTCCGCCGTGTGGTTGTAGACCAGGAGAACCTGTTCATCGGCGAGTTTCACGGCGTCAATGGCGCTGTTGGGGTTGGGCAGGCGGGTGGGCACCATGCGCGACCACTTCATCCCCTTCTTGTCCTCGCTCCACGCCTCGGTAATGCGCCCTTGCTTGGTGCGGCAGAGCATTTGCAGGCGGCCGTCAGCGTATTGGATCAAGGTGGGCTGAATCGCCCCGAACTCCAAAGCCGTGTTCACCGGCGCGGACTTTTCCCAAATGCCGGAGGGCTCGAAGCTGCGCTCGACATGCACCCGCCAGCCGTTGTCTTCCGTGCTGGCGCCGCAGAGCAGACTGCCATCCGCCAGCTCCAGCGGCTTGTTGCGCACGGGTCCGACCACGTTCTCCTTGAGCTTCACCGGCGCTTCCCAAGTCTTGCCGCCGTCCTTGGACCGCATCAGCATGCTCCACCAACTCGACGGGCTGGGGCCCACCTTGTAGAAAAGCAGCAGCACACCGTTGCGCCGTTGGAACAAGACCGGGTTCCAGCACGGATACTGACGGCGGTTCTTTTCGTCCACGCCGTTGGTCACCTCAGTCGGCGCGCTCCAAGCGCCCCCTTCGAGGCGCGACACGTAGATCGCCACGTCCGCCGCCCGCTCCTTGCTGCCTCCGAACCACGCCGAGACCAGCCCTTCCGGGGTCTCCGCAATCGTGGACGCGTGACAACTGGGGGTCGGCGGCTGATCTGCAATGAAGCCGGATTGAATCACGGCAATGCTGCTGGCGGCCGTGGGCACGGTTGCCCCCCGGGCCATCGTTAGACTCACCGCTGCCAATACCGCCATCACGCCCAAACAAGGAGGGCAAAACGTTTTCATAATATCTCCTGCGATTCCGCTCATTTGCCGGTGCCCTGCGCGAATTCCGCTCCGCGCGGGAAGCGCACTTCCGGTTCTATCGCCAATCCCGGCGGATTGCAAGCCTCTGAATATCAACGCCGATTCCCCGTGCCGGATTACCCCAACGGAATCAACCGCGCGACTTTGCCAACGCCTGGTCAAGGTCGGCCAGAATATCGTCGATGTGCTCCAGTCCGATCGACAAGCGCACCAACCCGGGGGTGATGCCCCCTTCGCTCTGTTGCTCGGGGGTCAGCTGCGAGTGCGTCGTGGTGGCCGGGTGAATGGCCAGACTCTTGGCGTCGCCCACGTTGGCCACATGCGAAAAGAGCTGGAGGCTGTCGATGAAAGCCGAGCCGGCGGCGCGGCCGCCCTTGATGCCGAAGACCACCATGCCACCGCCTTTGCCCCGCAAGTACTTCTGGTTAAGGGCGCACATCGGGTCGTCCGGCAAACTCGGAAAACGCACCCACTCCACCAACGGGTGGCCCTTGAGGTACTTGGCCACCGCCAATCCGTTCTCACAATGGCGCTCCATCCGCAGCGGCAGAGTCTCGATCCCTTGCAGGAACAAAAACGCGTTGTCTGGCGAGATGCAGGCCCCCAGATTCCGCAACGGAATCACCCGCATTCTCAAAATGTAGGCCAGCGGATTCAGCGGCCCCAAGTCATGCGCCCAGCGGATCCCGTGGTAGCTCTGGTCAGGCTGCGTAAGCAGGGGGAACTTGTCGCTCTGCCAGTTGAATCTTCCCGAATCGATGACGATGCCACCAATGCCCACCCCGTGGCCGCCAAGCCACTTGGTCAACGAATGGACCACGATGTCGGCGCCAAAGTCCATCGGCCGCTGCAGGTACGGGGTGGCAAAGGTGCTGTCGACCACCAAAGGCAGGCCGTGAGCGTGGGCAATCTCGGCGATGGCGCCAAGATCAGCGACGTCCAGGCCCGGATTGCCCACCGACTCGCAGTAAAGCAGCTTGGTCTTGGGGGTAATGGCTTGGGCGAAGTTCTGCGGGTCTTTCGGGTCGACGAACCTGGTGCGAATACCCAACTGCGGCAGAATGTCGTTAAACTGGGTATAGGTGCCTCCGTAAAGGTTGTTGGCCGAAACCAACTCATCCCCCGCCTGGCACAGGTTGATCACCGAGTAGAAGATCGCGCTCGTGCCCGAGGCCACCGCCAGACCGGCGGCCCCCCCCTCGAGCGCGGCCATCCGCTTCTCGAGCACGTCGTGGGTGGGGTTCATCAGCCGGGTATAGATATTTCCCAACTCTTTAAGCGCAAACAGATTGGAAGCATGCTCCGTATCCCGGAACTGGTAAGCTGAAGTACGGTATACCGGCACCGCGCGAGAGAGCGTGGTCGGATCGGGTTGCTGCCCGCCGTGCAGGCAGAGAGTCTCGAATTTCATCGGCTCTCAATCTAGCAAAGGCAGGCGCGCTCGCAACCCCCCAGAGCGTCATCCCGATGGACGAGCACCGTCGAACCGTTGGCGTTCGGCCCTCGCCCGCGTGCAACCGGTGTGGCAGCAGGCGTTTGGAGACTCTGTGCGAGAAGAGTTAATCCCCCTCCCAAGCGTTCGCTCGAACCCTCCGCACCAACGGGTGTAACCGTCCGGCAAGGTGGGGGGTCATCAGCGGGTGTGGGGCACATGAGGCGGTCCCAACGACGGTCACGTAAGGAAAGTGAACTTATGGCAAGTCAGCGCGGCAGCAGTTTGGTGAAATGGTTGGTGATTCTGGCGATCCTCGGCGGAGCCGCCTGGGCGGGCGTCCGCTATTGGAAGCAACCCAAGGAAGCCCCTGTGGAATACAAGACCGCCACGGCAGCCAAAGGTGACGTTGTCCAGTCGGTGACCGCCAACGGCTCCCTCACACCGGTGCGCATGGTGGAGGTGGGCAGCCAGATCTCCGGGGTCATCACCGCGATTAACGTGGACTTCAACTCGCAGGTGACCAACGGGCAGATCGTCGCCCAGATCGACCCCGCCACTTACGAACGCGCCTTGGGGCAGGCCGAGGCCGAGCTTGCCAACGCGGTGGCCGCCCAGGAAATGGCGCAACTCAACTACGACCGGGCCGCGGGTCTGAGCACCAACAAGCTCATCTCGCAGTCCGAGTTCGATCAACAGCGCGTCAACCTGATCCAGGCCAAGGCCGTCGTGAAGATGCGAGAATCGAACGTGGAGCGCGCCAGGGTGGACCTGAGCCGCACCACGATCTACGCCCCCATGGATGGGGTGGTCATCACCCGCAAGGTCGACGCCGGGCAGACGGTGGCGGCCAGCATGAACGCCCCGACACTATTCGTGATCGCCAACGATCTGGCGAAGATGCAGATCGAGGCGGCCGTGTCTGAAGCCGACGTGGGCGGCTTGGCGGAGGGGCAACCGGTCCAATTCACTGTGGACGCCTTTCCCGGGCGTGCCTTCTCCGGCACCGTGCAGCAGGTTCGCTTTGCGGCCACCACCAACCAGAACGTCGTCACCTATACCACGGTCGTGGCGGTGGACAACAAGGACTTGAAGTTGCGTCCGGGCATGACCGCCAATGCCAAGTTCATTACGGCGGAGCGCAAAGGGGTGCTCAAACTGCCCAACGCCGCCATCCGCTTCCGCCCACCGACCGACGCCATCGTCAAGGGTGACACCAACGCGCCCGTGGCGAAGAGCACGAACACGGTGGCCTTGATCGAGGACGGCCCGTTCGCCGGGCTGCCAGTGATGCCGTGGATGGCCGGTGGCGAGCGGCGGCGCCCGTCGGAAGCCGAACGGGCCGCCTACGCGGCCTCCCTCACGCCGGAGCAGAAGCAGAAATATGAGAAGATCACGGCCGAGATGCGGGCGCGCTTCGCCCAAGGCGGCGGTCCCGGAGGCGGGGGTGCCGGCGGCGGTGGAGGCGGAGGGTTTGGTGGCGGTGGAGGCGGTTTCGGCGGCGGCATGGGCGGCGGCGGGCAATCCCGTCCGACCGAGGCGGAGATGCCCAAGACCGGGACGGTGTACCTGACCGAAAAGGAGCCCTTGCCCACCGGCGGCGAACGCACGGTTCTGAGGGCCGTGCCGGTCAAACTGGGCATCAGCGATGGCACGAATGTGGAGGTGACGGAGGGCATCAAGGAGGGCGACGTGCTGGCCGTCGGCACCGCCGCCCCGATGGCAGCGGCCTCCGCGACGCGAAGTCTGCTGGGCAATCCCTTCGGCGGACCGCCGCGCCGCTGATCTCTCCTCCCGCCCAAGCCATGCAAGCGATTATCGAGCTCGACGATTTTCGTCGAACCTACCAGACCGGCTCGCTCGAGGTTCATGCCGTGCGCGGCGTGTCCCTCAAGATCAGCCCGGGCGAATTCGTCGCCATCATGGGTGCCAGCGGTTCGGGCAAATCGACCATGATGAACACCATCGGGTGCCTGGATCGCCCAACGGGCGGGCGCTATCTGCTCGACAGCGTGGACGTGGGCACGCTCGACCGCGATGAACTGGCCGACCTCCGCAACCGCAAGCTGGGCTTCGTCTTTCAAGGCTTCAACCTGCTCTCCCGCACGTCGGCCCTCGAGAATGTCGAGCTGCCCATGTTGTACAGCCGCCCCGCCATCTCCTCGCGCGAACAACAGAAACGGGCCAAGGACGCCCTGGCCATGGTTGGGCTCGCAGATCGCGGCGACCACTTTCCCAACCAACTTTCGGGCGGCCAGCAACAGCGCGTCGCCATCGCCCGCGCCCTGGTCAACCAGCCGCGGGTGCTGCTGGCGGACGAACCGACCGGCAACCTCGACACCCGGACCAGCATCGAGGTGATGGGGGTGTTCCAGACCCTGAACGAGCAGGGCATCACCATCGTCATGGTGACGCACGAACTCGATATCGCCAGCTTCGCCAAGCGCAAAGTGGTGATGCGGGACGGCTTGGTCCGCACCGACGAAGAAGTAACCCAGCGCACCCACGCCCCCGAAGCCTTGGCAAAGCTCGAGGCCGAGCAGAAGGCCGTCCACCTGGCTTGACCTATGTTCACGATTCTGAAAACCGCCTTGCGCGCCATCCGGCGGAACATCCTGCGCTCGTTCCTGACGATGCTCGGCATCATTGTCGGCATCGCCGCGGTCATCGTCGGCGTCAGCATGGGGGCCGGCGCCAAGGCCGAGGTCGACAAGCAAATCGCCAGCATGGGACAGAACCTGCTGATCATCTTCTCCGGCAACATGTCCCGCGGTGGCGTACGGGGCGGGTTTGGGATGCAGCCCAATCTGACGGAGCGCGACTACGATGCGCTCCGGCGCGATGTTCCCGGTTTGTCCGGCGTCAGCCCGGAAGTGCGCGCCAACGCCCAACTCGCCGCCGGCAACCAGAACACCTCCGTCGGCATTTGGG
>CAYYMW010000187.1:0-13518 GCA_964472515.1 uncultured Verrucomicrobiota bacterium | reverse complement strand
GCCTCAAGATCCACAACTTCTACGGTTCGAGCGAGTGTGGCGGCATCGCCTACGACCGGACCGACCAACCTCGCGAAGCCGACGCCTGCGTGGGCACCGCCATGACCGGCGTGCAGCACTGCCTCACCGAGGATGGGTGCCTGGTTGTCCATGGAGCAGCCGTTGGCCAGACTTACTGGCCCGAGCCCGCTCTCGCCCTCCAAGCAGGTCGCTTCCAGACCAGCGACCTCGCGGAATTGCGGCCTGACGGTGTCTATTTGAAGGGCCGGGTCTCCGACCTCATCAACGTGGCCGGACGCAAGCTGGCCCCGGAGGGAGTCGAACAGGCTTTGCGGACCCACCCTGCGGTCCGCGAGTGCCTGGTTTTTGGTGTGCCCAGCCCGGATGGACAACGCGGGGAGGACATCGTGGCCTCCGTTGTGGCGGATGCCTCCGTTACGCCGGAAATCCTGCGGAACCATGTCCTCAGCCGCCTGCCTGCCTGGCAGGTGCCCCGCCGTTGGTGGTTCCTAGACCACCTGCCCGCCAACGAACGCGGCAAACTCTCCCGCGCCGCCTGGCGTCAGCGGTTTCTGGCGGCTCAAGTATCCTCCACTTCGCCCATCTCATGAGACTGCGCCTTTGGCATTGCCTGCTCTGGCTCGGTTGGGCGTGCCTCGCAGGAGACGCCGCAGACCGCGTGCCGGTCATCGACGTTACCGACCTCTACCATCCGCATCAGGATGTAGGCGATAACCTCGACCTCATCGCCGCCTACGCACTGCCGTCGGTCAATCTCCGCGCGGTCGTCCTCGATGTCAGCGAAGGCTTTCGCAAACCGGTCGCGGATCACCCCGGCCTCTACGCCGATCCGACCGGCCCGCGCGACGCCGGTTTCATTCCCGTGCTCCAGCTCAACTCCATTTATGGCCGCAACGTGCCGGCGGCAGTCGGGCCTTACGCGATGATGCGTTCCCCCGAGGACAAGATGGAAACCGCGCCGCCCTTTCAGCAGCAAGGCGTGGAACTGATTCTGCGGGTCCTTCGGGAATCTCGCGACAAGGTGGACATCGTTTCCTTCGGCTCGGCGCGCCCGGTGGCGGTGGCCTACAACCGCGACCCCAGGCTGTTCCACCGCAAGCTGCGCCGGCTCCACCTCTGCACCGGCGCCTCCGAACCGGGCTACGTGGAATGGAACGTGGCGCTGGACCCACACGCCTTCGTGCGGTTGCTGCGCTCCGATCTGCCCGTGGCGCTCTATCCCTGCGCCACGCGCGAGGGCGCTTTCGCCTACGGTCCCCACAACGGCTACTGGAAGCTGGAGAACCTCGGCTTCGTCCCCAACCTCCACCCTGCCCTGCGACGTTACGTGGCGTATGCCTTCACCCGTTCCACCCGCAGCGACTTCCTGCGCTTCCTCGAAGAGGACCCGCCGGAGCCGGTCTTTCGCGAAATCGCCGGGCGTCCCCACAACGTGTGGGAAACCTGCGTTTGGATGGAGGTCGCCGGCCTCCGTTTGGTGCAGCAGACGGACGGCACGTATCGGTTGCTGCCCGCGAAGCAGGTCCCGGCGGGCGCTCAGGTTCTGCCCCACCGGATGCTCCCCTGTCATTGGGAAGTGCAGGCCAGCGGCGAATTCCGGTTCACGCCCGCCTCAGGCAAGTCGCCGCACTTCATGTACGATCGCGGCGATGCCCGCCTCAACGAACAGGCCCTCCGCCAAGCCTTGCCGGCCTGGTTTCTCTCGTTTACCCCCTGAACCCGATCTCGCACTCTTATGCTCCGAAACCTCCCCATCCCGTCCTTGTTCTGGCTGGCAGTCGCTTGTTGCCAGGCCACTTTCGCCGCCGAGCCTCCCCAACCGCCACCGGTCCGCCTGGCCTGCTTCATCCCCAAAGACCGTGAGCTCATCCCGGGCCACGTCGAGCGTATTGACCGCGTGATGAGCGAGGTTCAGCGTTTCTACCGCGAAGGCATGGCGGCGAACGGCTACGGGCCGCTGACCTTCGCTTTGGACCGCGAACGGGACGGACGCCTGCGCGTGCTCGAAGTGCGCGGTCGCGAACCCATGAGCGGGTATGGCCGCGACGATGCCGACAAGGTCCGCTCCGAGGTGAAGGCCGCCTTCGCCGCCAAGGGCGTTGATATCGACAAGGAAACGGTGGTCATCTTCGAATTGCTGCTGGCCTGGGAAGGCAAGGTGGCCCGGGAACTGGGGCCGTACGTGGGCGGCGGAGATCACCTGGCCGGGACGGCCTGGGTTTACGATGACGCGCTGCTGGACCCCCGCCAACTCGGCTCCAAGGAACCCGGTGGTTATTACGGGCGCCCGTGCAGCATCGGTGAGTTCAACTCCCACTATATCGGCGGGGTGGCCCATGAACTCGGCCACGCCTTCGGGTTGCCGCACGCATGCGAGCGCGAGGTGGATCGTGATCGCGGCCACGCCCTCATGGGCGGTGGCAACCACACGTACGGCGAAGAGTTGCGCGGCGAGGGACGGGGTTCGTTTCTCTCGGCAGCCAGCGCCATGTTGCTCGCCCGCTCGCGCCCCTTCGCGGGGAACTTGCCGGGCGCGCGCGAGCAGGGACGCTCCGAGTTGCTGGAGTTCAGCGCCGCCTTCGCCCAAGGCAAGCTGCGTTTCACCGGCCGCTTGAAAGCCTACCCGCCTGCGTTTGGCATCGCCGCATACAACGACTTGGAGAGTATCCCCGCGAACTACGACGCCGTGGCCTGGACCTGTCCCGTCAATGCCTCCGGTGCGTTCCAACTCGAGGTGGGCGAACTGCGTCCCGGTGACTCCCAGCTTAGGCTGATTGTCTGCCACACCAACGGAGGCACCAGCCAGTTCGCATACGACTACAAAGTGGACGACCGCCGGCAAGTCGATCCTGCCGTGTTCAACGAGGGTTGGCTGCTCGACCAAGCGGTGAAGTGCTGGGCCAGAGGGGATCGCCCGGCCACCAAGGCCGCCGTCCAGCGCCTGGAGGCAGACTTCCCGCAAGCCCGGGAGGCGCAGCAAAAAGCCAGACACTTGCTCAACCTGCTCGATCCCGCCCCGTTGGTGGCCGCCACCGATGTTCCCAAGGATCAAACGTCGATCCCCCTATCGCGGCTCCGCGCCACGGCGGAGGAGGTGGGCTGGCTCCGGCCCGCGCGTGACCGCGTGCCGGCCGAGGGCGGCAGCCGTTGCTTTCTGGAGGTGGGCGGTCGTTTCGCGGAGTCGGGCTTCTACGCCCACGCCCCCTCCCGGTATCGCTTCGATCTGGGCGGAGGCTGGAAGCGCCTGCGCGTCGCGTATGGCCTGCAAGACGGCCACGCGGGCTCCGTCGTTTTCGTGGTCCGCGGGGACGGCAAGGAACTCTTTCGCTCGCCTGTGGTGAAGGAATCCCGCCAGCACGCTCTCAACCTTTCCCTCGAAGGGGTCCATGAGCTTGAGTTGGTCACTGAGAACGCCGGGGATGGCGCGTCCAACGATTGGGGCGTCTGGCTCAGCCCCGTGTTGGAGAGGTAGTGAGCGCGTCGGCACCATGCCAGGCGTGCTCCCTATCCCCGCGTAAATTCACTTCGCGTCTTCCCGCTGGATTCCAAACGGCTTGGCCACTTGTAATGGATCGACCCTGAACCTCAGGCTACGTTGCCGCATGACCATGATGGGTTTGGTGCAGGCTGGCAATTTGTCGACCGAATACGCGGTCGGTTGGTTCACGCTGGCTTTGATCAACGCCGGGCTGGCGCAAGGCAAAGGCCGCAGCGGCCTGAATTGGTGGCTCGTGTCGCTCTTTCTCGGGCCCGTCGCCACCCTCCTGCTCGTGCTCCAGGACCCGGTGAAAGGAAAATGACCCTGTTCGATCTCTTCGAGGTCTTTGACTTCGTGGATCTCTTCAGCTTGGTCCGCTACTGGAGATTCTGGCTGTGCGCGGTGCCCGCGATGACGCTGGCGTGGTATCTCCACCATCGGTGGCCCAACGCCGGGTGGCTTTGGTATCTGATCGTGCCAGGCCTCCTCAGCGCGGTCGTAACAGGAGTGCTTTGGGAAATGCGGACCCGCCGCTTTTGACCGACTTCGTCCCCGACTGGCAGTGTTCCTACGTGCGCGGATTCACTCTTGCAATGGCATTACAGAGTAATACATTAACCCAGTGACGTTCATTGAACTGCCACTGTTCACCGAACTCATCACCGGTTTGGTGGATGACACGAGCTATGCCCAGTTCCAGAAGGAACTCCTCCGCCAACCGGACAAAGGCGACGTCATCCAGCATGCTGGCGGCCTTCGCAAGGTGCGGCTGCGCCTGCCTGGCCGCGGCAAGCGTGGTGGCGCCAGGGTGATCTATCTGCTGCTGGAGCAGTACGATGTCATCGTGTTCTTCTACGTCTACACCAAGGCGGAGCGCGAGAACCTGACCGCCGGCCAGCTGAAGCGGCTCCGGAACGCCGTCGCGGTGATCAAACGGGAATTCACGCCATGAAGCACAAAGAAATCGAATTCGACGCCGAAGCCCTCGTCGGGAGCGTGGAGGCGATGGCCGCTCATGTTCGCGGGGAACGCAAGCTCACTTTGCGCACCCGCACCCTGACCCTTCCTGAGCCCCTTCCACCTCTCCGGCCCAAGGAGGTGGCCGCCATCCGGCGTCAACTCAATGTGAGTCAATCGGTTTTCGCCGCCTGGCTGAACGTCCCGAAGGTGACCGCGGTCAGTTGGGAGAAAGGCCGTCGCAAGCCGACCGGCGCCGCTCTCCGACTGCTCGACCTCATCCGTAAACGGCCCGAGATCCTGCAGGAGGCATGACGAGGAGCGTTACTGCCATAGCCAGCCGCCTACCTCCCCAACCCGTGCCAGCCGTGCCAGCCCATGTAGAGTCCCACCAGCGTCATGAGCGCGCCGGATAGATAAGGGGCCAGGCGGGCAAACCGGCCAAAACCAGACCACCGTCGGGAAGCACGGCGCAGGCTCAAGGCCGCCAGCGTGCCCGAGAGCACCAATGTCAGCGCCAGCCCGATGCTGAAGCACACCACCACCGTCGCCCCCAGGGTCATCTGCTTGAGCTGGAGGCACACCAGTAGGACCGTGATCGCGGCGGGACACGGCACCAGGCCGCCCGTAAGCCCGAACAGCACCAACTGCCACGTCGTCACACCACGCCCGCCAAACCGACGGCGGATATCCTCGGCGTGCTCCCGTTCATGGGCATCCGCGTCCTCAGCCACCTGCATCCCTTCGACCCCATGCGCGGGCCCGCCGTGGTGAGGTTGCGCTTCGGTGAACACCATCTCCGCAGGCGGCGCGCCAGGCTTCACCCATAATCGCGCGACGAAGGCATGCGGCTCGGGAATCGTCTCCACCGATTCCAGCCCCTCGGCACCGGCTCGAAACGAGAACCGCTGCCGGCTGCCATCCGCGCGTTCTGTCTCCAGCACGATTCCGCTTGCGGCCATCCTCGCTAGAGCGCCCTCCATCGAGCGGAGCCGGAAGCGAGGCGGCACGCCGTCCTCATGAATCTGCAACGTCAGCCGTCCCTTCTCCGTCTCAATGATCCTGGCTTCGGCCTCCCCCGCGTGATGGTGGTGATGATGCTGATGGCCCGGCTCTGCTCCGTTTTGCAGCTTTCGCGCTCGCGCCAGCATCCAAAGGGCCACGGCGATGACGATCACCCCCGAAGCGAGTTGGAAGTAGGGCTCCAGGCGTTCCGCGTCGACCTTGGACCCAAAGTGCAGCCCGGCCAACGCCACCGCCCAGACCACCGCCGTATGCGAAAGCGTCGCCGCCAACCCCAGCAACACCGCCTGCCCCACCGTGCCGCGAATCGCCACGATGAACGCCGCCATCATGGTCTTGGAATGGCCCGGCTCCAGCCCGTGCAGTGCCCCGAGCAGGATGGCGCTGGGCACGAACAGCCAGGCGTTGGACGCGCCCGACTGGAGCATCCCGGTGAGGTCCGGCATACTCATCGCGCCAGGCTGATGGCCTTCAACAGCAACGTGGGTGTCGCCATGGGGCTGAACCTAACCCGGCGCGCAGACCGCCGCAACCTCGCCCTGCCTGGATCGTCGCGGTCCCAGCCTGCAACCGGGTCACGCAGGAGCACCGTTGGCCGTGCCACTACCTGACCGACGCCAGCACCGTCCCCGCCTGCACCTGCTCGCCCTGCTTGACGTTGATTTCGGCCACGGTGCCCTCCACGGGCGAGACGATGGCGTTCTCCATCTTCATCGACTCGATGACGATGACCGTGTCGCCATTCTTAACGCGGCTGCCCACCGCCTTCTCGATCCGCAGCACTAAACCGGGCAACTGCGTGACCAGGGGTTGCCCCACTCCCGCCGGGCCGGTCGTCGCCTTGGCCTCGGGCGAAGCCTCGGTGACATCGACCGCGTAGCTCACCCCGTTGACCAGCGCCGTCTTGCCGTCTAGGACCACCCGGTAATCCCGCCCGTTGAGCGTGACCTGGTAGGCGCTTGGTCCAGGCGCGGCCTTGGGCTTGGCAGTGGTGGCCTCCGCCGGCTTGCTCTTGCGCACCCCGATGGTGCCCTGTCCCTTGAGGAAGGCCACCCCCTTCTCCTCGCACGAGGCCACGATGAACAGGTTCTCGTCCGTGACCGGAAGGCCCTCTTTCTCCAGAATCGCCCGCGCGGCTTTGACCCCCCGTTTGGGATCGCTCTCGATGGCCGCCAGGTGGTCGGTGGTGGGCGCAAGCTTCAGTTGTTCCTGGGCCGCCTTCACCACCACGGGATCGGGCGGCACGGGGGTCTTGCCGAAATACCCCAGCACCATCTTGCCGTAGCCGTCGGCGATCTTCTTCCACGGCCCGAACATGACGTTGTTAAACGCCTGTTGGAAATAGAACTGACTGACCGGCGTGACCGAGGTGCCGAAACCGCCCAGCTTCACCGCCTCGCCCATCGCGCCGATGACCTCGGTGTACTTATCCATGAGGTTGTTGTCCCGGAGCATCTGGGTGTTGGCGGTCAGCGCCCCGCCTGGCATCGGGAAGAAGGGGATCAACGGCTCCACGCGCGTCGCCTCGGGTGGGACAAAGTACTCCTTCATGGCCAGCTTGAACATCTCTTCCAGTCGCACAATGCGACGGAAGTCGACGTCCAGGGTGTACTGCGTCCCCCGCAGGGTGTGCCACATGGTCAGCACGTCCGTCTGCCCGGTGCCGCCCGAAACCGGCGCCAGGGACAGGTCGATCTGGTCCACTCCGCCTTCAATGGCCGCCTGGTAGGCCGTCGCGCCCGTGCCGGCGGTCTCGTGGGAATGGAAGGCGAGCTTCACCTTGTCGCCCAACACCCGGCGCGCCATCTTGAACGTTTCATGCACCTTCTGCGGCCGGCTCGTGCCGGAAGCATCCTTGAAGCAGATCGAGTCGTAGGGCACGCCGGCGTCCAGAATGCTCCGCAGCGTGCGCTCGTAGAAATCCACCTCGTGCGCCCCCGTGCAACCCGGCGGCAACTCCATCATGGTGATCGCCACCTCGTGCTTCAGGCCGGCGTCCCTGATGCATTGCCCGCTGCCGATCAGGTTCTGCACGTCGTTCAACGCGTCGAAGTTCCGGATGGTGGTCATCCCGTGCTTCTTGAACAGGTCGGCGTGCAGCTTGATGATGTCGCGCGGCTGCGCCTTGAGCGCCACCACGCTGATCCCGCGCGCCAGCGTCTGCAGGTTGGCCTGCGGTCCCACGGCCCGGCGGAAGGCATCCATCACGTCAAAGGCGTTCTCGTTGCAGTAAAAGAACGGGGACTGGAACATCGCCCCGCCTCCCGCCTCCAGATGCGTAATGCCGCATTCCTTCGCGGCAAACTCAACCACCGGCAGGTAGTCTTGCGAAAACACCCGGGCGCCGTAAACCGACTGAAAACCGTCGCGGAACGCGGTGCAGAGAAACTGGATCTTCTTCATGGCTAATTGAGGCAAGGAAACGAGTACTCAGGATTGCTTGGCTTTGGCGACCGCGATGGCAACCGCGACGGCCGCCTCGTCCGAGGACGGCACGGCGGCCGGCGCGAGCCCCTGCTCGGGCTCGCCATCCTCCCGCAGTCCCAGCTGCTTGATGAAACGGGCGCCCAACTGGATGCCCAGCGCGATGAGCATCGCAAAGACGATGGTGATGGCGTAAGCCACCAGCGCGAAGTTCAAGGAACGCATAGGTAAAGCGAGTGAAGGCTCAGTTGACGACCTTGCCCAGCAGACTGCAGAACACGCCCGCGATGATCGCGGTCGTGATTACCCCGCAGATGTTCGCGCCCAGCGCCGCCGGCAAAATCACCGCCTGGGGATTGTCCTTGGAAACCACCTTCTGGGCCACCTTGGCGGTGGTCGGCACACAACTGACCCCGGCGATGCCCACCACCGGGTTCACCTTGCCCCCGCTCGCCCAGTACATGAAATAACCTCCCAGCAGCCCGCCGATGCCCGAAAGCAGCAGCGACAGGCAACCCAGGATCAGCAACGGCAGCACCTTGGGATCCATGATCGTGTTCGCGTCGCAGAGAATCCCCAGCATCAACCCCAGGAACAGGGTGGCCCCATACAAGATCGGTCCACTGATCAGGTCTTGGAAGGCCTTGATGCCCGATTCACGGATCACGATCCCCAGAAAGAGCGAGAAAATCAGCGGGGCCGCCACCGGCAGGAGGAACGAGAGCCCCACACAAGCCAGGGTGGCCACGGTCATCTTCTCGAAAGCGCTGTAGGTCCTTGCGTCCTTGGGCGGTCCCATCGGCAGGCTCCGCAGCCGCTTCGGAACCATGAATTTGATCAGGTACGGGTAGCCCCCGTACGTCAGGCCAAGGTACAGATACGCCACCACGGCAATCGGCACAAAGAGATGCGGCGCCAGCTTCAGCGAGGTGAAAAGCACCATCGGGCCGTCCGCGCCGCCAACAATCGAAATGGCAGCGGCCTCCTTGATGTTCAGTCCGAACGCCGTCGCGAAGGGAATCGTCGCAAACGAGCCCAGTTCGGCGAACAGCGCCAGGATCATGCTCGTGAAGGGCCTCGCCAGCACGAAACCGATGTCCAGCAGCGAGCCGATGCCCAGAAATACGAGGCAGGCGATCAGGCCATTGCTGAACGTGAAGCTGTAGATCGGTTGCAGCCAGTCGATGCCCAGGATGTAGATCAGCTCGGCCGAACTGCGCGTCAGCGCCTCGGTCTGGCCCAGCATCTCCGGCGTCGGACCCGCCAGCGGCTCCACAAACAGGTTGCCAATCCCCCCGTGCAGCTTGAGCGGATCGAAAAACATCACCGCCGCGTTGACCGTGGCCATGCCCAAACCCATCGGGATCATGATGAGCGCCTCCAGCACCCCCTTCCGGCCCAGGTACATCAGCACCAACCCCAGGAAGATCAATGCCAGGCGCGCGGCCGCGATCTTGAGCGGCACCGCGCCCAGGGTGTTGAACCCCTGGAAGATGTCCATTATCGATTCCAACGTGATCATGTGCAAATCCGGTTTCGAGATTGCCGTGCCTGCAGCAGAACCGCAACCGCAGGTGAAAACGGCCCAGTTTGGGATGGCTGGGCCGGTGGCGGTCGCGTTGACCGCGCCTTGGGAAATGACCCAAGTTTGACAGAGCTTAAGGTGGGGCCGGAAAGAAATCCACATCTTTCATTGTGAACTAATGTGTCATACGGATTAGCTCTTTTGATTGCATTATCCTCCCAGCTTCGCCGCCTCCCGCGCCCGCTTTGCCTTGTCAGGCTCCGGGGGCACCCTACTATTCCGCCCAACGCGACCCCCCGCGCCCTATCCGCGTCGGGGGCGGCACCCGATTACCATCGCTATGAGCAAAGCAACAACCATCGTTGGCCCGGCCCTTCCGAACATCCCGTGGGAGAAAGCGCCCAAGGGATGCACCACCCCCGTGTGGCGCTTTTCCCAGAACCCGGTCATCCCCCGGGACATCATCCCCTGCGCCAACAGCGTCTTCAACAGCGCGGTCGTGCCCTTCGGCAAAGGCTTCGCCGGCGTCTTCCGCGTGGACGACATCACCCGCAACATGCGCCTCCACAACGGCCGCAGCAAGGACGGGCTCCATTTCGAAATCGATCCCGAGCCCATCCAGTGGATCTGCGAGGACCCCGAAATCGGCCGCTTCGTCGAAGCCTACGACCCCCGCGTCGTCGCCATCGAAGGCCGCTATTACATCAACTGGTGCAACAACTACCACGGCTACACCATCGGCACCGGCTACACGGACGACTTCAAGAAGTTCTACCAGATCGAGAACGCCTTCCTGCCCTTCAACCGCAACGGCGTTCTCTTCCCGCGCAAAATCAACGGCGACTTCGTCATGCTCAGCCGGCCGAGCGACACCGGCCATACCCCCTTCGGCGACATCTTCCTCAGCCGCAGCAAAGACCTGATCCACTGGGGGCGACATCGCCACGTCATGTCCCCCGTGAAGGACCGCCTGACTTGGCAATGCACCAAGATCGGCGCCGGCCCCATCCCGATCGAGACCACCGAGGGCTGGCTCCTCTTCTACCATGGCGTGCTCACCAGTTGTAACGGCTTCGTCTACAACATGGGCGCCGCCCTGCTCGACTTGGATGAGCCGTGGAAGGTCATCCACCGCACACGCCCCTACCTGCTCAACCCGCGCATGCCCTACGAATGCGTCGGCGACGTTCCCAACGTGGTCTTCCCCTGTGCCGCCCTGGCGGACAGCGCCACCGGCCGCATCGCCATCTACTACGGCGCCGCCGACACCGTCACCGCGCTCGCCTTCTGCCAGGTCGATGACCTGCTCGAGTACCTCAAGGCGAACTCGGAAGCCTGATTCTTCCAACTGAACCTCAGCGCAAGGCGGGCAGGGTTTCTGCCCGCCTTCTTTGTCCAGCCGCTTGGATCAAGGATCTCGCAGACCATGGCTGGGCTGCGGATCTTGGTTCCATGCCCGGCACACTACGGCTTGCCGGCCAGCAACTCCAAGGCAGTCCGGGCCACCTTCAAATCGTCCTCCGAACTGGCTCCGCTGAACGCCGCCAGCACGTAGCCCGAGTCCACCTTGGCGATCAAGCCGCCCTGCCAGCCGTACTCGCCCTTCAACGGCGGCCGCGTCCCGCTGCCGCTGTCCTTCAGTGTGTCTGCCATCTCAGCCGCCTTCGAATAGGCGATCGCCAGCAGGTTTACCCCGGGATCGTTCGCACTCGCCGGGTTCTTCAGCTTGCCCACCACCGTCATCTTCGAGGTCCACGTCGCCGCCTGCTCCCCTTCAAAGTACGCCACCACGCCCACGCCCTGAATCTTCAATTCCGCGGCACGCTGCCGCATGGTCTCGATCGCTCTGTCCGCCCGCTCGACGAACGTCTTCGCGTCAAGCTTGGCCCCGGCCTCTACTGGTGTACTTGCGGCGGTCGGCGCGATGGGTTTGCCTTCCCCTTCCGCCCCCCACGCGGGAATCGTGAGCAGGATACCCAGAAGTGCGGTGATGTGTTTGCGATTCATGCGCCGGATTCTGCGGTCGGCCCTCGCAGACACAAGCGAAAAGGAGATTCCAATCGAGTCCACCCGCAAAGACGCATCGCAGGGGAACCGTCCCGAACCGTCTATTCGCGAATCGGCGAACGGCTGGGTTGCTCGCGCCCGGACGACGAGCCGGCGGAAGGCGGGGCGGCGGGCCCCTGTGGCGTCAGCACCCGGCGAGGTTCGTCCAACGCCCTCACCAACTCGCGCTCCTTGATCGTGACGGGAGCCTGCATCAGCTCCGGCACGTTGTAGGTGTTGAGCCAAAAACCATAGAAAGAGGGATCTTCCTGCGGGAGGACGAAGGGCTTGTGAAACGCCCCCTTTTCGTCCACGCAACTGAAATGCGGCCGCGCCGCCGCCTACTTTGGCTTGGCCATGGCATCCGCCTTCCTCTCGATGACGGCAAAGCCCCAGGCCAGGAGCGAGACTCCGACCACCGTAAATCCAAGGATCGACCATCCGGCGGCATCGTGCAGGTTCTCGAGCGCCTTCAGACCGCTCCGATGCGCCGTCAGACTCAGCACTAACGAACGGATCACGTTCCCAAACACTGCCACCCCCATCCCCATCGCCACCAGAATCGTCCGCAAACCAAGTCGCCGCAGACTCAGGTAGCCGATGAACAGAGTCGCCATCAGGGCGGACTGCAGGCTTCGGATGCCGCTGCACGCTTCATCCACCCCCACGGTGCCGTTGGGTAGATGGATGAGGCTGCCCACCTGCTGCGCGGGCACTCCCAACAGCTTGAGAATCTCCACGTTAAACGTGGCGATGTGCGACTGTAGGAAGGAGACCACCGGATTGTAGATGGCCCCCGGAATCGGCAGGGCGATGAAAATGAACGCAAAGCCGAAGCCGAAATGCCGCCAACCCGGCGTCCCGAAAACCAACAGGAGGTTGGCGAACACCAGCATCAGGTAACCACCTCCCAGACCGCTCATGCTCGCTGGAGTAAGCCCGTAGGCGGATTGGTAAATCTGTGTCAGGAACAGCAGGCCCACCCCGGCCGTCGCCAGCAACCCGAAGCCGGCGGTGGCTCGCAGCCGCACCGGCGGGCGCTTCTCCCAGGTATCCCAAATCAGGTAGGCGCAGAGCATCAGCACCACCCAGCCAAACTGGAGTTCCGGATTGTTGCTCCAAAACCAGCGGGCCTTGTCCACCAGCCATGCCGCCGCCGCCCAGGCCGGCAGCAACGCCACCAACACCACGCGCGCGGGACTGGCGGACTTTGCGGAGGCAACCGTCGCTTCGCCCGTACTCACTTGCCACCTCCCTGCCGCCAGGCCGCCTGTTCCGCCACGTAGTCGCCCGGTTGCAGCCACTGCGGCAACATCTGCCGCAGCCGCTCATCCGCCCGGTCGATGCCACCGGCCCCGATGGGCGTCGATATCCGTACAAACTGTTGCGGGCCGCCCAAGGGCGCCCGTTTGCAGAAACTCTCCCAAGCCCACCCCCAGAGCCGCGCTTGTAGCAACCGCTGGAGCGTGCCCGCCGAGTCGCTGACCGCGCCGCCTCCCTGTCGCTGCCCGACTTGGTGATACTGGTTCAAACGGTACGGCAGCGCCTTGCCCCCCACCACGGCCGTGAAATAGACCAACTCGCGCCGCCCGGCGATGGCAAACACCCTCCGCTCCAGCAGCATCCGCACCCCATGCACGTCCAGTTCCACATAGTCCGGCGATTGCGGTTCCAGCTTCCAGCCTGCCTCGGTCCAACAGCGATCCGGCGTGTGGGAAAAGAGGCCGATCTCGTTTTCCTTCTCCACATACCGCTTGGCGGAATAGACCGATACTTCCTGGCGGTCCGGTCCTTTCCACTGGCCGTTCTCCAGCCGGTCTGCCACCAGGAAAGCCTCCGCCGTCTTGGAGATCGGGATCGCCGTATACTGCCAGCCGGAGATGTTCGTGCTGGTCTGGAACCAGCGAAAAGAACTTCCCGCCGCCCAACTTGTATACCAGAACCGGGGCAGCCACCAGAGAACGACCACGATCACAGCTAACGCCGCCACCGGCGCCCATTGTCTGGGTCGCAACGTTCGGGCGGACGCATCTCCGTCCAAATA
>CAYYMW010000186.1:0-13529 GCA_964472515.1 uncultured Verrucomicrobiota bacterium | reverse complement strand
CCTCCCGCATCCCCAGCCGAGCCAAGCGGCGCACCTTCGCCAGATCGCCGCCCACTTTGGCAGCGTCGCCGGGAATGGCTAAAGTCGTGCATTTTCGTTGTGTTGAGGGTCTGCGGGGGTAGACTTTCGACCTTATGTTGCGCGCGCTTGCCCTACTCTTCTCGCCGGTGGACGGATGGACCCGGCTGGCGGCGCAGCAGCCGGGCGTGCTGGCGGTGCTGCTCTTGAATACCCTGCCGCTAATGGCGGCGGGGTTGGGAGGGGAATACTACGGCATTACCCACTGGGGCTTGGCCAAGACGGGCTTGACAGGCGCCCGCGCGGCGGTGAGTCATCCCGAGTTTCTGGCGCAGTACCTGGTGTTCCAGGCCGCCGGCCTGCTGGGGGCCACCTTGCTGGGCGCGCTCATGCTGCATTGGATTGCCGCCAGCTTCAACCTGCGCACGACGTACAAGGCCTCCCTGGCCGCCATCGCGCTGAGCCTGGGGCCGTATTTTCTCAGCCGGGCGCTGGACGGGCTGCCCTCGCTCCCTTCGTGGGGCTGTTACGGGGTGGGGATTCTCCTGACGATTTCACTGCTCTACCACGGCATCGGCAGCATGCTTCAACCGGAAGCCACGAAGGGGTTCGGGCTGCTGATCTGCGGCACGATGACGGTCACCGTGCTCACGGCGGTGGTCCACCTGCTGGCCATGGCCGTTCTGGAGGGCAAATTGCGCCTCCCGTTGTGACCCGCTAGTCGATTTTGCGCAGCGCGCCAGGCCGGGCGGCGATCGGTTTCCGCTCGGCGTTTCCGAGCAAGATCAAGTCCACCAGGATGCGCTTGGCCTCGTCGAGGTTCACATCCACGGCCGGCATCTTCTCCTCCGCGTCGGCCTCGGCGGTCTCGGGGTTGACGGGGACCTCGGCCTCGACTTTGGCCGGAGCGTCGTTGGTCTTGGCCATGGGTTCGGGCAAACCGGGCTGACTTACATTCTTGAGGGTGATCTCATACGTGACGGCCTTGGATTCGCCCCGGGCCAGCCGGTCCTGCTTCCGTTTCTTGGTGCGCTCTTCGGACTCGGTCTTTTCCTTCCTTCGCTGCTCCTCGTTGAGCGAGATGCTCTTGTCCGCCAGATGCTTGCGGTACGTCTCGATGTCCTCCCGGACATAGCCGAACTCGGGGTCGTCCGCCTGCCGGGCCGAACTCCTGCGCTTCAGTTCGTCCAAATACGGTTGCACCAGATCCAACCGCTCGAACTTGGCGCTGGGGATGGTGTCCCAAGGCAAGGCGTATTCCTGCGATGATTCGCCCACTTCGAGATAGTTGCTGACCGAAGGCAGCACAATATCCGGGGTGACGCCTTTCAACTGCGTGGAGGAGCCGGTGGCGCGGTAGAACTTACGAATGGTGAGTTTGAGGGCGCCGGGGTTGAAGCTGGACGGCAGCCGCTGGCGCATGTACTTGCCCAGCTCGAGAATGGTCTGCACGGTGCCCTTGCCGTGGGTGGAGACGTCGCCGACGATGAGCGCCCGGCCGTAGTCCTGCAGGGCGGCGGCCAGAATCTCGGACGCCGACGCGCTGAACCGGCTGGTGAGCACCACCAGCGGCCCATCGTAGAGGATGCCCGGATCGGGGTCGGACTCGACGGTCACGTCGTCCGTGGCGTCCCTGACCTGCACAACCGGTCCCTCACGGATAAACAAGCCTGTGAGACGGATGGCTTCTTCGAGCGAGCCGCCGCCGTTGCGGCGCAAATCCAGAACGATGCCGCTCACGCCCTCGGCCTTGAGTTTGCGGATCAGCCGCGAGACGTCATCCGTGGTGCTCTTGGGGGGGCCTTTGGTCTTGTTCGCCCCAAAGTCCATGCTGGCGTAGAAGGAGGGCAGATCGATGACCCCGACGCGCACCGCGCGCCCCGCCTGCTCGGGCAAATCCACGATCTTGGCCTTGGCTTCGGCGTCCTCCAGCTTGATTTCGTCGCGCACGAGCGTGATCTGGCGGCGGACGGATTGGTCGGCGGCATCGGCCGGGATGATGGTGAGCGTCACCTCGGAACTCTTGGGCCCGCGGATCATCTCGACGACCTTGTTGAGCTTCATGTCCACGATGTCCACGGGTTCCTTCCCGGCCTGCTGGACGGCGATGATCTTGTCGTTGGGCTTGAGGCGCTTGCTCTTGGCCGCCGGCCCGCCGGCGACCAGTTCGTGGACCACGCAGTAGCCGTCCTCGGAGCGGAGCAGCGCCCCGATGCCGAAGAGGGAGAGCTTCATGCTGATGGCGAAGTTCTCGAGCTGCGACTTGCCCATGTAGTCGGAATGGGGATCGTAAACGTGGCTGAGCGCGGTCAGGTAAAGTTGGAGCACCTCGTCGCTGTCGAATTCGCCCAACGAACGCAGCAACCGGCGGTAGCGGTTGGCCAGCGTCTTGAGGATGTCCTCGGGCTTTTGCTTGTTGAGTTTCTCCTGCAGGTACTCGTAGCGCAGGTGCTGGCCCCAGAGCTGCTGGGCGGCAGCCAGATCGTCCGGCCAGCCCAAGTCCTTGCGGTTCGCAGTGTAACGATCGTCGCTATCGAAGCTGAAATCGTTCTTTTCGAGCAGCGCCGCCGCGCACCGCACACGCTCCTCCACCCGCTGGGTGAAGCGGGCGAAAATGATGTTGGCGGGGGAGGTATCTCCTTGGCGCAGCGTAAGTTCGTCCAACCGATCCGCAAACCGGTCGAACTCCGCAATGTCGCCCCGCACGAAGTGGAAGTGCTGGGGATCGAGCGTCTCCAAATAGCGCTGCAGGAAGTGGCGGGCCGTTTCCTTGGTGAAGCTCTGGCGGGAATAGTGCATTTGCTGCAACACCCGCACGGTAATCTGCGCGATATTGCCGTCGTAAGGCCCGGCGGTAAAGGGCTCGGTGTTGGTGTACTTGCCGGTGAACAGGATCAAATCCCGCACGGGCGTTTCGTTGGTGCGCGTCACCTGGGTCAGATTGGTGCCGGCCGCCGATAACGACCAAGCCACGAAACACCACGCAAGCAAGTACTTCTTCACGTCAGATTGCCACGGCCGCCGACAACACGCCAACCGCCGTCTTGGCAAAGGATAAGCAATTTGCCGGCCAGAGCAAGCCGGGACAATGGCCGGGCTCGCTCAAGGGCAGTGGCGGCGGCTACGGAAGTCGCACGCGCACAAGGCGGCAGGCTCGGTTTGGACGTGGCGGGAACGGGGCCTGAGCCAGTTGGGGAATCACCCGCGACCTGGCCGAAAGCCTCCTACCCGGAGGCCCGCCACCAGCGCACCCACCGCAGGCTATCCGCAAGCGGGCGGATCTTGCTCTGGCCGCGCACCGGATACCGCGTCTGAACCTCCGCGAACGCGATCCGGCCCCCGGCCTGGAGGCAGTTGAGCAACATCTCCGACTCGATTTCGAAATGGGCGGTGCGCAGCCCGAGGCGGGTCCAGAGGTCCAACCGCAGCAGGCGGAATCCGCATTGGCTGTCCGGCAACGCCACCCCGGCCCGGCGCGAGAGCCGGGCGCTCATCCAGCGGTTGGCCCAGCGGCGCAACGCCGGCATGCCATTGACCTGCCCCATGCGGTTACCCACCACCAAGTCGGCTCCGCTGGCCGTCGCACACTGGAAAAACCCGGGGATGTCCTCCGGGGCATGCTGGCCGTCACCATCGAGGAGCAGGGCCCAAGCGAAAGCCGCCGTGTGCGCCCAACGGAGGCCGGCGTTCAAGGCGGCGCCTTTGCCGGAGTTGTGCTCCAACCGCAGCACCTGCGCGCCCGCCGCGCGGGCCAGGCCGCTCGTGCCGTCGCGGGAGCCGTCATCCACCACCAGCACGGTGGGCAGGTGGGCCAGTACTCCCGACACCACCGAGGCGATGGCGGGCGCCTCGTCATGGCAGGGAATGATGGCCACGCATGCCGCCCGCCAGTCGGGGGGGGATGCGCGCGAGTTCCCAGGTTGGCGCGGTTCCGTCATGAACTGAAATCGACCCACCAACCCGGCCATCCGCAGGCCAGGCGGGCGGCCGACACCCCTACAACAGGTTGGCGGCCAGCTCGGCCAACTCCGAGCGCTCGCCCTTCTGCAGCTCAATGTGCGCCGCGATGGCCTGCTCGCGGAAGCGGCTCGCCAGGTAGTTGAAGCCGTTCGACGCCGAGTCCACGTAGGGATTGTCGATCTGGTACGGGTCGCCGGTGAACACAATCTTCGTCCCCTGCCCCACGCGCGTCATGATGGTCTTCACCTCGAGCGGCGTCAGGTTCTGCGCCTCGTCGATGATCATGAACTGGTTGGCGATGCTCCGACCGCGGATGTAGCTCAGTGCCTCGACCACGATGTTGCCGGAGCGGAGCAAGTCCAGGCTGCGCCGGCCCTCCTGCCCCATGTTCAGGTCGTTGAGCAACTCCAGCGCGTCGTGGATGGGCTGCATCCAAGGTCCCAGCTTTTCCTCGAGCGTGCCGGGCAGGAACCCGATTTCCTTGCCGACGCTCACCGTGGGCCGGGCAACGACCAACCGGCGGTACTCGCGGTCGGTGACCGTGCGCTTCAGCCCGGCGGCCAGGGCCATGAGCGTCTTGCCGGTGCCGGCCTTGCCCATCAGTGTCACCAACCGGACCTTTTCGTCGAGCAGGGCGTCGAGGGCAAAGTGCTGCTCCCGGTTGCGGGGCTTGATGCCCCAGACGCCTTCGCGGACATCCTGGATGGGGATCACCTTGCGGCCGGTCTGGTCCACCTTGCCGAGTTGTGGGCGGCGGTTCTGCCCCTCTTCGGTGACGGTGCAATACTCGTTGGGGAAACGGGGGCGGCCTTCGAGTTCGAATCCGCCGTCCAGCCGCAGGCTTTGCGCCTTCTCGGAGGAGACCGCCAGCTCGAACATCCCGGAGTAGAGATCGGTCAGTTGGACCTGGTCGGTCTCGTAATCTTCCGCCGGCAGGCCCAGGAGGTCCGCCTTGATGCGAAGGTTGATATCCTTGGTGACGAGGATGGTGGGGACGGCCGGTTCGGCGCGCTGGATGGCCAGGGCGGTCTGCAGGATACGGCTGTCCGGCGTGTTCCCGTTCAACGAATACTCCGCCGGCGGGGTGGGTGGTTGAAAGACGATCCGCACCACGCCCCCGCGCGGCAACGCCACCCCCTCGTTGAGCCGGCCCTTGGTCCGGAGCTCGTCCAGGCAGCGCGACACCGTTCGGGCATGGCGCCCGCGTTCGGTAGTCTCGCGCTTGAAGTGGTCGATCTCCTCGATGACCTCGATGGGCAGGAGGACGTGGTTATCCTGGAAACTGAAGAGAGATTGGGGATCGTGCAGCAGGACATTCGTGTCCAGCACGTAATTCTTCACTCGGCGCGGCATAGGGTGGCTTGGGCAAGGCGGTCGTACCAGGCACGGAGCCGGTTGTGCGTCAGGGGCAGTTGATAATGGCCGGAGTAAAGGAAGTTGCCGAGCATGCCGAACAGATCGAAGTCAACGAACAAGGGCCGGTCCGTGAGCAAGTACGGGCGGGTTTGGAGCATCTGTTCGCAGGGTTGCAGCAGGTGGCTCAACTGTTTCAGAAGCTCCGGTTGCTGGGTTCGCCATTCCTGGAGGCAGCCCCGGCCAAACTTGCGTTCCTTGTGCCGGATAAACGGCAGGCGCATCGCCACCGGCACGTTCTCCTCGTAATAAACATCGTTCAGGCGGAAGCCCACGTTTTCGATTTCGCCCTCGAAATACCGCCACATCAACTCTTGCACCCCCTCCCACTCCTTGGGGAACAGGTCCAGCTTCAGCTTGGCATCCAGGTACTTCGCAATGACCTGGGAATTGTCGTCCGTCTCGAAGACGACCATCTTGCCGTCCTTGATCAAGGGCACCTGGTAGTAGCGTTGCCGCGTCAGTTTCCAGACCAACGACCGGTCGTGGTTGGGGATATTGACGGTCTTGAACCGGACCCCGGCGTACTCCAGGAGGCGGCGCTGCACAATGCAGAAGGGACTGTAGGGAATTTGTACGAGTTCAATCATGGCTCGGAAGCAAGGAACGCAAAGGCCGGGGAACCCCGCCCACGCAAACCAGCCATAACGAGCCCGCCACGCGTCCTTGCGGTGGCGCCCCGGCTGGCGGCTCTGCCCGACCGTTATGCATGTCCATGCCGCTGTCAGCCTGCCACGAAGCCCGTCGCGATGCAATCCATGCCATCGCAAAAAATCGGGTGCGGTCACGGTCCGCCCTGGCCACGTCGGTGGAACGTCTTGGCAGAGCGAGCCCATCAGAATGGGGTCACGGTGCACGGTCACAAGGGACTTGACTCCGCTGAATTCGGGAGGGACGCTGCGAGTTGTCGCCGCACTTCTCAAGTATCATAATGGCAAAGGGTTTTGCGGGAGTCGTGGCTGGCCGAGCAGGCCGAACCACAACTCGTTACGCGCGCGACATTCAACTCAGGGGATCGAATCGAGTGATGAATAGGGAGTTTTCGGGCAAAGCGACCAGGGTCGGGCACAGGCATTGGCGAGTAGCCGTGGGTTGCGGAATGGGCAGGGCCGCTTGGTGGTTGACTCTTCTGCTTCTGGCCGGACCGGCCGCGGCAGATCCAACGGGATCTCTCGATGATCCGTCCCCGACGATCCCCGAGGCACTGAACGCGCCCGACTGGAGTTTCGCGAATGTCTTGCAAAGCCCTTGGTGGGCGCAAACCAACACCACGCACGACGGCCTGCACGCGGCCCAGAGCGGACAACCGGCCTACGGTGAGGAGTCGCGACTTGAGACTGTCGTTACCGGACCAGGGCAGGTGGCGTTCTGGTGGCGAGTGGCGTCGCCGGACAAGAAACGGGGGTTGACCTTTTCGATCGACGGAACCGCCAGGTTCTCGATTTCCGGCGAACAGGAGTGGGCGCATGTCGTAGTCGATGTTCCGGCTGGACCACGGGAACTCGCTTGGACCTACGGCTCATGGGACACGTCCAATCCGTACGGAAATGGCTGGCTGGACGAGGTCGCTTACTTCAGCGGAACGGGGCTGGCGCCGTATTTCAACGCGCAGCCCACCAACCAACTGGTTCAGATTGCCGACCGGGTCACCTTGCGTGCCGATGTCTCAGCCGGGCCTTCGGCCGTTCTTCAGTGGTACCGCGGATCCACACTGCTGCCGGGCGGAACCAATGCCACCCTGGTCATCCCCCGTTTTCGTCGGGACGACATCGGCACTTATTGCCTGGTCGTCTCCAACGCGTTGGGGGCAGTGACCAGCCGGGTCGCGAACGTGTCTGCGCTGGTCCAGGTCCCAACTTCGCACAGCATGCTTGCGGGGGAGGAATTGGCGTTGGAGATCCTTGCCGAAGGCGCCGGGCCGTTCACCTATCAATGGTACGTCCCAGGTGGTGCCACGCTGAGCAAGACCAACACTCTTGCCCTCAAGAACCTCTCCGCTCGATCGACCCCATCGACCGTGGTGGTCCGCGTCAAGGATGGCTTGCTCGCCACCAAGGAGGTGGTGGTGCGGATCGATGTCTTCTCGCCCGATGCGAAGTGCCTGCCGCTGCAGTTGGAAGGCTGGAGTCATGATGTCGTCGTGGAAGCCGCCCCAAGTCCCTATTCCGACCTCGGCACGAGCTATGGCGAGATGGGCGCCGCTTCGGTTCCACTACCGACTACCAGCATGGATGCGCTGCCTGCGGCGCGGCGGCTCGGTGCCGTCCACACTTCCAACTACACCCGCCTTGATACCAACGTTGTCTATGAGTTCCAGCCCTACGCTGGTTCCAACGCCCTCATGAGGAGCATTGGCGCGCCACCAAGAACCCTGCGCCTGCAGCAACCGGGCCGCTATCGGAGCCTTCGCATCCTGCAATCAGGCTTCAACGGGACTGACAGCTTCCCGGATGTGGTCGTGTTGGGTTTCGAAGACCCTGCCGAGGTTGTCGCTTGGCGGCCGCTGGAACAAGCCTACTCGTTCAATCGGCAAGCCTTGGTTCTCCCCCAACTGAAGTACCTCGCCGCTTCCAACCAATGGGTGGCCACCTCCGGGGCCGCATTGGGAGAACTGCGGCTTGATCTGACTGCGTTTGGCTTGGCGGATCGACAATTGACCTCCCTATCGTTCGCTCGCCCGTGGCCGGCGGGGGCACTCACGCGGGTCGACCAAGGGTTGCAGGTTCTGGCGGTCAGTGGCGAGCGGACGGACGGCGCGCAACCCCCAACTATCTTGCGCGACCCCGAGAGTGTGCTGGGCGAACCCGGAGAGGCGGTGGTGTTGCGCACCCTGGCCATCGGCACGCCGCCTTTGAGCCTCCAATGGCGCTGCAACGGGCTTTCGATTGAAGGCGCCACCGAACGCCAGTTGGAGGTGGCTGAACTCGAACCGGGCGAGGCACGCTTCTTCGATGTGACCGTCTCGAATGCAATGGGAGTGGTGACCAGCGCCACGGCCTGCGTTTCGCTTCCGGGACCGCCACGCTTGGTTTCGTTCCCCACCAATCAGGAGGTTGACGCCGACAGCATGGTGTTTCTACGTCCCGAGGCCGTTGGACTGGGACCAATGATCTGCCAATGGCGCGCGAATGGGACCAACCTCGCTTGGGCCACCAATCTCACCTTGGTCCTCACCAACGTGACGGGGGCCATCAACGGGAAATACGACCTCCTCCTCAGCAACGATCTCGGCTCCCTCGTCAGCCCGGAGGTCAAGGTGACGGTTCGGCCATATCCGTCCCTCGAGGAGGCGACGGACGCCCCTGAACTCACGTGGCATGTCAACAGTCCTTCCGCCTGGGTGGGGCAGACCAACTCCACGCATGACGGCGTGGACGCCCTTAAGTGCGGCAGCTTGGTGCATCAGGACTCAGCCGAAGTGGCCGTTGATCTCCAAGGCCCGGGGATCCTCTCTTTCTGGTACTATCTCGACGATCACGCCGAGCTTGATTTCCAGTTCTACGTCGATGTCCCTGGCCTGCCGGCCAATTCCTTCTGCCAAGGGTGGCACCAGCACGTGGTGACGATTCCCGAGGGGGCGCACCAGGCCGTCTGGCGTTTCCGCCGGGCGACGGCGTCCTGGTGGCAGGACGAACTGGTCTACCTTGACCAAGTCTCGTTCACACCCGCCACTTCACGGCCTAGAATCGTGGAATGCACGGAACTGGCTCCAGTGCTGGGCGGCGACGAGGCCAAACTAGAGGTAGCAGCGCTCTCGATGGAAGAAATGACTTTCCAATGGCTAAAGGACGGCGAGCCCATCGTGGGGGCAACCGGCACCAATTATACCATCCCCCGCGCGATGCCCGCCGACGCGGGCAACTATTCCGTAGCGGTCAGCAATCGATTCGGGATGGTCTACAGCGAGGCGCAAGCACTCGTAGTCGAACGCCCGACCTGGGTACTTGCGCTCCTTGGGCAATGGGGAACAGAGGCTCCAAGCGGGTTCAGAAGGTTCCAAGTCGCGGGGAACCATGCATATCTGGCCTCTCGTGAGATGGGACTCGTGGTTCTGGACTTGCACGACCCACATGCGTTACGACTGGTCAGTCAACTCGACGTGGAGGGCGGGGTCACGGACCTCCAGGTGACGAACAACATGGCTTATCTGGCCTGTTCCAAGCTTGGGCTTCAGATTGTCGACGTCTCCGACCCAGGCAATCCGAAAGTTCTCGGGACCTCTTCACCGTTCATGGCCGACGGCGTTCAAGTAACCGGCCAATTTGCTTTCTTGTCGTCCCGGAGTGGGGATCCCCGCGTGGTGGATGTCTCCAACCCGGCCACCCCGGCTGTGATGTCAGCAAACCCAAGCTGGCTCGGAGTGGATGCGTTCTATGGTATTTGCCTAGCCGGCCCCTACGCTTACCTGGCTGACGAAGCGGATGGCCTGCAGGTGCTGGAGGTTCGCAATCCTCAAAAACCAGTCTGGATCGGCGGGCTGCGCGGCATGCCCTCGATTCGTGGAGTGAGGGTTTCAGGCAATCGAGCTTGCGTCGGGAATCCGACTCCTGGCTGGTCAATCCTGGATGTGAGCGATCCTCTACATCTGGCGGTGGTGGGCGAGTACAATGTGGGCGAGCCGCGCTTCTTCAAACCCACTCCAGGCTCCTTGGTCGGCGTGCGTCCGACCGATCTCTGGTTTGAAGGCGACCTGGCCTATCTGGCGTGCGGTTCCAACGGACTCCATGTCGTGAACCTCGCGATCCCGTCTCAACCGACGGAGGTGGCGAGTTGCCGGACGCGCAGCCGTGCCGTGGACGTACAGGTGGATTCAGGGAAGGTGTACCTACTGGACGATGTAGCCGGGCTGCTGGTACTCGAACCGCGGCCGGGCGCAGAGTCTCCGCTCCCACCCATCATAGGCGAACCGCACCTCTCTCCAGGTGGATTGATGGCCTTTCCGATTTCTGGCGAGAGCGGGTGCAGGTACTCGCTCGAAGCGTCCCGGGATCTGAAGCAATGGCAGCCAGTGACCACGATCACAGCCACCACCGCCGTCACCATGGTAGAAGTACCTTCCGGCTCCGGTGACACCCAGGTCTTCTACCGGGTGCAAGCCAGCCAGTGACGTACGGGTGGTGAATGCGCGCCGCCTACTCGGGCCGGACGATGGCGACGGCGTATTTGTCCGGCGTAAGGTACTTGGCGGCGACGGCCTTGAGGTCGTCGACCGTGAGGGCTTCGTAGCGGCGGTCCTCGGCTTCGCTATTGGCATAGCCGAGGCCGTACAACTCATCGAGGGCGTGAGTCTGGGCCAGGCTGCCGAGTTCCTGCCGGGAAATCTTGCGCTGGCCGAGAATCTTGGCCTGGGCGCGTTTCACCTCTTCCAGTGACAACCCCTCCGTGCGCAGCAGGGCGGCCTCATTGAGCAATTCCTGCTCCACCTGCGCGAGCTTGTCAGGCTCGGTGCCGACGTAGAACGCCAGATACCCGGGGATCAAGCCGGAGAAATGCGAAGCGCCGACGTAATAGGCGAGCCCCAACTTGTCGCGGACGCGCATGAAGAGGCGGGAGCCCAGATCGCTGCAGGCCTCCTGGAGCAGGTCCAGCGCGAGACGATCCAGGTGATCGATGGTCACGGACGGGAAGCCGATCAACAACACGCCCTGCTTTTTGTCCCTGGTCTCCACCGTGCGTTCGATCCCGGGACAGGAAGCCCCGCGGCCGGAGGCCTTCGGATTCATGGCCTCGCCGGTGGCCTTCCAATCGCCAAAGACCGCCTGGACCGCCCGATGCACCGCCTCAGGCTCCACGGCACCGTAGACGGCGAGCACGGCGTTTTGCGGCACGGCCAGCCGGGTGTGAAACTCGCGCAGATGATCGGCGGTCAGGGCGGTCAGGCTTTCCTCGCTGCCCAGAGGATCAAGGCCATAGCCCTGGGCGCCGTAGAGGAGTTGGCGCAGGGCGCGGGTGCCGCTTTGGAGCATCTGGTCCCGCTGGGCGCGCAGGGCGGCCAGTTGGTTGGCGCGCTCGCGTTCGAGGGCCTCGGCCGGGAAGGCCGGGTGAAGCAGAACATCCGCGAGGAGTTCCAATCCCAGATGAAAGTCGCCATCCAGGACCTCGGCGTTGACGCCGAAGGTGTTGTTCGCGCTGTAGGTATCGAGCTGCCCGCCCACCGACTCGATCTCATTGGCGATCTGCTCGGCCGTGCGGCGCGCGGTCCCCTGCATCAGCATGCGCGAGAGCAGTTGCGTGGCGCCGTTGTCGGCGGCGGTCTCGGCCAGCACGCCCCCGCGCAGCACCAGGCGGAAATCGACGAATGGCAGACGGTGGTTCTCCTTGACCAGCAGGCGCAGGCCGTTGGGCAGGTCAAACCGGCGGACGGGCGCCTCCTCCGCGACTTCGACGCGGTGCGCCAGCGTAGCGCCCGCCCCCTTGGGCACGAGGCCGTAGAGGGTCTGATTGTCCGTGGTGAAATACTCGCGTGCCACGCGCTGGAGCACGGCGGGCGTCACCTGCTTCACGGCGGCAAGGTAGCGTTCGGAGAAATTGAGATCGCCGGCGGCCATCCAGTTGGAACCCAAGTCCTGCGCCTGGCCCAGCATGGTCTTGCGCGCCGCCAGCGTGCCGGAAATGAACTGCTTGACCACCTTGGCCAACTCCTCCGGCTCGATCGCCTGTTCCTGGATGCGCCTGACCTCCGCCAGGATGGCCTCCCGGGCGGCGTCGCACCTATCGGCCTCGAGCACCGCGCTGATGCCCACCAGGCCCTGGTTGCCCGGGCTGTAGGTCCACGCGTCGATGCCGGTGACCAGCGCGAGCTCCTCGCGCACCTTCCGGAAAAGCCGGGAGCTGCGCCCGCTGCCGAGCAGCACCGCCAGCACGTCGAGCGCCGGCACATCCGGGTGGCGCAGATCGGGAATGTGCCAACTGTAGTGGAGGTGGGCCAATTCAACCGCCGCCTCCTCGATCATCTCGCGCGCGGCGACCTGGCGCGGTTCCTCGGGCAGGACCACTGGCGGCAACGGCCTGGCCTTGGTCTCCCGGAACGCCTCCGCAATCTGCTCAATCACTTCCTCCGTCCGCACATCGCCCGCCACCACGAAGAAGAGGTTGTTGGGCACGTACTTCTCCCGGTAATAGGCAACAATGTCGTCGCGGGTAAGTTGGTTGAAGATCTCCGGGTAACCAATGACCGTGAAGCGATAGGGACTGCGGGTGTAGGCCGTCTCGAACAAGCGCCGGCTCGAGCGCCGGCCCGGGTCGTCATGGCACATGTCCATCTCGCGCCGGATGACATCCATCTCCTTGGTGAGTTCGTCGGCGGGCAGCGTGGCGTTGCAGGTGATGTCTGCGAGGATGTCGAGCGCCGTGCGCGTGCCGGTGTTGGGCACATTGATCCAGTAGACCGTGCGGTCGAACGAGGTGTAGGCGTTGAGGTAGCCGCCCGCCTCCTGGACCTCCTGGTCAATCCGGTGCCCTTCGCGCTTGGTGGTGCCCTTGAAGAGCATGTGCTCGAGCACGTGGGAGAGCCCCGCCCCCAGCCAGCGGCCTTCATCCACGCTCCCCGCGCGGCACCAGGCCTGCGCCGCCACCACCGGGGCGCTGTGGTCCTCGCGCACGATCACCGTAAGTCCGTTGGGCAGGGTGGTGAGCCGCACGCCCGCGGGCATGGGAGGAATAACGCCGGACGGGCGGAGGGGAGGATGGGGGTTCATGCGAAGGTTCGGTGCGTGGGCAAATCGTGTTACGAATCGGTCCCGCCCGCAGGCGGCGCGAGCTTGGCTGACGGGAGGAAGGGCTTCCGGAACACTTCTTCGAAGTCGTAAAGCCCGGCAAAGTCGGTGCGAGTGTCGGTGTCGTGCTTGCTGAAGACCCCCTGGTCAATCAGGTTGTACACCATCTCGCCGAAGTCCTCGCCGCGGGTCACGCCCCACTCGTGGAACACCGTCAGGGTCATGGGGCCGAATTGGGCCAGGGCGAAATCGCGAATGCCGCCCAGCAGTTCCTGGCCGGTGACGTGCCGGAGCTTGCCCTGGTTGGCCTTGCTGATGGCCTTCTGCGTGTAATCCAGCGCCTCGCGCAGGAAAAAATACGCGTCACGCGCGTATCTGGGGTCGCGCGCCAAAACCTGCTCGAGGGCCTCGTCGAAATTGACC
>CAYYMW010000185.1:0-13575 GCA_964472515.1 uncultured Verrucomicrobiota bacterium | reverse complement strand
ACCCACCCTCCCCTGGCGGAGCGCATCCGTGCGCTGGACCCCAGCTTCGACGGACGATTCCCGGTCACTCAGCCGGTCGTGGAAAGGGACTCGGAAACGGTCGGTGCGGTCCACCGGGTGGCGGCGTCCGCCCGGCCAATCCCCATGCCCGGCGCCATCCGCCGGGAGCCGCCCCCGACCCTCAAGACCGCCAGCCAGGGGGCGGCGGGCCGGTTTGGGAATGTGGGTCCGGGCCAATTGGCCTTTGCCAGCGCGTTGCTGCAATCTCTGCCGGAAGAACTGGCGGCCGCCGCCCGGGAACCTCGCGGCGCCACGGTGCTGGTTCACTCGCTGGTGCTCGGCCAGGATAACGGGGTGCGGCGGCGGCAACTGGCCTTGGTGGGGCCGATCGCCTCTGAAATGGAATCGTGCTGGATGAAGGTGGTGGCTTTGGCACCGGCGGCCCGTCTGGCCTTGGCCGACCTTGCCCTGCCGGCCTTGCGCCGACTCTCTCCATCGCAGTACGAGCACTTCGCGGCCACGCTGAAAGCGCTGGTCGAGGCCGACCAGGAGATCGACCTTTTCGAGTACACTCTGCAGCGGATTGTGCGGCAGCGGCTGGAAACCTACTTCCGCCCACCCAAGCGGCAGGTCATCCAGTATTACGCCTTGAAGCCGCTCGACCAGGAGTGCTCGGTGCTGCTGTCCGCTTTGGCGCACGTGGGACACGAAGACACGGCGGCGCAAGCCACCGCCTTCCGAGCCGGTTGGGCGGCGTTGCGGCTCCCCTCCGGTCCCGCCGAACCCCTCGCGCTCAGCGAGTGCGGCCTCGCTTTCGTGGACACCGCGCTGGACCGCCTGGCGGCCGCGACTCCGGCCATCAAGCGAATGGTGATCGACGCCTGCGCGGAGACGGTGGCAGCGGACGGTTTTCTGCACGAGCGCGAAGCGGAACTGCTGCGCGCGGTGGCGGACACGCTGGACTGCCCATTGCCCCCGTTCGTGCAACCCAGCGCAGCCGGCCAGGCGGCGTGAACGGCGTGCTCCCGCGCTTGACACCCCGCCCGTCTCTTTGAAGGCTCAGCGCCACATGAAACTGGCCCTCATCCGCCGCCACTACTCCGCCACGGGCGGAGCCGAATTGTACCTGCGGCGGCTCATGACGGCCCTGGCGCAGCAGGGACACGAACTGCACCTCTTCACCGAGGCTTGGCCCGCGGAGGGCACCCCGGCACAACTGCGACTCCAGCACGTGGGCGGGCCCCGGGCCTGGCGGCCGCTGAAGTTCGCGGCCCAAGTGGCGGCCGCCCTGGAGGGGGAGTCCTTCGACTGCGTGTTCAGCCTCGAACGCACCCTGCAGCAGGAGGTCTACCGGGCAGGAGACGGCGTGCATGCCGCATGGCTCGAACAGCGCCGACGGTATGCGCCATGGTGGCGCAAATGGTGGGTCGGGCTCGGAGCGTTTCACCGCCACATGTTGAGCTTGGAGCGGCAGACCTTCGACCCGGCACATACGGGGCGGATCATCGTCAACTCACGGATGGTGCAGGCCGACATCCAGCGCCGCTTCAACTTCCCCGAGGAACGTATCCACTTGGTGCGAAACGGCATCGAACTGGAGCGTTTTGACGACGGCCACCGGGAGAGAGCGCGGCGCGAGCTCGGCTTTCGCGAGGAGGAGACAGTGCTGCTGTTTGTCGGGTCAGGCTGGGAACGCAAAGGGATGCGTTTCCTCGCGCAGGCCTATGCGACCCTGAAAGCCGACCGCTCCCGCCCGGAAGAACATTGGCGCCTCCTGGTAGCCGGCAAGGGCCGGGCGACGCAACTGCCCGCGGACGCCGTCCATGTGGACGCCAAGCTCAAGGTGGAAGACGCTTACGCAGCGGCGGACTTGTTTGTGTTTCTCCCGATTTACGAGCCCTCGGCAAATGTGGTCTGCGAGGCCTTGGCGGCGGGGCTGCCGGTCATCACGACCGCAGCCAACGGCGGCGCCGAGTGGCTGGACGCCAAACGCAGCGGCACCACTCTGGCCACCCCGGAAGACACCGGCGCGGTGGTGGAGGCCATCCGCCACTGGCGCGGCCGCCGGGCTCTGCTGACGCCCGAGGAGCGCGCCGCGATGTCCCTGGACCGCAACGTGAAGGAGACGGTGCAAGTGCTCGAATTGGCCGCCGCCCAGCGGCCGCGCCAACTGGCCCGGAAAGGGGAGAGATGAAGGTCAGTGTCTGTCTCATCACGCTCAACGAGGAGCGCAACCTGCCGCGGTGCCTGCGTAGTGCGGCCGAATTGGCGGATGAGATCGTGGTGCTCGACTCGGGCAGCCGTGACGGCACCGAAGCCGTTGCCCGCGAATTTGGCGCCCGTTGGCATCATCAACCATGGCAGGGCTTCGTGGCCCAGAAGAACGCCGTGCTTGCCCTGGCCTCGCACCCGTGGATCCTCAGCCTCGACGCCGACGAAGAGGTCTCTGACCCGTTGCGCGGCGAACTGCGGGAACTTAGGCGCACGGAACCGCCGCCTGAGGCATCCGGTTATAGCATGCCGCGTTGTGTGTTGTACGAAGGCCGCTGGATTCGCCATGGCGACTGGTATCCCGACCGTCTGGTCAGGCTCTTCCGCAGAGAGCGGGCGCGCTTTGCCGGCGGCAAGGTTCATGAGCGCCTGGAAGTGCAAGGGAGCGTGCTGCCGTTGCGCGGCGAACTGAACCATTACTCCTATAGCAGCGCCGAGGACCATCGCACGCGCTGCCGTCACTATGCCCGGCTGTGGGCGGAGTCCAAGTTCGCCGAGGGCCGGGGCGTCTTGCCGTTGGCGCCGGCTTTCCACGCCGCCTTTCGCTGGTTGCGCGGGTACGTGCTCAGGCGCGGCTTTCTGGACGGCTCCCAAGGCTGGCGCATCGCCGGCTTCTGCGCGTGGGAGACGTACCTGAAGTACCGTCACCTGCGAGCGCTGCGCCGGGAGGCGTCACCCCGCTGAGACGGGAGTCAACGGCGGAAAACCCGCTCCAACTGCGCGCCGAGGGTCGTGAGCGAACCCTCGTTCCAGACCACGTGGTGCGCGGCCTCCATCTTGCGCCCAAGCGGCCATTGCGCCAAACGGCGGCGCTGGATTTCCTCCAAGGACCAACCCCGCTCGCGCAACCGCCGGGTGGCCGTAGCTTCGGAGCAGGCCATGCACACGGTCACGTCAAGCGCGCTTTGCGCCCCCGTCTCGAACAGGAGCGGAATCACCACCACTCCGGAGGTGAGCCCGGCCGCCCGCCATTCCTCCACCGTGGCGCGCCAGCGGTTGCGAATGCGCGGATGGAGGACTCCTTCGAGCTGAGCCCGGGCGGCGCTGTCGCCAAAGACCCGTTCCGCCATCGCCGGGCGGTTGAGCGTACCATCTGGATGCAGGATGGACGGGCCGAAGAGGCGCACCAGCTCCGCCAAGGCGGACTGGCCCGGTAACACAACATCCCGCGCCACTTGATCGGTGTCCACCACCGCCCACCCCGCCTGGGTCAGCAGGTTCGAGGCGGCGGACTTGCCCATGCCGATGCCACCAGTAAGGCCGTAGAGTCGCATAGTCATCCGCACATCATCGCGCACTGAAATTGGGGTGGGGCCAGCCCATCGTCAAGGTCCGAGAACGCCACAGCCGTCCATCGAGCGGAGCGCGGTTGGACATTCCACGAACCGTCTCCCCAGATAAATGTGCGCTTCGACAGCCAACCCGAGGAAACCGCGTCTTGCCTGCCCAAAGGCATGCACCCCGTGCGGCTCGTGTCGTGGCACACCCAATAACCGGTATTGACGCCCTGGCATGGAACCCGCGACCGCTGCGTCTCCACACTTACGCCGCCCGACAGCGGGATGGGCTCATCGCAGAGTTGGCGGGGGCACCGCAGGGGGAGCCGGGTGAGAGGCCACTTGGCTGAGAGGGTTTCGCGGCCCTTCAGGTTGCGCAGCGCGCCACGGCCCCATCATCGCCTCAGGGCAAAGATCACAAACGGCCCGACGCGTTGGACCTCCCGGCACTCCTCGCGGACGCAGCGGACGAGGGGACGGATCTGGGGCGGGCCAGCGCCATGTTGGAGAAGCCGGGCCTGGGTTCGGTGGGTGGCTGTACCTGACCGATTGCCGGACTTCTGGCTGCGGATCGGGGCTGTCTGCTGGCCCATTGTGGAGATGTATTAAGGCTTGAAGCGCGCTTTTAGATGTCGTATAGTCGTTATAACGCTAGATACGATATGAATAACGGCGTGGTGCAGAACCCGTTCTCAGGCAAGCAAGGCATCGAAGAAGCCCTCAAACGACTCGATGCCAAGATGGCCTATGCCGGGATGGAACCGATGGAATTGGTCAGTTGCGGTGGGGCCTCGCTTAACCTGATGGGCTGGGTATCGAGATCCACCAGCGACGTGGACATTATCTGTGCCGCCACGGTAGATGCGGAAGGCAAGGTCACGTTGCAGCCGGACAAAGCGCTGCCGGGTCAGTTTTCGGGGTTGGTGGCGGAGGTCGGGCAGGAGTTGGGCATCAAGCCGGAGTGGTTGAACTTCGGCCCGGCGCCGCTCGTGGAATTTGGACTGCCATCGGGCTTGGAGGCCCGCCTCCAGCGCAAAGCCTACGGAAAGTGCCTGGCGTTGCACCTGGTCAGCCGCCTGGACCAGGTGCATCTCAAAATCTACGCAACCATGGACCCGCAGACCCGGTTGGAGATCCACTTGGGCGATTTGCTGGACTTGGAACCTACCGAAGCGGAGGCCCAAGCCGCCGTGGACTGGTTGTTGAGCCGGAAGACCAGCCGGGAATTCCGCCGGAAACTCCAACAGGTCCTGGACCGAATCGGACATGAGAAACTCGCTCAAGGACTTCAGGACTGAGTTGTCGCAGACGGTGCTGAACTCGCTCTGGTCCGCCTGGTCGCAGGTGGGGGTGATGGGCGGAGCCGCGCCGCGCCTGCCACGCCTGGTGGACCCCGAACCGCTGTTGCTCCTGACGTGGGAATGCGCCCGGCAGGATGCGCGGACGTTCGATGAGGTGCTCGACTGGTTGGTGCAAAATGGCCGCTGGATCAACGTCGTGCGGCTGACCACCCTCCTGGCGGAGGACCACGTTTGTTCACCCACGTTGGCGGGGGCCGTGGCCGCTTTCATGGCCGAGCGCGACAAAACGCCCAAGTGGCGGAACCTCGCCCAACGCTGCCTGCCCCAAGCCGGCGTGGAGCCGGAGACGTTGTTTCAACATCGAGGCCAGCCGTTGCCTCCGACCGAAGGGGAGACCGACGAGGTTTTTGCGCGCTATGGATGGCAACGTTCGCCGATCTGGCTGCGCGGCCAAGCGCAGAGACTCCCAGCGTGGACGCCGGCCAGCCTCGTGATGAAATGCCGGGCGTTCTTCGGGGTGAGCATCCGCGCCGACGTCTTCGCCTACCTGGTGGCGCACGGTCCCGGGACCGCGAGCGGCGTGGCGCGCGAGTTGGGCTATTCGCAGCGCCGCGTGCAGGAGACAATGGCGGAGATGCAGTTGGCGGGCCAGTTCCAAACGCGCTACGACGGAAACCGGAAGGAGTACTCCATGGATCCGAGCAGGGGCTGGCAGCTCCTATTTGAAGCCACATCCGAACGCGCGGCGTGGTTCAACTGGCGGGCCTATGGCCGGGCGGTTTCAACGGTGTGGCGGAAGGCCCATTCGCTGAAGGAGGAAGGGTTGACCGATTACCTCTTCGAATCCGAAATGGCCAAGGCAGTCGCCACGGCCAGCCCGGATTTCCTTGCGGCGGGGCTGGCGCTGTCGGAGCGAGCAACGGTACGGGAGCTGATGGATAAGCTAACGCGGCTTTAGCCGGCGAGGGGAAGTTGCGGGGGCTTGCGCTTCTAAAGGGTCACCGTTTCAGCGTGAAGATCACAAACGGGCCGATGCGCTGGATTTCGCGGCCTTCTTCGCGGACGCAGCGGACCAGCGGCCTGATTTGGGGGGGGCCTTCGGCGTCCCAACTGCGCATCATGTATTCGTGGACCACCAGCAACGGGCGGGGAGATTGGCGCAAAGCCGCGAGGATCTGCTCTTGTTGCGCCAAGGTAAGCTGGCCCCAGCCCGTGCTGTTGCATTGTGTGGGCGGGCGCTTGCCCGTCCAGAAGTAGAAGCTGTTGAAGCCGGGGTAGGTGACAAAAGTATCGCACTCGGCCTGCAGGTACTTCATCAACGGCTGGTACATGGCCACCAGGCTGGGCTCGAGCCGGATGCGCGCCGAGCCGGGAAGATCCAGCGGCTCATAGCTCGAGTAGCGGGCGCGCCACACATGAGGCTGGCACCAAGTATTGGCGAAGAGGAAGAGCAGGCCCATCACAACCAAGCCGCGAGCCAGCATGCGCGTGCGCGGAGCCAAGGCGGCGAGTTGGTCGGCGACGCTCCTGGTTGCAGCCAGGGCTCTCAGGGCATCGGCCAGACAGAGCGTGAAGACCGGAATCATCAGGTAAGTGCCCACGGCCACCTGCGTGCCGGCGATGGGGTACCCCTGCAATCCCTGCCACGCGGCAGCCAGGCAGAGAAACACACGGGGGGGAATGGGGAGGGCTGGATCGCCGAGTCGGCCGCCGGCAACAGAGGCTGCTGCTGCGTTGGGCACCAGCACCAGCCAGAGCCAGGGCATGAGAAAGGCGACTTGGGCGCTGGAATTCTGCACCAGCAGTACCCCTCCCACGAGGCCGTAGGCACCCTTGAGCCATGCCAGCAGGGCGGGCCACCGGCCGGGCCGGGTCATGGCCACACTGGCCAGAGCCATGGCCACTAAAGCGTTGCCCAAGGCCGCCTCCGGCACCATCAAAGGCAGCACGGCGACGCCGGGCATCTTCAAGGGCGTGGTCACCAGGCCTTCGAACAAGCCGCGCCATGAGGTCCCCAGCCCCAGCGTGAGCCCCAGCAGCAGCACGATGGGCGCCACCCAGGCCAGCAACAGCTTCAGGTAGCCACCCAGGGGCAGGGGCTCCCGGCGGGCGGAGGCGTCAGCCAGCGAGTGGGCGGTCCAGACCGAAACCACCATGACCACGGCGTACAGGCGGCACCATTTCTCGCCCAGGTAAGTGCGCATGAGCAGGACCGGCAGCACCGTGCCGGCTGCGATGAGGAGGCGGTTCCACGGTGGGCGGGAGAGGACATCATCCGTTCGGCAGCGCAACGCCAGCAGCCAGGCGAAGCCAAAGAACGCGCCGACGTTCACTTTGATGAAGGCCAGCGCCACGCCGATCACCGCGAGCGCAGCGAACGTCCCCTTCATGGCCTTTTCCCGCGCGGCCACCAACGCCGCCAGCGCGAGGAGCAGCGCCACTACCTCCTGCGGATGGCCGGGTTCGTTGGCGAGCGGGATCAGATGCACCACCGCCTGCATGAATACGAAGAGCCCGCCCAGGTACGAACGGGTGAGCCTTGCCCCGGCCCACCCCAGCACAGCTGCCGCCGCCAGCCAGTGGACGATGCACAACAGGCGCGTAGCGTCGTGCGTCAGCGGAATGGCCAGCACGCCCCGCAGGAGCCATTCGTAGAAGTAGTAAAACGGTCCATATTGGGTGAAGACGGAATCGAACAGCGGGTGCCCCTCCAGGAAGCCCCGAATCGAGATCATCAGGTAGCCCTCGTCGTCCGCCAGCTTGAGGCTGAAGATGATGTAGTAGGCCGTCGCCGAGGCGACGAGCAGGAACAACAGCGCGGCGAGCGCCCGCAGCAGACGGCCCGGGTTCATGACGGCATCACGGCGCATGGCCAACCATGTCCTTGTAGCGCAGGCTTCCAGCCTGCTTCCGCTTGGCTGGGATAGCGGCCCAGATCGCGGTGATGGCCAGCCGTTCCTTCGTCCTGTGCCAGCCGAGGGTGCGGCCATCCCCTGCCGACTGGAAGTCGGCGATACAGCAGGTTGGAAACCTGCGGTACGACCTGCGAACCTGCCGCCGTAGCGCAGGCATCCCCGCCTGCGCTACGGGTATGACTGCTGCGCCTGGGTTGGGTGAGGGCATGCGGATCATCCCCTCCTTTCCCAGATGGCGACGACCGTCTTGCCCAGACGACGGCCGGTGAGCGGATCGAGCACGCGGGAGCACGGCACCATCCAGTGGTCCCACACCCGCAGTTGCGCAGCGGTTGGCAGGGATTGACGCAAGAGCAGGCGGTTGGCCGCCGACGCGAGCAGACCGACCGTATCGAGGTAGAACGAGTGGACAAGCCGCAGCTCCGGCGGGGTCAGCGCCCGCAGGCTGCTTACCGTGTACCGGCGATGATGACCGATGGCGGCATCGAACGGGCTGAACAACCACGGATGCGCCGGGGCCAGCACGATCACATGGCCGCCGGGTTGCAGGTGCGCGGCAGCCCGGCGTAGCTCCCCGGCGTCGTCAGGGATGTGTTCCAAAACGTCGATGTAGAGCAGGGTGTCGAACCGCTCTGTGGTCGGTGCCGACGAGAGGTCGCCTGTGCGGACTTCCACCCCGGAATTCTGCCCGGCGGTGGCCAAACGGGTCTGCAACTCCGTCACCAGGCGGGCGTCAGGTTCCAGGCAGACCCAGCGCGGGAAGACCTCCGTACGCAGCAGCAGGGTATTGGCGCCCAGCCCCGCCCCCACTTCCAACACGCTGCCGCGCACCCAGGGGCGCAGGCGCTCGCTCCAATAGCGCTTCCAGTGCCGGACGTGGGCGAAGAGCTCGAGTTCCCCGCCGATGTAGGCGGCGTTACTCATGGCCCGGCGCGACCCGGTACAACCCCTCGACGAAGAAATGGTAATCGCGCAGGGGGATGAACCCGAGGCTGTTGCGCTGGGCCAGCAGGGCCAGGGCCAGCGCGAAACAACCCGCCCCGAGGCAGAGCGCCACTACCAGCAAGCCTCCGGCCACATACGGGGCCAGCGGGGGCAGTTGGGCGCGTCCGGCGAGCGTCACCGCCAGCAAGCCACCGCAGCCGGCGACCAAGGCCACCACCGCCAGCAGCAGGCGCACCATGACCACGTCGCTGAACACGGACAGGGCCTGCAAACCGTGCGTGACCAACGCCACGAAGTTCATCTTGGATTGCCCCCCATAGCGGCGTCCGCGCGGCGTGGGCACCAACTCGCGCGGCAGGCGGGCTTGGAAGATCGCGGCGGCGTAGTGGTTCCAGAGGGCGGGCAGCGCCACCAAGGCGGCCAATTGACCTGCCGGCACCACGCTAAAGTTGCCCACGCGCACCGGAACGCCCGTCAACAGCCAGTGCAGCACTTGATAGCACCGGTACAGGAGGAGAAAGAGCGCCGACTCGCTGCGGCGGGTTCGTTCCGCAAAGATAATCCGTTCGCCGCCCTGTTCGCGGCAGCGGGCCACCAACCGGGCGGCGTCTTCCGGACGGTCCTCGCCGTCGGCATCCATCACGAGCATGGCCTCGCAGGGGATGTGTTCTTGGAGATAGGCGGTGCCCAGCGCGATGGCCCGCTGATGGCCGACATTGCGACGCAGGCGCAGCACATCCACGCGAAATGGCACGGTCAAGCCCGCCGCGCGCAGTTCCTTGACCAGGGGGGTGGCCGAGCCGTCATCCACCAGCAGCACCCGCAGATCGTTGGTTTCCGCCGGGAAGGCGGGTCCCAATTCCTCCAGCAAACGACCCGCCGCGGCCGCGTCCTCAAACACCGGGGCCACCACCACCAGGCGATACCGTTCGCTCGGGCTCATGTTGAGGCCGCACCCTACTCGACTGCCGGTCAAAATGCACGGACAACGTTCCCGCCCCGTCCAACTGGCACCATCGCGAGGCCACGGTCAGACCGGCGCCGCGGGGCTTGGCCAAGGTGGGGTTAAATACGCGGCGGGTTTCGTGCGTCCATAGTCCATGCACAACGACTCGAACAACCCCACCACCAGACGAGAATTCCTTCGTGACGCAAGCCGGTTTGCGGCCGCTTCGGCCCTGGCAGGCGTGACGCTGCCCTACGTCCATGCCGCCGAAAACAACACCATTCAAGTGGCCTTGATCGGCTGCGGCGGCCGGGGGACCGGCGCCGCCGACCAGGCGCTCTCCACCAAGAGCGGCCCGGTTAAGTTAGTGGCCCTGGCGGACGTCTTCCCAGGCCGCCTGCAACGCAGCTACGAACAGCTCAAGCAGGGCAAACCCGAACAAGTCGACGTGCCGGAGGACCGCCGGTTTGTCGGGTTCGACGCCTACCAGAAGGCCATGGATTGCCTGAAGCCTGGCGACGTGGCGATCTTTGCCACCCCGCCCGCGTTCCGTTGGGTGCATTTCAAATATGCCATTCAGAAGGGCCTGAACGTCTTCATGGAAAAACCGGTGACCGTGGACGGCCCCACGACCCGACGCATGATCGAGTTGGGCAAGGAGGCGGAGAAGAAGAACCTGAAAGTGGGCGTGGGGCTGATGGTGCGCCATTGCCGCGGCCGGCGGGAGTTGCACCAGCGCATCCAAGACGGCCAGATCGGAGACCTGATCATGATCCGCGGTTATCGGCTGGGCGGCCGGGCGGCCGCCACCGGACCCAAGCCCGGCAACATGACGGAAACCCTGTTCCAAGTGCAACGGTTCCACAGCTTCCTCTGGGCCAGCGGGGGGGTGTTCAGCGATTACAACATCCATCAGATCGACGAGTGCAGTTGGATGAAGAACGCGTGGCCGATCCAGGCCCACGCCACCGGCGGGCGGCACTTCCGCGGCGACGCCGTGGACCAGAACTTCGACAACTACTCCGTGGAGTACACCTACCCGGACGGGACCAAGTTCTTCTTCATCGGGCGCAGCATGCCGGATTGCCACAACGAGTTTGCGAGCTACGTGCATGGCACCAAGGGTTCGGCCATCGTATCGACCTCGAGCCACACGCCGGGCAAGGTGCGAACGTTCAAAAGCCACCAGTTCACCCGGGCGGACATGTCCTGGGCCTTCCCGCAACCGGAGCCCAGCCCCTACCAGTTGGAGTGGGACGACCTGATGGAAGCGATCCGCAAGAACGAGCCCTATAACGAAGTGGAACGCGGGGCCATCGCCAGCATGGTGACCTCCATGGGCCGTCTGGCCGCGCACACCGGCCAGATCATCACCTACGAGGACATGCTCAATCACGACCACGAGTTGGCCCCGAACGTGGACAAACTCACCGCCGACGGCCCCGCCCCGCTCATGGCCGACGCCAAAGGCCGTTACCCGGTGCCCGAGCCCGGCGTGAAGAAGAAGCGGGAGTACTAAGCCACACCCATTCCTCGGAGACGGGCGCCGGCGAACCCCGGCGCTCGTCAAGCGGTGAGGCGACTGGTGCGGGCTGCCGTCCAGAGGACATCCCACCAAGGCGTCTCGCCGCTGAACCATCAACCGGGTGCCGTGAGAGAGTTGCAGGGGTGTGCAAGGCTGGAAACGCACAGGCAAGGCCGGGCACGCGCTTCTGGTGTCGCACCGCTCATGACCATCCGCCAGTAAGAGATCTCCTCGGCCCGCTTGGCGGTTTCCATGATCATAGGCCGCGGACCCGTCCCCTGCCTGCGGCATCTGGCAGAATCGGTGCGTGCCTGACTTCGGAGATTGGCAAGGGCCACGGAACCGTTTAGGAACAAGGCGTGCCGGCCAACCGTTCCGCATGAAGATACTGGTGATCGAAGACGAGAAGAAGATCGCGTCCTTCATCCGCAAAGGGCTAGAGGCGCAGGGCTTCATCGTCGAGGTCAGCCATCGGGGGGATGATGGCTACGCCCTGGCCATTTCACAGCACTATGACGTGCTGGTGCTCGACATCATGCTGCCGGGTCGGGACGGGCTGAGCATTCTGCGCAACCTGCGAGACCGGAAACTGCCCCTGCCGGTCATTCTCCTGACCGCCCGGAGCGAACTCAACGAGCGGCTGGAGGGGTTGAATCTGGGGGCGGATGATTACCTGACCAAGCCCTTCTACATCGAGGAACTGATCGCCCGCATTCACGCGGTGGGCCGCCGCGCTTCAGGCGGCGGGCAGAGCATTCTCACCGTCCACGATCTGACCATGAACCTCCTTACCCGGGAGGTGCGGCGTGGCGAACGCAAGATTGAACTGACTCCGCGCGAGTTCAATCTACTGGAGCACCTGATGCGTTCCCCCGGCCGGGTATTGACGCGGGTGCAGATTTGCGAGCAGGTCTGGGAGTACGATTTCGATCCGGGCACCAATCTGGTGGATGTCTATGTCCAACGCATCCGCAAGAAGGTGGATGGGGATGCGCCTGTGAAGCTGATCGAGACCATTCGCGGGGTGGGGTACCGCGTACAGGGGCCGGCATGAACCGCATGTCCTTCCGCGTCAAAATCGCCCTGATGTCGGGGTTGGTGTCAGCCGTCGTCCTGGTGGCGTTCGGTGCGGCCTCGTGGTTGATGCTCAAGCAACAGAAGTTGGCGGCCATCGATACCGAATTGCGGGCCCTGGGGGGGCGTCACCCCGGCTGGCTGGCCAATCCTGAAAACTACAGCCGCTTCAGCACCTCGGTGGAGTTCGTGTTGGGGGAGGAACACCGGGGGGGCGTGATCGTGCTCATCAAGGATGGCGCGGGACGCGCCCTGTTCACCTCCACCAACTGGCCTCCCGCGATCGAGCCCGAGCGTCTCGACTGCCGGTTGGCGGACGCTCCTCGGGTGGATTCGGGTGGGGCCGAGGAACCCGCGGAGCGGGGCGGGTTTGGCCGGGGTCCAGGGTTTGGCCGGGGCGGGGGCCCCGTAGTGTTCACCAAGACGCCGCGCTTCCTCACGCTGGAGGACGGACGGGCGAACTGGCGTCTGGGGATCATGGGTAACGAGACCCTGCGCCTGGTGGTGGGGGTGAGTTGTGAATCGGTTCAAGAGGAATTGAACCAACTGCGAAATGCCTTTCTGCTGGTGCTGCCGTTGGCGTTGGCACTGGTAAGCGGTGGCGGGTGGCTGGTGGCAGGGCGGGCTCTGCGGCCCCTGAACGACATCACGAAGCTGGCGGAGGGGGTTACCGCCCGGGGACTCGATCAGCGTATTCCGGCCAACCAGGAGAGCCCGGAGATCGCCCGGTTGATCGAGGTGCTGAACGGCATGATGGACCGCCTCGAGGCCAGCTTCCGCCAGGCGGTGCGATTCAGCGGCGACGCCTCCCATGAATTGAAGACCCCTTTGACCATCATGCAGGGCGAAATCGAGCAGACCCTCCAGGCTGTCCCGGCGGGCTCGCCGCCGCAGCAGGCGTTGGTGTCGCTGCTGGAGCAGACGCAGCGGCTCAAGTCCATCACGCGCAGCCTGTTACTGCTGGCGCAGGCCGACGCGGGGCATCTGACCCTGGTCAAGGAGCCCATGGACCTAGTTGAGCAGTTGAGCCGGATGATGGAGGATGCGTCAATCCTGGCGGCGGATAGGGAACTGCGGTTCGAAGTGGAACTTCAGCCGGGAGTGCAAGTGCGGGCTGACCGAAGCCTGCTCAACATGGCCTTGCTGAACCTGGTGACCAACGCCATCCGGTACAATGAGCCAGGCGGATTTGTCAGGCTGCAGCTCAAGGAGGTCGGTGGCGAGATCGAACTTACCATCTGCAACGCCGGACCCGGTATCGCGGCTTCAGATCAACCACGCCTCTTTGAGCGCTTCTACCGTGGCGGAGCCAGGGAGAGCG
>CAYYMW010000184.1:0-13596 GCA_964472515.1 uncultured Verrucomicrobiota bacterium | reverse complement strand
TTGCCAGTCTGACCCACGACCCTTTCGTGCCCCCCGTCGGCCCCGCTGTCACGGCGTTTGCTGCAAGTCGCCGCCCTGTCCCGCGTTGTCGGCGCCCACCCAAGCCGTCAGCCCTCCGGGCTGGCGATCATGTTCTTTCGTTTTCCCAAGGGAGGCGGGGTGTTTCCGCACGCGGTGAAAACACGCCCCGCCTCCCAGGGGAAAACGCTTCTGGGGGACGGCGGCCTTATTAAAGGAGAGGAATACCATGGAAAACTTGAAACAACACGATGCGCCCCCAGTGAAAGCAAGGGAAAGCGGGCTTCACTACGACTTCGGAACGTTTGACGCCTACACCCCCCGCGACTTCGTGAAGCTCAAACTCGGACTTACCGCCGATGACGTGATCACCTGGGCTGCCGCCGTCTACGACCAATACATGCTGAGCCCGGCCGGCGATCATGCAGGGGTCAAGCTCATGTTCAGGGAACAACCGTCCGTCACTCCCGGTCAGTTGATGGCGCTGGATCGCCTCTTGCTGGAGTTCGGAGGCGATTCCCCGACCCACTACGAATCCGCCCATCATGCCTTGAGCCAATACGATTGCAGCTTGTTGGGGCAGATCAGCAGAATGTACTCGATGGAACCTCAACAGGCCTCCTTGACGCCCTGTCCCAACCCCCTGCACCAGGCATCTGCCTGCGCGCTGTTTGAAATCTTCTTTCCGGACAAGTACCGGGCTTGGGGGCAGCCCATGTGTGATTGGTTGATCTTCGATGTGGACGCCTTCCTGGCCTCCCCCGAACTCCGCGCGGAGCTGCAAGCCTGCCGGCGCGCTAAAGGGATCTTCCCGGACTTCCTTGCCCAATGGTGGACCTGGCTGGAAGGCGCCTGGACGGCATTCGTGAGCAGTCCGCGAGCGATGGGCTGGCGGCAGGCGATGCAGGGCGGTGCGCTGCGTCGGCTCGGGCGGCGCTGGTCCCGGAAACTGCGGAATGGGTGAACAGTGCCTGCGCCCTCCCTCGGGAGCCTCCCGGCCCGAGGGAATCGGCGACCACCTCCGAAGTGGTCGCCACTTCGCCCCAAGCCACCGCCAACTCAACTTGCAAGTGCTGCCAAATCCACCTCATCATCGCCCCCAGGCACGCCCCCCGAACGCCCTGGTTCCCCATCTCTTCACCGCCGTTTACAGAATTACACACCGGATGCACCTTTGGTGCCAACAGCCCACGGCAACTCAGTGGTCTATCCATTACTAGCCACGTACTTACGCAGTTAACAGAAAGTGACCAAAAGGCCTCGCCTTGAGTATGAAACCCGCGCTGGCACGTGCCGCGGAGGCGTTAACAGTCCGATTCGCTGGCCTTCCCGGCGGCGGGCGGCCGGCTCCGCCCTCCCGGGTCAGCGGCGCGAGCGTGGGGGCTCGCTTCGCCGCTGGCCGACTCACACTCCGCCAATCACTCGCGGCCGCGGGGTGGCTGCCAACTTCTGGGCGGGATGATGCTCCTGCGGCAATTCGGTTGAAAGAGCCAGGCCACCTACGCCATGATGACACCCGAACACTATGCCGCGAAAGAAACGAAGACCCGACTTCAGCAGGGAGATCGTCGCGCTTGGCGTGGTCGCCATTCTAGCCTGGCAGTTCGTGCCGGGCTTCCGGCCCATGGTCATCGGAATCGGCATTCTTGCTGCGCTCCTCGCGGCGGGGTTTATTGGTTTCCGGGTCTATCGGAATTCCAGAAACGCTCCGGCAACACCCAGCACTTCCGCTCCCTCGCCTCCGAGCCACGACGCGCTGGTCTGTGATGCCCCCTCACTCCCCGAATTGGCCTCATGCGGCGGCGACAACTTCTCCTGTGCTGCGCCCGTCCGACCAGCCAAGACCACGATCCCCGGTCGCACCCAAGCGGGCGATCAACTCGCCCGTCAACTCCGCGCCATCGACTGGTTCCAGTTCGAGAAACTCATCGAGGCGCTTTACGCCAAGCTCGGTTTCACGGTGACGCGGTCAGGCGGTGCGAACCCGGATGGCGGCGTTGACCTGATCTTGGAACGCGACGGTTTTCGCAGCGCCGTCCAATGCAAGCACTGGCGAAGTTGGGACGTCGGCGTGCGACAGGTGCGCGAGTTCTTGGGGGCGTTGACCGATCAAGGGATCTCCCACGGCAAACTGATCACCTCGCGGGGTTTCACCGCCGAAGCGAAAGCCTTGGCAGACAAGCACGGCATCGAGATCATTGATGAGGCGGTCCTCCTGAAGATGCTGCGGGCAGCGGACGCCGCCTATGATCCCGCGTTCCAAGTCCTGCTGAACGACCAGCGCAAGTTCTGCCCCAAGTGCGAGCGGGAGATGGTGCTTCGCACGGTCGCCCGGGGGCAAAACGCAGGCTCCCAGTTCTGGGGTTGCTCCGGCTATCCCGTGTGTACCTTCACCTTACCCTCGGGCGGCGCGGCTCGTTGACCTTCCGCCGGTTGAAACGGTGGGAATGCCGTAAGATTCCCCAGAGCGGGTACGCCGTGGGGTCGATCTCAAACGCAACAACTTGTTGCGCACCAGGTTACGCTCAGGCCGAAAAACAGCATGGTAGGACTGCATTTGTCCCACCCCTCCCTCTAAGATGCGACCAGGCAGAGTCTTCTGGACTCGAGGCGCGGAATGACACGGCGTAAGGCCGTCAACGCGTGTCACTTTGGCTTGACGGAAGATGCCTGCAACGGCTACAGATGACCAGAATCTGCATCGAAGCCGCGTTCCCACCAAGGTGTGGACTTTTGTGCGGCCGGCGGAACTAGGCGGACGGGAGACGGACTGGAGCGGAGATATCGAGGTTTAGGTGGATTGGCTGCGAAACGAGCTCAAAGGAAACCGGATGAGCACTAAGAAACGCATGGAAACAGGGGCACCCGCCATGGATTTTGATCTTTTCTTCAGGACGGCAACCGGCCACGAGCCATACGAATACCAGCGGCGCCTGGCGTGCGGCGACCAGGGAAACCAGAGCGACGGGGACTGGCTGAAGGCGGGTGCCCAGTGTCAAAGCCAGTTGATCAGCGTCCCCACCGGCTTGGGGAAGACTGCCGCCGTCGTCCTCGCCTGGCTGTGGAACCGGATGGGCCAGGCCGACCCAGACCATCGGAAGGCGTGGCCGCGTCGCCTCGTGTACTGCCTGCCCATGCGCACCTTGGTCGAGCAAACCCAAGAGAACGCTAGCCGCTGGATCGAGGACCTCGCCGCCAAAGCCGATGAACTCGGCCTTTCCCAAGAGCAGCAAACCGACCTGCGGTGGCTGGCGGACCATTCCCCCGTCATCCTCATGGGTGGTGAGGACCTCGACGAAGCAAATGCCTCGTGGGACATCTATCCCGAGAAACCCTGCATCCTCATCGGGACCCAGGACATGCTGCTCTCCCGCGCGCTCAACCGGGGCTACGGCATGAGCCGCTACCGCTGGCCGATTCACTTCGGCCTGCTCAACAACGACTGCCTCTGGACCATGGACGAGACGCAGTTGATGGGGCCAGGGCTTTGGACTTCTGGGCAGTTGGATTGGATGCGGAATCAACGGTTCAGCACTTTGAAGCCGTGCGTGACTTGGTGGATGAGCGCCACGAACAGCCCGGAATTTCTCGATACGCTGGACCGTCGAAAGGAAGCGGCTCCTCGACCTCTGTTGATTGATGTTGGCGAGGACAAGAGCGCGCTTTCAAGGCTCAATCCGACACGGCCATTGAGTTTCTGGAAGGATGCTGCTGCAAAACCGAAACCCAAGAAGAAGGGCAGCCCCGCAGTGAGTCTCAGCGGCGCGCTTGCCTTGGCGATACATAACGAACACGCGCCGGGCACGCTCTCGCTTGTCGTCTGCAATTCTGTCCGCGCAGCGCAAGAACTCTATCGGGCTTTGGACAGCACGATCGCCATCCTCCTGACTTCGCGTTTCCGGCGTGGCGACCGCGACGCGCACACAAAACGGTTGCTGGACTTCGAGAAGCGGCGGAAGGCGGCGGCGGAAGAATCGAACGACGACACGTTGCTCGACTCGCCGGGGCTCATCTGTGTCGCAACCCAGGTAGTCGAGGCTGGTGTGGACATCTCGGCCCGTCGGCTGTGGATAGAGGCAGCGCCGTGGCCCTCGGCGCTCCAGCGGCTTGGGCGGCTGAACCGCGATGGTTGGGCCGATGGAAGAGCCAAGGCGTTTGTTTTCGTCGGGCTGGAGGAAGGCAAGAAAGGGAAGGGGCAAACCTCCGGCCCCTACGAGGCCAAGGACATGGAAGCCTCCATCAAACTGCTCACGAGGCTCGCCGCTGTTTACGAGAATGAGCCGAAACTTGGCGCAGCGGACGCGATGGCGAGACTTCGCGAATCGTCCGCCGCCGAGATTGACGCCGCGCTCAAGCCCAAGGCCGAACCGTTCCCCCGCGCGATGGATGTTCACGGACTTTTCTCCACCGAACCGGATGTCTTCGGTGGCTTCACAGATGTCAGCCCGTGGATTCGCGGATCGGACAAGAACGCGGACGTGACCGTCTTCTGGCGGGACTTTGACGCGAAGAACGGGCCGGGCAAAACCGACACGCTCAGCGGCCCGGCGCTCGACGCCGCAGAAGGCTGCGCGGTGGCGATTCACCGCTTCCGGGATTTCCTTGGCAAAGGCCGGGCCCTGGTCTGGGACGACCGCGCCGAGCAATGGCAATCCATCTGGCCCAGCGACGTTTGCCCCGGGATGGTCGTCATGCTGCCTCGTTCGGCTGGCGGGTACTCAGAGCAACTCGGTTGGACGGGGCAAACGAACGACAAGCCTGGCACCGCCGAACCGCCCGGGCGATTTAGCGATACGTTCGATGACGATGCCAATTCCAAGCGCGAAAGTGGTTGGATTACACTCGATGCCCACCTTGCCGACACCAAGGCCGAAGCCACTCGAATCGCGGAAGCCCTTGGGCTTGATGAAAACCATCGAAGTGCAGTCGTCACTGCTGCGGACCTGCACGACATCGGAAAAGCCCATCCCATTTGGCAACTGGCATTGCCTCACACGGGTGATACCGCCGATAAACTGTGGGCAAAAGCTCCAATCGCCGGTCGATTCCTCCCGCGCCCAAAGGGGAGCAAAGTGTGCATCCGTCACGAGGCGGCCTCCGCGCTTGCGGCGTGGACTCAGTACTTCACATTGGGCGCGCCATGGCCGGGCCTTACCCTGTTCCTCATCGCCTGCCATCACGGTAAAGTTCGCACCGTACTCTACGCGCGGGGCGAGGATGGCGAGGATGTATGCGGTGTGCCCAAGCGGTCCGAACCGCTGCCATGGGCTGGCGGAATACCGATGAACTTCTCGTGCGCCGCAGTCGGCACGAGCGGCGAGTTTTCGGAAGACGGCCTGGCTTTCACCCCTGCTTTGCCCGGCTGGACGGCGCTGGTTGCCGACCTCCTTGGCAGTTGGGAACGAAGAGCGGCAGAACCCCCGCCGCCACTCGCAATACACGCCGCCACCGAGCCACGTCTGTTCGGACCGTTCTCTTTGGCCTACCTCGAGTCGATCGTTCGCGCTGCCGACATCCGCGCCAGCAAGAAACCAACCGACCTGCGCTATGTCTGATTCATCGCCGTCGCTAAAACGTGGATTCCCCGTCCTTCCTCTGCCCGGCCTGCATCTGGACAGCCTTGGGCTTTGTCTCTCCGCCCTCGGCTTGCTGTCGCTCTGTTCGCGCCACTGGCCGTCTGTGCGCGGCGGTTGGCGCGGTGGTGTGTTTTACCTCGCGGGTGGCCCGGCGACCGAGGACGAGTTGATTCAATTCGTCACGGGTGTCGGGGAGCGCGGCGAATGGAGCCTTTATAGCAAAGGTTGGGACAAGCATCAAAAGGCCGACACGAAGGCTAGAAGCGCTGCGAACACCACGCTATGGCGGGCGCGTGAAGCTGATGAGGACACGCTGTCACGGCTCCAATCCCACATTTCGCCTGCCGCACGGCTTAGCTTCAACCCACTCTTCGGCACTGGCGGCAATGCGGGGAAGCGCGATTTCGCCACCGGTTGGGTCAAGGCCACGGGCGCGATTCAGAAGCCGCCCAAAGGCTGGAAGCGCGAAACGCTAAACGCGGATCTTGCTGCATGTTTGCGCGGCGAGCCGGGCATATGTCTCGCGGACTTCAACGCAGGCTGCTGGTTTGGCGCGGCGAACAAGGCGTTTAACAGCGGTACCGCAAGGCCATTTCGCGAAGGGCAGGTTTCCCCGTGGGCGATGGCGCTCGCGTGCGAGGCGTTCGGGCTTTTTCAAGGCAGTGCCTCGCGGCGATTGGGCAGCGCAAGGCGGGCAACGGGCGCGTTTCCTTTCGTCACGAGCGGCGCATCCCCGACGGCGGCGGGCGAAGCGGGCAAGAATCTCGGTGAACTCTGGCTGCCCGTTTGGGAGCAGCCCATGAGTCTGGCGGAAGTTGCGGCACTTTTTCAACGCGGCAGAGCCGAAGTGAACGGGCGCGGAGCCACGACTTCGCCCGCATTCGCCGCCGCGATTCTCCAGCGCGGCGTGGATGCCGGCATCCGGGAGTTTCGCCGATTCCTGCTGCTCCGCACCACGAGCGAAAACACCTTCGAGTCACGGCTCGCTTCCGTCATTCCCGTATCGGGCAAAACGGAAGGGGCGACGGCTGTCGCGCTGACGCGGATGCTTGATTGCCGCGAATCGCTCCCGGCCGATCAGAAGAAAGGAAAACGATGGATTTACGCTGGCCTGCGCGGCCCGCTCGATGAGGCACTGGTTGCTTTCGCGGAGCACCCGTCGCCAGAGAATGCACGAGCGGCCTTGGACGCGATGGTGGGCGTGCTGCAGAAGGCAGATCGGAATCGCGGACACCGGGCGCACAAGCCTCCCATTAGTTTCCAACAATTGGCGGGCGCTTGGGCGGCCTCCCTGCTCGACGATGCTGGCAGCGATGGCTGCGCCGAGGCACGCATCGGCTTGGCACTAGCGACCCTTTGGGCGGGCAAGAAGACCGGAAGGACCAAGAAGGTCAGTGCCGCACCGCTTCTGTCCTACTGGCTCGGCGTCCAACAACGCGGCAGATATTGCTCGATCCCCGAAGCCGTTCCCTTTCGGCGTGTGTGGGGCGTAGGCACGACGACCGACAATCTCGCCGCCGTATTGCGCCGCCGCTTGATTGAGGAAGAACCGTCTGCCGAGCCTCCTTTCGGAGCGTGGTATCGCGTCGCGCTCGGGGACATCGAGGCATGGCTGTCTGGTGCTGTGGATGATGCGGCAGTCGAACGCTGGACGATGCGCTTCAGTCTTTTCGCTTGGGACAGGGATAGCGTTGCCGCTGTCCGCAAACGGCTCGGCTCCGCCAGTCAGCCTTGTGTGCCATCGGGACGCCTGGCGCTTTTCGCCCTGTTCAAACCGCTCTTCCAAGGAGGGTTGCTGGCTGCATTGCTCCCGGAAGGCAGCCAACGCGAGGCCGCAAAGGTCGGCCTGTTACGCGGAATCGCCGCGCAACTCGCCCGCAGCGACGCTACCGCTGCCGTGCGGTTAGCCAGAACCGCTTACCGCGCTGCGGGCATCGAACCGGCCAAGATCGTGTCCGAGCAGTTTGCCTGCCCCGATCCGCAGCGGCTGTTGGCCGCTCTGCTGATTCCGTCGCAGGGCGAAGAACTCACGAGCCTCTCCCTCCGCTGGCTTTCACCACGCAAGAACCACAACACATGAGCACTACACTAAACACCGCCACACTGTTGGCAGACGCCAACGCCCACCGCCTCGTCCTGCAGGCCACTTTGGCTCCCGTCACGGGGGACCTGTTCCAGCCCGCAGGATTTCCCGACATCGGCCACGTCATTTACGACGCGCCGCGCAAAGACGGCGCCAAAGAAAAAGTCTGTATCGTGGATAGCGCCGCCAGCATGGCAAACCACCTCGAAGCCGTCTCACTTGCCAGCACGCAGACTTTGGAACTTCATCCAGCCCTTGCCGAGATGCCCTATCTTGAGTGCGTGACAGATGCGCCAGGAACCACTGGCGGCGCGGCGCCAACGCGCTTAGTAGTCACCTCGCTCTCCGAAGGCCATCGCCTCGCATCCAGCTACTTTCTTGATGAGAAAGGAAAGATCGTGATCAATGGCAAAGTGTCAGCCGAAAGCTTCGTGACACGGCTCCGCACAGATTTCGGCATCCAAGACCTCGGCAAAAAGACGCACCCGCTTCCCGGCGACTGGTGGAACGTCTTTCGCACCATCTTCCGCTACGACCCGAACTCACTGGTTCACGGCATCCTGTTCCCTGCGATGGGAATCAAACTGTCCCGCGTGCTTACGGCTCATCACGAGGCATTCGGCGTGAGTCGTGTGGGGCTTTCCGGCGTGAAGTTCGATAAACTGGGCAAGACGACTTCGGGCCAGCCCATTTTTGCCGTGGACAAAGAAACCGCACGCGAGATTCGCGGGACTTTTGTGATCGACCTTTCGCTCGTCCGCTCCTTCGGGTGTGGCACCAACGGCCTTGGCGTCGATCAAAAGGTGTTTCTGCTAGAGTTGGCGCTTTGGAAGATCGGCAGACTGCTCGCCGGCCCTTATCGCTTCCGCAGCGGATGTGATCTCAAGCTCGCCGGACTCTCCCGCATCGAGAGTGGCAGTTCCACGGAACTCTCGCCGACAGAGCTCCAGCGCAACATCACCTCCGCCATTCAACAAGCTGGGTTCAGCGATCCACGAGTCACCAAAATTTATTGGCCTTCCGACGAACTCTTCAAATCCGCAAAAGACGACGACAAGGCACAGGACGGTCCTAACGAAGAAGACGAAGAGACCAGCGACTAGGCCATGCAACTCGCCCTTGAACAGACTTTTCCTTTGGGACGCTTCCACGCGACGCCATGGAAGGTCTTTCCCTACGACGACCCGCACGGTGAATGGCCGCCTAGCCCGTGGCGACTCGTCCGCGCGGTGCTGGCCCGCTCTTTCCAACTGGACCGTGAAATCGCCGACTCAACTGAACACCATTCCTCTTTGCGCGAGGGGTTAGTGCGAGCCTTCGCCAGCAGCGAAGTCTCGTGGCAAGTACCGGCTACGACATGGCGCGGCCCAGGTTTGCGCCAATACCACCCGGCGGAGTTCAAGCGCGTCCCCGCTAGCGCCAAGGAACCGGGCATGATGGCCTACAACACCACGAAGGTGCTGGACAACTTCTGGATTACGTCTGACGACGCCGAGCCTGTCGTGTGGCTGTTTGAGGGGTCGGACTGGCCTTCGCCGTTGCTGGAGCATCTTGATGCTTGTCTTGCGCGGATGACCTATTTTGGCCGCTCCGAGTCCATCACCGCAATCCGCCGCCTGCGCGAAGCACGGATTGATACGTCGCCGCGCATCGCATTGAAGCCTCGCCGAACCGGCAACGCTGTTCCCGTGCTCGCGCTACAGCCCGACGCCAGCCTGACCCAACTCGAAGCCACCACCGACGCGCCCAGTGTGGCGAATACCAGTATCCCACCGGGTTCTCGCTGGATGTACGCCGAACGACCGCCTCGCCCGCGAATCCGTCCTATGCCACGCAAGATACCGGAGCTTCCGCGAACCCAACTCATCCAGTTCGCCATCGGCTCGAAAGTCGCCCCGCGCTACAAAGACACGGTTCTCATCACGGAGCGATTTCGGAAGCGTGTGCTGGGCTGCTTCTCGAGGATCCTGACGGGAGACCCTAGAATGAAGTGGGACGAAGCGCCTGCCGTGGTGCGGGAGCAGGCATTCCTGCTTTCAGGCAGAAACGCCGATGGCAGCCCGGCCAAGGGCCACCAGCAAGTGTCTTTCTTCCTCAGCGGGACAGCCGACGCGCCTTCGCGCCTTTGCGCCTGGAGGAACGAGCCCTTCAACGACAACGAGCAGCGAGCCATCCTCGACGCCGCCGACACCCCCCTGCCGCTGAACTACAAAGACGATCCATGGTCGCTGAACCTAGTGCCGTTGGATAGGCTTGTTCCGCCGTCGCCGGGCTTGGACGACACGACGCACGACGAATGGGTAAGCCTCACCCCGTACGTTCCGCCCCGTCATGTTTACGGCCGCTCAGGCAAGGAGAAAGCCGGTTGCTCAGTGGCGGCGCAATTGAACGATGAACTCAAACGCCGTGGTTACCCGGTCGAAAGACTTATCTGTGGCATCGAGGAATGTGGGTGGGTGAAAGTCCATCGCATCAAGCAAGAGCGCGACGCACGGACGAACGACAGCAAGCTCGGCTACTCGGTTAAGCTGACTTTCAGCGAGCCAGTCAAAGGGCCTATTTCGCTTGGGGCTTCCTGCCACTTCGGCCTAGGCCTGTTCGTGCCGGTGCTCGAAGCGGAGCGCGGAAAGGGCGAAGCGGTATGACCTCCGACGTGAACCTGCGGCCAAGCGGCGGCCGGGCCACGCTTTGACATGATACTCCCTGAGCCAGACGGTTCGTTGGCGGGCGGTGCCTGGGTTCTCGAAGGCTCGTTGCCGGGCGAACTCGGGTCGCGGCGCTTGGAGTGGCAAGTGGCGGCCAGGGTACCGGTGGAGGCGTCTGACGATCCGGTCGTCCAGCGCTTGGTGGCGGCGGCAAAGGCGCTGGCGAAGGTGGAGTTCTTCTACTTCGGTGGGGCCGAACCAGGGAGGCGACGGTGCGTGACCCTCTCGCTCGTGTTCCGGGTGGCGGGGTTTCCCGCCCTGTACGCGGCGGGGTACTGTCATCTGCGGCATCAGGAGCGGGTTTTCCATGTGGAGCGGATGGTGTTGATAGACCAGGAGGATTAAGTGCGCAGTCGGAGCCGTTCAACGCGGAATTCAAGACCCCGGCAACGGGCGCGCAGGGCATGCCCCGGATGGCAGCCTGTGGTTGGCGGGATGGATCTGCCGGCCTCCAGGCGACCGCGCTCGCGCGTCCAGAAGGAGTAAACCCAGGATGAATCGAATCGCTTCCGAATCCCCCGCCACCCCAGCCTTGCCGCCGTCGCGGTCGACGAGTTGTGCTTCCCCAGGAGACGTCCAGGCTGCGCCGCCTCGCGAGTCGGAGCGATCCGTCGCTCCCGGTCTGACGGGTGCGGCGATATCCGTGCCCTCGACGGTCGAAGGGCCGTCGGATGCGGTGCGCGATAAGGCATTGGAGATCCTCCGCGAGGCCTACGGTCCGGGACCGGGCTCGCCCGCCTCGCCGCCGCCGCGACCCGCCGAGCCTCCTCCAAGCAAGCCGGAGGTCATTCCTGCCCGAATGCTCAACGAGTTCGTCTATTGCCCTCGGCTGTTCTACTACGAGTTCGTGGAGAGCGTCTTTGTGGAGAACGCCGACACCGTGCGCGGCACGAGCATCCATCGGCGGGTGAATGCGGGTGCCGGGGCTTTGCCTGCGGCCAAGGTGCCCGCCGGTCAGGAGGGTGTTCCGGCGGCTCCGCCTGCGGCGGGGAGCGAGCCGGAGACCATCCACTCACGCTCGGTCAGCATGGGTTCCGAGGGCTTGGGAGTGACGGTGAAGATGGACCTGGTGGAGGTGCGGCGCGAGGGCGCAGAGCTGTTTGATGCCTTGCAAGTCTGCCCGGTGGAATACAAAGCCGGGTCCCCCCGCGAAGGAGCCGAGGGGAATGAGTTGTGGGACACCGACCGCATGCAACTGGGGTTGCAGGCGTTGATCCTCCGCGAGAATGGCTACGCCTGCGACGAAGGGGTGGTGTACTACCGGGGCACCCGGCAGCGCGTGCGGCTGGCCATCACGGCGGACTTGGAGGTCTGGGTGCGCGGGCGGTTGGACGAGGCGCGCCGGGTCGCCCAAGGTCCGATCCCGCCACCTTTGAACGGCTCGCCCAAGTGCCCACGCTGTTCGCTGGCGCCGGTATGCTTGCCGGACGAAACCCGCCTCCTGGCCCATGAGACCTCGGAGCCGCCCCGGGAGAAGCCGGAAGCGGCGGCGGATGTGCGCCGCCTTATGGCGGCCCGAGACGATCGCCGGGCGCTCTACCTCACCACCCCCGGGTTACGCGTGGGGCGCAAGGACGAACTCCTGGAGGTTAAGGAGGGCGACCGCGTCCTGGACCAGGTGCGGGTCAACGATGTCTGCCACGTGGCGCTCTTCGGCAATATTCAGATTTCCACCCAGGCGGTCCAACTCTTGTGTGGGGCCGAGGTCCCGTTGAGCTATTTCTCCATGGGTGGGTGGTTCTACGGCATCACCCGGGGGCACGGTCTCAAGAACGTCTTCCTCCGCATGGCGCAATTCGAGTCGGCGCGGGATGTTGCGGTTTGCCTGGGGCTGGCGCGGCGTTTCGTGCATGGCAAGATCCGCAATCACCGCACCCTGATGATGCGCAACCACGTGGACGCGCCGGCACCGGCGCTGGCCCGCCTGCGGCAGGCGGCGGAGGAGGCGCTGGAAGCTCGCAACCTGGAGGAATTGCTGGGGATGGAAGGGGCGGCCGCCAGTGTTTACTTCGAGCACTTTGCCGGGCTGCTCAAGCCGGCCGATGACCTGCCGCCCGCTGCGGATGAGGCGGCGAATAAGCCAGGTCAGCCGCCCTTGACGTTCAGCTTTGCTGGACGCAATCGGCGACCACCGACCGACCCGGTCAACGCACTGCTCTCGCTGGCCTACAGCCTCCTGGCCAAGGACTGCACCCTCGCGGCGCTGGCGGTGGGCTTCGATCCGTACGTGGGCTTCTACCACCAGCCGCGCTTCGGCCGTCCGGCCTTGGCGCTGGACCTAATGGAGGAATTTCGCCCGCTGGTGGCGGAATCCGCCGTGCTGAGCTGCGTCAACAACCGGGTGATCACGGAGCGGGACTTTGTGCGGGCGGGAGAAGCGGTGAACCTCAGCCCCGCCGGGCGCAAGCGCTTCTTTCAGACCTACGAACAGCGGATGACCTCCCTGCTCACGCATCCGGTCTTCGACTACAAGGTCAGCTACCGGCGGGCCTTGGAACTTCAGGCGCGGCTCCTGGCCCGGGTCCTGACCGGGGAGATCGCCGAATACCAACCCCTCATGACCAGGTGACCCGCATGCGCACGACGTACCTGGTCTGTTACGACGTGGCCGACGACAAACGGCTCCGGAAGGTCTTCAAGACCTGCCGGAACTACGGCGACCACCTCCAGTTTTCCGTCTTTGAGTGCGACCTCACCCCGCAGGAAAAGGCCCGCTTTGAGGCGGAGTTGGGCGAACTCATCGACAATAGTGAAGACCAGGTCCTGTTTGTGACGCTCGGGCCCAGCGAGGGACGGGGCGACCGCGTCATCACTTCGCTGGGACTCCCGTATGTGCGACTGGACGCACCTTGCTACGTCTACTGACGAGCGGGATCTCATCCACGGCTTTTGGGAACCAAGGGGCTCTTTGACATTTGAATCCGCGAGCGGCGGGGTGCTGCGCAAAACCCCGCACCCGCTCGCATCTCGCAAGTGCCACATTGCCAACGTGAAACACACGCGACGAGCAGACAGTTGCCAACGTCGAACTGAAGCGGTACAAACGGCTCGCAAGTCGCCGAGCGGGCTGTTGGCGCTCATCGGGTTGACGAGGCGAGTCTTTCCGCGCTCACGCGAGCGCGGCCCCATTGAAGCGGCGGGCGCGGTGTTGCGCGCGTCGGTCCTGGTGCTCTTTCCGCGCTCACGCGAGCGCGGCCCCATTGAAGCGTTGCGC
>CAYYMW010000183.1:0-13603 GCA_964472515.1 uncultured Verrucomicrobiota bacterium | reverse complement strand
GAAGGGGTTGCGCAGGCTGCATGGGGGCCGGCGGCATCGGTTTGGGATCGGGCGGGCGCTCGTTGGGAGTGTCCACCACCAGCGCTTGGGCGGCGGGGCGATTGAGTTGACCGCTCGGCCCTTGCTTCACCGTGTCTTTGGTCTTGGGAACCTTGTCTTGCTTGCCCTCCATCTGCGGCCGGTTGGTCTCTCGCTTGACGTTGGGGTTGGCCGCGCGTGAATTCACCGTGGAGTAGAACGTTGTGTTCGCAGGCGCATCTGCCGTGGCCTGCGAGGGGTCGACATCGACAAACACCAACTGGACGTCCTCTTCGTTGAGTGCCTGCTCGCGGACGCGACGCTCCGTTTCAGTCAGTTGGTTCTGCGCTGGTAGAAACTCAGGATTGAACGCTTTGGCAAGCAGGGCCACCGAACTGAAGTCCCACAGGTGCAGGCGTTTGCCAGCCTCGGTGCCGGTGAAAAGCGCGAGGTGGGCCGCGAGCGACATGGCAAAAGCCCGGCTCAGTGGATGCATCATCCACTGTCGGCAACGGTCTCTGAGCGCGATGTCGAACATCGTTCCCGCGAATCTAGCAGGCAGCTGGACGTCGCAACAGCACGATCCATTCAGCCCCAGCTCGGGCCAGGTGGCAGCAGTAGCGATAATCGCGTTGAGGTGGATTCTAAGTGCTTTGTCATCAATCTATTAACGTTCGACGCTACGCGTGCTTAACCTACGTATTCAGTGCCCGCCTCCAGACGGTGGTTGGGGCGGTTCCGGGCCAGTCGCCGCCCTTGAGACAAGCGGGCGAGTCGAAATGCTCAAAGGCCCAAATCTCTAGAGTCCTCATTTGACCGATAAGGGGATTTGTTTCTACAATGGCCAGACAAGATGCTATGAAGATTTTGGTGTGCGATCCGGTTTCTCCCAAAGGCATTGCCTTGCTGCAAAAACGTACTGAGTTCGAGGTGGTCGTCCTCAGTAAGCGGCTCCCGGAAGACGAGTTGATCCCGATCGCCAAAGACGCGGTCGCCATGGTGGTGCGGTCCGAGACGAAGGTGACGCGCAAGGTCATGGAGAGCGCGCCGCATCTGCGGGTGGTGGGCCGCGCCGGCGTGGGCGTGGACAACGTGGATGTGGAAGCCGCCACGCAACGCGGCGTGGTGGTGATGAACACCCCGGGAGGCAACACGATCTCGACGGCGGAGCTGACCTTCTCGATGCTCATGTCGCTGGCGCGCAACATCCCCCAGGCGCATGGGTCGATGAAGGCGGGCGAGTGGAACCGGAAGGCCTTCTCCGGCGTGGAACTCTATCGGAAGACCCTCGGCATCCTGGGCCTGGGCCGCATCGGCAGCGAAGTGGCCCGGCGGGCCATTGCCTGCGGCATGCGGGTCCTGGCCTACGATCCCTACCTGACCTTGGCGCGGGCCAAGGCGTTGCAGGTGGAGATGGCCGAACTGGATGAAATCTACCCCCAAGTGGATTTCCTCACCGTCCATATGCCGATGAGCGAGGAGACTAAGGGCATGGTGAACGCCGCCGCCTTTGCCAAGATGAAAAAGGGCGTCCGCATCATCAACTGCGCGCGGGGCGGGATCGTGAACGAAGCTGACTTGATCGCGGCGGTGAAGTCCGGCCAGGTCGCGGGCGCGGCGCTTGACGTCTATGAGACCGAGCCTCTCCCCAAAGAATCGCCGTTGCGGGCCCTGCCGCAGATCATCATGACGCCGCACCTGGGTGCCAGCACGGAGGAAGCGCAGGAAAACGTGGGCATCGAAGTGGCCGAGGCCATCACCGCTTTCCTGTTGCAGGGTGAGGTGCGCAACGCGGTGAACCTACCCAATCTCGACGCCAAGACCTACGCGGTGGTGAAGCCTTACTTGAACCTGGGCGAACAACTTGGCCGCCTGCTGGCGCAGATGGCTCCCAAACGCAATGACCGCCTCGTGATCACCTTCGGTGGCAAAGCCAACGAAGTGCCGACCGACCCCGTGAGCCGCGCGGTGCTCAAAGGCTTCTTGGAAATGGGCATGGGCGTCGAAGTGAACCAGGTGAACGTGCGGACCCTCACGACCAGCCTTGGCCTGTTGGTGGAAGAGGTGAAGTCGAACGAGGAGACCGATTTCAACGAATGGTTGCACGTCGCGGCGGTAACCGGCGAACAGCGGATCTCCGCGGGCGGCACCTTTTTTGGCTCGCACAACCACCCGCGCATCGTGCGGTTGAACAGCCAGCCGGTGGAAATCGTCCCGGAGGGGGTCCTCGTGCTGCTGAACAACAAGGATCGGCCGGGCATCGTCGGGCACATCGGAACCTTGATGGGCAAACACAAGGTCAACATTGCCAGCATGAGCCTCCACCGCGAACAACAGGGCGGCCAGGCGTTGACCGTCCTCAACCTCGACAGCGTACCCCCGGCGGCGGTGATCGAGGAATTGCGAAGCGATCCTGACATCCGGAACGTCCGCGTCGTCAAACTCTAGTTGCCCCCGGACCAAGCCGTCCCGAGCTGCCGCCCGGAGGGAGGCCGTCCCTTCGAGTGCGCCGTTCAATATTCACATGAAGCCACTGACTCAGCCGGAGACCATCTTTGCCCACGAAAGCGACCTGGACGGATTTGTGTCCGGCTTCCTCCTGCAACGGTTGGCCCGCCGACTGTTCGGCGCCGAGGTTCGCCTCGAACCGGCTTTCGGCCAGGCTTGGCGGAGCCGGGCCTTCCCGGAGCGCGTGGCTTGGGTGGCGGATTTCGCGTTCGAAGCCCGGGTCGACCGGCCCAACTGGCTCATCGTCGACCACCATCCCACTGCGGTCGCGCCCAAGCAGGCAACCTTGGTCCACGATCCCGCGAAATCGTCCAGCCTGCTCTGCTACGAACTTTGCCGGGAGCAGGGTTTAGGCTCGCCCGAGCTGGACCGGTTGGTGCACCTGACCAACGTGGGCGACCTCTTCCTCCTCGACTCACCCGATTTCCTGCTGGCCAACGACTACGGCAATCTCGTAAAGAGCTACCAGTTTCGGAACCTGGCTCAGGTCATCGAGGGGCGGCTCGAAACCTTGCTCGACCACCCGCTGCTTGAAGTGATGGCCGCGAAACGAAGAGTGGAAGACCCCATCGGGCTGTCGCTCAGCCGCCGGAGTCTGCAGCGGCTCAGCGATACGGTGGGGTACGTTGAGACCGTCATCGGAAATGCCAACTTGATCGTCCACGAATTATTGATGTCCGGAGCCAGTCCGTATCCCGTGCTCCTTACGTTGTTCCGAAAGGGGAACGGGATGGTGGTGGTGAGCGTGCGGAGCCGCAACGGCGAGGCGGTGGCGGTGGCGGAGCGTCTCCAAGGCGGCGGCCATCCCAATGCTGCGGGCGCCACCCTTCCTCGGAGCATCCAGCAGATCCCTGACGCCCTCGATTACCTGCGTCGGGTGCTCAATCCACCGCCCGTGATCGACTCGGGCGCCTCGGGACTCAACGGCCTCTTCGCTTAGCACCGGACGATCGCGCCACTGGCGGAGGAGGCGCGCCGTCCGGCCCTTGGGTCGTCCATGCCGTCTCACTCTGAGACAAAGGCTTGGCCTGTCTGCAGGCATCTTCATGTGATTTCTGCCGCTTTCGAGGCGCGGGGAAGGGATAAACCAAGATCGGCATCGACCGGCAGCCTTGGTTTACTCTGCGACATATAACCAATTTATCTCCAACGAGTTGGATTGTAATCTGAAGCGTCGATGCGAACTCAACTCCTCCCTTCCAAGGAGGCGCATCCGGTTGCCTGCTGGTCGGCGGCATGGTCTGTGCTATTAACCAAATGGACGGCCTGCCTGCGGACTCCACCCTTGGTGTTGGGGTAACCGAGGCAAGGGTCTGTTCCGGGACGCAAGTTCGACAACGTGCTTAGACTTGTATGTCAATGATGATCAAGATGCCGGCCTTTCTTTCTGGACGCGGCTCCGAGGCGGTCAGCGCCGTCTGTGGAGTCATCGGGCTGAGCGTGCAAGCGGAGCGTGGGAGATCGCCTTGGGAGGCGAGGGGTATGGGCGGACGCCGACTCAAGCAGGTGGATGGACGTTCCGAGAACAACCCCGACACGACCGGGCGGTTGGACGACGCGACGTCTTACACCCAGACGCAGCAAGCCTATCTGGCGAAGGTCAAGGCGGCCCTCGGACGCATGGAAGAGTTGGCGTTGCGGGCGTCGGAACCGGAGAGGACCTTGGCAGATCGCGCCGCCTACAACGCCGAATATGGGGTGCTCTCGGGCTACGTGCGGGAGGTGGCGGCGCGCCGGTACAACGGTTCGGCTCTATTCGATGGCAAATCCCAGTCCGTCCCCCTTCCTGGCGAGCAAGCCATTCTCGAGACCGCGGCGGTGGACTTGAGCGCGGCCCCCTACGTGGCGGCAACGCAGGCCGCGGGGATCGGGACAGTGGAGGCTGCCGGGGTGGCGGCCCGTCGAAGCCGTGAGGCGCTGGAACAGGCGGAGACCGACTGGAGGGCGGTGAGTGAGGGGCTCAAGGAGTTCAGAAGCGTTGCAGAACGGTTCGAGAACTCCCGCCCGGGCTGGAGTGGCAAGGAAGCGGCCACTGGTTTCGACGCGGACTCCCACTTGCAGAACGCCGTTCTGGCCCTGCGGACTGAAAGCGGCGCCGCCCTGTCCGCGCAGGCGAACGCGTTGCCTCAGATGGTGATGCGGTTGGTCTAAGCCGTTGTGCCGCAGTGGGCATGGCGCTTGGCGCAGGCCGGCAGTCCGCTGTGGACCGGGGGACCTGTGGGACAGCCGAGGCCATTTCAGGTGGGTCGCGGTGGGACTTGAGCTGCGGCTCGGGGCGTGTTACTCATTGTCCATGCCGATTTACGAGTTTCATTGCGACGGTTGCCAGCAGGACAGCGAAGTGCTGGTGCGATCCAGTAGTTGGAAGGGGACCCCTTGTCCGCACTGCGGTTCGAAGAAGCTGTCCAAGAAGCTCTCAGTATTTGCCTCCAGTGTGGCCCCGACTGGAGGATCGGCCCCGGCTTGCCCCGTGGCGGGCGGCGGTGGTGGTTGCGGCGGTTGCTGTGCCGGGCGTCCTCATTCCCATTAGTCTGTACCCATCCCGCCTGGTGGCGGCATTTCTACCCGGATGGCTCGACTCCCTCACTTGGAGGCGCGGCGATGAGCGGATGGCGTTGTCGATCCTGGGGAGTCGTCCACTGCGGCTGTGTCTGCTGGCTTGGGGTGGCGCTGCTGCTGTCAGGTTGCCGCAGCACTCCCACGGCGATGGGGAAGCACACGCCGATTCCCAATAGCCGCAGGCTGTTGGTCCGGAGCGATGCCAGCAGTGCCGGGGAGGATCACTTGCTGCTCGAGCCCGCTGCCGCGCCCACCGAGGGGCAGAACGGCATTGCCCCGTGGCGCCAGCCTGAGCTGGAGCCCGAACCGGCTGAAGGCGAGAGTCTGGCCACACCGCTTCCCCTCCCGCCTCCACCCTCGGAAGCTGCGGTTACCCAACCGATGGCGGCGGCCCGTGCCGAGCCTCCGGAAGCAGACCGGACGGGGCTGATCGACCGGTGGCGGCGGGCTGCAACCCGCGAGGGATGGCTGCCCTTGGAATACTGGTCAACCTCGTTGGGAGGGGGCAAGCCGTCCTGGTCCAAGACGGGGACAAACGTCTGGTTTGAGGTGCATGGTCAACAGTGGGGGGTGGCGGTGTGTCCCGGCACCCAGCGGGCGCTGTGGGGCGGCGAAACCTTGTGCCTGACCTTCGCCCCGCTTCTGTGGCGCGGACAGCCCATGCTGCATGTGCTGGATGCGGAAAAGATCCTTGCGCCGCTGGTCTGGCCGGTCAAGCCGGCGGCACTGGACGGAGCGGTGGTCGTGCTGGACCCCGGTCACGGCGGCGCCAATCGCGGCGCCCGCAATGTTGCCACCGGCCGTTTCGAGAAGGACTACACGCTCGATTGGGCCCTACGCGCTAAACCCCTGCTGGAGCAACTGGGCTGGCAGGTGGTGCTTACGCGCACGAACGACATGGACCTGAGCCTGCCTGACCGCGTGGCGGTGGCGGACCGCGTCCGGGCCGACCTCTTTATCAGTCTCCACTTCAACTCTTCGGCAACCCAATCCTCGCTGCAAGGCGTGGAGAGTTACTGGACGAGTCCTGTGGGGCTGCCGACCCTGCTGAACCGTGGTTTTGCGGACAATACGGGCCAGGCTTGGCCGAACAACGCTTTTGACGCGCACAACCTCCGGCTGGCCCTGCGCGTGCATCAGGGGGTTCGCTCCCGCATTCACGGTGACGACCGGGGGGTGCGGCACGCGCGGCTCCTCGGCGTGCTCCGGTCCCAGTCGCGCCCGTCCGCGCTGGTGGAGGGAGGCTACCTGTGCAATCCGCACGAAGCGCGGCGTATCGCCGATCCCAACCACCGGCAACTCCTGGCGGAAGGGCTGGCGGACGCGCTGCGTGAAGGTCCGGAGTCCTTTCGCTGGTAGATGAAAACGAAACGGCGCCCCGAGAGGGGGGCGCCTGATTCGGCAAAATGAGCCGGAAGGCGTTACTTCACGGCCTTCAGCCGCAACGCCAGCCGCGATTTCTTCCGGCTGGCGGTGGCGGCATGCACGACGCCGGTCTTGGCCGCCTTATCCAAGGCGGAGGTCACGGCGCGGTAGGCCTTGCCTGCTTCGTCTTTTTTGCCACTGGCGGCCAGGGTCTCGTAGGTCTTCTCCAGCGTCTTGAGACGGGACTTGGTGCTCTTGTTGCGCAGTTGCTTCCTGGCGCTGTTGCGCACGCGGCGCTCGGCTGATGCAGTATTCGGCATAATCTATATGTCAATAGAAAGTGGGCAAACGGTAGCCAAACCCCTAACAAAGTCAACGGCTTGTTTTGGCCCGAGCCGGTCGCGTGGTCCCTCGCGGCGGATCGGCCCCGCCCCCGAACGCGGCCGGCGGGTGGTTGCTTGCACTGGCAGGCACACGGACTATACTTGGTCGTCCGCAGCGGAGCGGAAGCAAAGCACCGTCGTTGTCGTCAGCTTATGAAAGACCATCGCTTCTTCAGGATCGGGGGCTGTCTGGCCCGCTTGAGCCCACTGTTGTGGGTTTGGGGACCCGCGGCTTTGCGCGGGGCCGACACCGCTCACGAACCCATGGTGGCGGGGATCATGGACAATTCCTTCCTGGTGGAGGAGGCGTACAACCAGGAGAGCGGGATTGTGCAGCACATTCTCAATGGCTACTACCGGGTAGACAAGCTCGGTGACACCGACGCCCGCGGTTGGGACCTGGCCTTTACGCAAGAATGGCCGCTCTTCAGCCAGAAACACCAAGTCAGCTACACTCTTCCCTACACCTTTGACAAACCCGGCGGGGATACCTGGCACGACGGGGTGGGGGATATCCTCCTCAATTACCGCTTCCAGGCCTACCTGGACGACCAGTTGCGCGCCTTCGCTCCCCGTTTCAGCGTCATCCTCCCTTCCGGCGATGCCGACGCGGGTTTCGGCAATGACACGGTGGGATACCAACTCAACCTGCCTTTCAGCGCGCCGCTGTCGGATCGTTGGGCGATTCATGCGAATGCGGGGTTGACTTGGCTGCCGAACGCTGGCGTGAACCTCCAGAAGGACCTTACCCACTTCAACCTCGGTGCGAGTGCCATCTTCGCCGTTTCCGAGCGCTTTCACCTGATGACCGAGTGGATTGGCACCTGGGCGGACACCGCACTGGACGGCAACGGCCACCACCATGAGTTTGCGAGCGTCCTTTCGCCGGGTGCCCGGCTTGCCTTCAATTTTCCCAGGGACACCCAACTGGTGCTCGGAGCGGCGGTCCCGGTGGGGTTGACGGCCACCGCCCCCGATATCGGGGCCTTCCTCTACCTGTCTTTCGAGCACCGTTTCATGGAGGATTCCGGCAAATAGGCGGGATTCCCTTCGATTGGGTCGCTCCTCGCTGCCATGGCTGACGCTGATGCCCCGATCAAAGCTCCGGGAAGTCCCGGCTGGCGTCGGGCGCCATCCGCTACCCCGAGCCTCCAAGAGTCGCACCAGACCATCCCCGTGCCGAAGCACTACGGCTTCTGGCGCAAACTCCTGGCCTTCTCCGGTCCGGGTTACTTGGTGGCGGTGGGCTACATGGACCCCGGCAACTGGGCCACCGATCTGGCGGCGGGGTCCGCCTACGGATATAGGCTCCTGAGCGTGGTGCTGCTCTCGAGCCTGATGGCCATCCTGCTGCAGTCCTTGAGCGCCCGTTTGGGGATTGTCACCGGCCGAGACTTGGCCCAAGCCTGCCGCGATCATTACCCGCCGGCGGTCTCGATGGTGCTCTGGGCGCTCTGCGAGGCGGCGATCTGCGCCTGCGACCTGGCAGAAGTGATCGGCTCGGCCGTGGCGTTGAAGCTGCTCTTCAACCTGCCTTTGGTCTGGGGGGTATGCCTGACGGCCGGGGATGTCTTCCTCATGATGTATCTGCAGAAGAAGGGCTTTCGCTGGCTCGAAGCCCTCGTGGTTACCCTGCTGCTCACCATCGGCGGGGCCTTCCTGTTCGAGATCTTCTTTTGTCGACCCGATTGGGCTGGAGTGCTCGGCGGGTTCGTTCCCAGTGCGTCGATCGTCAAAGACCCGAAGATGTTGTATCTGGCCATCGGCATCCTGGGCGCCACGGTGATGCCTCACAACCTCTACCTGCACAGTTCCATCGTACAGACCCGCAAGTACGAGCAAACCGCCGAGGGCAAAGCCGAGGCGGTCAAGTTTGCCACGATTGACTCCGTCATCGCCTTGAACTGTGCGCTCCTCGTCAACAGCGCCATCCTGATCGTGGCGGCGGCTGCGTTTCATCGTACGGGCCAGTTCGAGATCGCCGAGATTCAAGATGCCCATCGCATGCTCAGTCCAACGCTCGGTGTGGGGGTTGCGAGCACCCTCTTCGCCCTGGCTTTGCTGGCGTCCGGTCAGAACTCAACCCTCACGGGCACGCTGGCCGGCCAGATCGTCATGGAAGGCTTCCTTAACCTGCGGATGCGCCCCTGGGTGCGCCGCTTGATCACCCGGCTCATTGCCATCGTGCCGGCGGTGATCGTGGCCATCCTGTACGGCGAGAGCGGCGTGGCCAAGTTGCTGGTTTTCAGCCAGGTCGTGCTTAGCCTGCAGTTGTCGTTCGCGGTGATACCACTGGTGCAGTTTACCTCGGATCGCCGCAAAATGGGGGCCTTCGTAAGCCCCCTGTGGGTGAAATTCCTGGCCTGGCTGGTGGCGGCGATCATCGTCGCCCTTAACCTCAAGTACCTGTTCGACTTCTCCGGCCTCACCGCATGGTTCAGTCGCTGATTGACAAGGCGCGGGCTCCCTTTCCCCTCCTCCAGCTATGTATCGCAAAATCCTCGTTGCTCTCGAGAACGGCCCGGCGGATGCCGCCTTGCTGCCGCACGTGGCGGAATTAGCCCGTCAACTCCACAGCGCGTTAGTGCTGTTGCACGTGGCGGACGGCTTCGCCGCGCGCTATTTCGAAGATCTGTCGTTAGCGGAGTCCGAGGAGGTCAAGCAGGACCGCGATTATCTCGAGGCCAAGGCCATCGAACTGCGCGCCTCCGGGCTGCAGGTGACGGTGCTCTTGGCCATGGGCGAACCGCCCGAGCAGGTCCTCAAGGCGGCCCAGGCCGAGCAATGCGACCTGATCGCCATGGCCAGCCACGGACACCGCTTCCTCGGCGACCTCATCCATGGCAGTACCATTTCCGAGGTCCGCCACAAGTCCCCCATTCCCCTGCTGATCGTGCGCGGGAAGGGGGGCTAGCCCGCGGCCTGCGCTGCTTTCCAAGCCCGGCACGATGCGGCGAGGTTCCTCACTCGAAAGCCTCGCTGGGACAGCATCCGGCAGGCGAAGTACGACCGTTGCCCGCTCTGGCAGGAAACCACGATCTCCTGGTCTTTCGGCAGTTCGCCGATCCGCGCCCGCAGTTGTGGCAAGGGGATGTGCGCGGAGCCTGGAATCGCCCCCGCCTTGCGTTCTTCGTCACTGCGTACATCCAACAGGAACGACCCGGCGGGCACGCCGTGCTTGAATTCGTCCCAATGCGCCAGTCGCACATCTCCCACCAGCACGTTTTGGGCGGCCATCCCGGCCAGGTTCACGGGATCTTTGGCCGAGCCGAACGGTGGCGCGTGGCAGAGCTCCAGCTCGGAAATCTGTTGCATGGTCAGGCCGGCTTGGAGCGCTGTGGCGAGCACGTCCATCCGCTTGTCCACCCCGTCTTTGCCCACCGCCTGAGCGCCCAGGAGCCTGCCGGTGTCCGGGCAAAATAGTACCTTCAACGCGATGGGCGAGGCCCCAGGGTAGTAGCCTGCGTGGGAAGCTGGGTACAGGTAAAGCCGTTCGTAACGGCGGCCGGCTTGTTGCAGCGCCTTCTCGTTGGCTCCGGTGCACGCGGCGGTCAGGGAGAACAGTCGGATGACCGCGGTGCCCCAGGTGCCCCGGTGCTCGGCGGGGCGCCCGAGAATGTTGTCGGCCGCAATTCGACCCTGACGGTTCGCAGGGCCGGCCAAGGGGATCAAAGTCCACCTCCCGGTGACCGGGTCGCGCACCTCGATGGCATCCCCCACCGCCCAGATGTGCGGATCGCTCGTTTCCAAGCGCTCGTTAACCCGGATGCCCCCGCGCTCTCCCAGTTTCACACCTGCCGCCTTCGCCAAGCCCGTCTTCGGTCGCGAGCACCAAGTCGTCGTAGTTTTCTTCGTATTCCTGCCCGCTGGGGAGTTCCTTCACGCGCGCGCGGCGGTCGGCGCAGTCGATGCGATGACCTCGCTGTTGACTCTCACGTCCAGGTTGAAACGTGCCTTGAGACCCTGCGGAGTTTGCACCCAGAGATCCTCGCGCGAGGAGGTTTCGCCGCCTACATGGCATGGCAGGCCGCAGTTGGCGAAGGACACGTGAGGCCTCCGTTCGAAAAGCACGATCTCGGCCTCTGAGGAGAGGCGCCGGGCGCGCGCTGCCGCGCTGGCCCCTCCTGCCACGCCGCCAACGATAAGAATACGTTTCATGATTGGTTTCAGGCTCCCTGCTTCGGTTCCGCATGAGTCTGGTGCCACCGTTCCCGCAACATGGTGTGCAGGCGCTGTTGGAAGGCCACTGGCAGCTCGTACGGCTGCCCATCCCGGTACAGCGTGATGGTCTGGCGGATGTTATCCACCACCACCTGGCAAGGGTTGCACCCCTGGAGGTGTTCCTCGAGTTCCTTACAGATGCCGGGCGTGGCGCTTCCGTCCACGTACTCGTTCAGCATCGCCAGCAGTTGTTCGCAGTTCACAATGCGCTCTTGTTAAGGAGAAGCCGAGCCGCGAACCGCCCGAAAGTTACATTCGGCGAAAACAAAACCGCCCCGTGATCCGTGGCGATCGCGGGGCGGTTGAAAAGGGGGGACGCGAATGGAATTACTCAGCGGCGGACGCTTGCAGCTTCTGAAGGTCTCGCAGGGTATTGCGGGTGCCGGATACCGCCGGCGCATCCAGGTCTTGGTCTACATTGAGCTTCACCCAGCGCCAGATCTCCGCATGGCCGTCGGCGAACGATAGCTCGCAGGCGTTGCCATGGCGCACCGTGGGGGAGTTCTGCCAGATGGCTTGTCCCGGGGCTTTCACCGCAAAATAGCCATCGTCGATCGTCAGGTAGCTTTCCTCGATGAACACGAAGGCCTTGGCCGGGCCCGGGGAGTTGATGTCACCGTAGCGTTTCCACATCGGGTACTTGGTGCCCAACACCCAACTGGTGTCTGACACGCCAAAAGCGGTCGCGTCGGTGGCGTCCGCCCCTCCCATCCGGCCGTGCATCGAGTAGCTGCGCACCCGGCGCTGGCCTTTGAGCGCGGTTTTGATGTCGCTCGGCAGCGTAATATCGACCGGGCAGCGGTACACGTCTAACGTGCCGTTGTACGGGTAGAGTTTCCCATTCTTGATATCCATGACGTTGGTGGCCCCGACTTTGGTGCCCACGTCGCCCCCAATCCACGCGTTGGTGCTTCCCAGCCAGTTCTTTACCAACATGTCCTTGTTGTCGTTGGAATACATGGTCCAACACAAAGTCAGTTGCTTGAGGTTGCCCAAGCAGTTGATGGAATGGGCCTTGGACTTGGCCTTGGCAAGGGCGGGCAGGAGCATGCCCGCCAAGATCGCGATGATCGCAATCACCACGAGTAGTTCGATGAGCGTAAATCCTTGCCGCGTACCGGCTTCCCTGCGAAGTGGCGTGCCTTTCATGTCGATCCTCTGTTCTGTGCGTGCTATTGGTACTCTAGGCAGGTGAGCCCGATCCGTCAACTGGCCCGGTGACCTAAGCCAGCCCGAACGGCCTCAATCGAGGACCGTCGAGTCCGCTTATGACGGGGCCCACCTGAGTCTTTAACTAGGGTAGGCACGCCGTGTTGGCGGAGTCCATGCATAAAATGACCTATCCATTTGCACTTTTTGCCAAAATCTTCCAGCACACTGCCGCCCACCACCCTTAACCATAGCAGGTTCCTTGCCCAAGTCTTGGACGCGGTGGAACCCTTGAATCTCCTCGACTTGCGCTCGCCGCCACGGAGTATCACGGGGTGGCTGCGGGGTGCATGGATGGTCCCGCGCCTTGACGTTTGAGTTCAAACCCGGCCATTACTTCAAGTCCCGCGCCGCCGCTCCCCTCGTTGCGGAACGCCTATCTCTTCGCCATCTTCAACGCCCTCTCTTATCCCATCATCCTCAGCAGTCCCATGATCCTCTACGCCCGCCTGCTGGACGCGAGCGCCACGGTAATGGGGATCATCGCGGGCATGATGCCGTTGCTGGTGATCTTCCAGATTCCGGCGGCCCGGCATATCGCGCGAGTCGGTTACCGGCGGTTCGTCTTCGCCGGGTGGGGGACGCGCGTTTCGATCATCTTCTTGATTGCCTTGGTCCCGTTGACCGGCGGATTCCTCTCGACCGGCAACCGCCTGGCTCTGCTGCTCTTCCTGCTGTTCGCTTTTAATCTGTCGCGCGGGATCTCCAGCGCCGCGTGGCTGCCATGGATCGCGGCGTTGGTGCCGGCCGAGCGTCGGGGGCATTACTTGGCGCGCGACTCGGCGTGCGTCAATACCGCCAACTGCGTCATTTTGTCCTTGTCCGGCTTCGTGCTGGGGCCCGCCCCCACTCCGATCCGGTTTGCCGTCATCTTCGTGTTCAGCGCGCTGATGGGGTTGGCGAGCCTCGTCTTCTTGAAACGCATCCCTGACGTCCCCCGGCCCGCTGAAACGGGTGACGGCTCGGGAGAGGTGCCGTGGCGCGCCATTGCTGCTCATCCTCCTTTTCGGAAGCTCCTCCTGATGAACGTAGCCTGGTCGGTTGCCTACGGGGGCATGATCGCCTTCACGGTGGCGTACCTGAGAGCGGCCGCCGGCATGACCGAAAACCGGGTCCTTTATGTGACCGCCATCTCCTTCCTGGGAGGGCTGGGGGGCATGTTTCTCTTCGGCAAGAGCCTGGACCGCCATGGCAGCAAGCCAGCCTTGGTGTTGGTGCAACTGATTTGGGTTGGCATCCTGGCGGGGTGGGCGCTCCTGTCAGGCGGAATCCTGCCGGTCACTCTCCCGCTGGTGATCTCTCTGGGGCTGGGGATGGGGTTCGGCTACGCGGTATTCAGC
>CAYYMW010000182.1:0-13617 GCA_964472515.1 uncultured Verrucomicrobiota bacterium | reverse complement strand
GGGCTTCATGAAGCCCTTCGAAATGAGTGTCGGGGTGCAAAGGACCAGCTCGTCGCTGACGCGGATGGAGATGTTGCCACCGTTGCCGTCGACATAGGCGCGGCCCCAGAGGCGCTTGCCGATGTCGCAGATCTCTTCCTTCAACTTGTGGATCTCCGGGGAGTTGAAGTAGCGCTCAATCTCGGCGCTGCTGGCGCTGGCCTTGGGCGCGGCCATGGGTGCGCCGGGCTGGGCGGCAGGCGCCGCCGGGGCGGCTGGCTTGGGCGCGGCGAGGGCGCGCTTCGGGCCGCTTTCCAAGGCGTCCCGGAGCATTTCCCGGGCGGAGGGGGTCAGAATGGCTCCGTCCGCAACTTGGCTGAGATCCGCGCCGGTGCGGATCAGTTCCTGGATATCCCGCGCACTAATGACTGGTTTCATTTCAACGGTGAGTAAAAGACCTGGTCCACGATGGCGCCATTGACGGCATCGATGGGAGGCGGTTGGTCGAATGGGACCGCCGCCTCGCGGCCCTCGATAAAGCCGATGACATCCCCCACGCCGGCGCCGAGGTTGTCGTACACCACGAGCGACGGATCGGGGCTCAGATGAGCGGCCGCTTCCGGGCCGGCCTCAAAATGGCCGCGCGAAAAAGGGCTGACCACCAACCAGCGGGCCCCGAGGAGGCTATCCACCGTGGCGCTGAGGGTAACCCTGCCGATGACGCGACCCAGACGCATGTCAGTGATCCTCCAATTCGTCCACGAGCCCGATGACAATCATGCGCACGGGGCTCAGGGGGTCGTTGACCGCCTGGCGGGCGGCCGAGCCGTCGGAGGAAACGATGACCCGTTGGTGCAAGCCCGCGCCGAAGCCGTCGATGGCGACAACCGGCACGCCCTCGCTCTGGCCCGCCGCGCTGAGGGGCTGGCAGATCACGAGCCGCCAGCCCTGGAAGCTGGGGTGCTTCCGGGTGGCGGTCACGGTGCCTTCGACGCGCGCGAGCTGCATGAAATCGCCTAGAAGATCCGCAAGTTGTCCACCAGCACGCAGCGGCGCACGCGGGTGAAGGTGCGGGCATTGCAGATGCCTTCGCCCGTGGTGGTGGCGATGGAGAAATTCGAGTAGCCTTCGCCCCCCACGCCCAGGCCGGCCACGCAGGAGCCGTTCTTGACGAAGAGCGTCGTCTCGAGCGCCTTGGCCATCATGGTCATGTGCGAGACGTCCAGCGAGTGGATCATCGCCGAGTGCTTGTAGTTGTGCTCCGCCTTCTTGGCGGCGGCCACGCCCTCCTCGACGCTCTTGACGCGCACCACCGGCACGAAGGGCATCATCTGCTCTTCCTCGACAAACAGGTGGTCGGCGTGCGTCTCGGCAAAGAGCAACTGGGTCCCGGTGGGGATGGTCGCGCCCGCAACGCGGGCCAGCACCTCGGGGTCGCGGCCGATCAGATTGCGATTCACCACGGGGTGCGGGCAACCAGCGCCCTGTCCCGGCGGGAACACGAACGCTTCTTTGGCCAGACGTTCGACCTGCGCGTCGTTGAGCTTCACCGCGCCATTCTTCTCCATGGCCGCCATGAAACGGTCGAAGTACTTCTCGAGGACGAACACCTCTTTCTCGCCGATGCAGAGGAGGTTGTTGTCGTAGGCGGCGCCGAAGATGGTGCAACGGGCGGCGCGGTCGAGGCAGGAGGTGCCGTCCACGAGCACAGGGGGATTGCCGGGGCCGGCGCAGATGGCGCGCTTGCCGCTGCCCATGGCGGCTTTGACCACCCCGGGACCGCCGGTTACGCACAGCAGTTTGACGTGCTCACTGGTCGAGATGGCCTGGAAGGATTCGAGGGTCGGCGTTTCGACGATGCACGCCAGGTTCTCGATGCCCAGTTCGCGGAAGATGGCCTCGTTGATGATGCGGTTGGCGAGGACGGCGCACTTGGCCGCGCCCGGGTGGGGGTTGAACACCGCCGCGTTGCCCGCCGCCACCATGCTGATGATGTTGCAGGCCATCGTCGGGATCGAGTGGGTGGAGGGCGTCACCGCGCCGATGACGCCAAAGGGCGCGTACTCCTCGAGGGTGATGCCGTGGTCGCCGCTCAGCCCGTAGGGATGCAGGAATTCGAGCGTAGGCACCCCGCGCAGGCCCTTGAGCTTCTCGATCTTGTGGTCGAGCCGGCCGATCTTGGTTTCCTCGAGTTCGAGGCGGCCCCATTCGACGGCGTTGGTCTCGCAGAGGCTCTTGACGATCTCGATCACCTTCAGCCGCCCGGCCACGCCCTTGGTTTGGAGTTGCGCATAGGCGTCTGCCGCCGCCGCGCAGGCCTCCTTGGCATCCTGGAAGACGCCAAATTTGCGGCCGCCGGAACGGGAACCGCAGGCCGCCGGGGCGGGCGAGGCGGGTGCTGGCGCCGGGGCGCTGGCGCCGCCGGCAGCCGCCGCCGAAAGCTGGCTCAACCGGCCGAGCACTTCCGCCACGACGTCGCGAATGAGCGTCTCATTGAGGGGCGTTGCATCCTTCATAAACTCAAAACCGTTGCGATTCTCTCAGAGCTTTCCCGCTGCTGGGCCGCCGCCGCCCGCGCGGAGCGCGGCACGGCAGGCGCCGGGGTGGTGGGCGATTCTCAGTTGGCGCGCGCCGAGAAGATCTGCTTCCCGAGGACGTCCACCGTATCCACGATGCCGATCACCACGGCGTCCACCGGGGCTTCCTTGAGCCCGGGCGCCAGACGCGCCGAGCTCCCCTGGCAGAACAACACCAACTCGCCCGTGCCCGCGCCCACGCTGTCCACGGCCACGACCGTGTTGCTGCCGGGCTTGAAGCGGGTCGGGTCCTTGTCGTCCACCAATTGCGGCCGTAGCACAAGCAGCTTGCGGCCGCCCATGGACGGGTCCTTCTTGGTGGCGACAACCGCCCCTTCGACACGGGCCAGGAACATGGCGCCTTACTTGGCTTGGGGTTTCCTGGGCAGCACGGCGTCGGTGTCGGCGTGCGGGCGGGCGATGACATGCACGCTGGCCAGTTCGCCCTGAATCGCCTTCACGGCCTGGGCGCCGGCGTCGGTCGCGGCCTTGACGGCGGCGACATCGCCCACCACGACGGCGGTAACGAGGGCATTGCCCACCTGGATCATCGGGCCGGCCAGTTCCACGTTCGCCGCTTTGAGCATCGCGTCCGTGCCTTCGACGAGGGCGACCAATCCGCGGGTTTCCAACATTCCAATTGCTTGAGGCATAAGAGTGTAACTAAGTTAAAGCGTTGACTAAATCGGTGCGGCGCCGGACGAAGTGGGATCAACCCGCCTTGGCCAGGCCCCGGGCCAGCAGCAGGCGACGCACTTCGCGCGCCACCACCAGCTCTTCATTGGTTGGGATCACCATCAGTTTTGTGCGCGAGGCGGGCGCGCTGATGATCCCTTCACGCGCCTTGACCTGCTCGTTGGCGGCGGGGTCCAGCAGGATGCCGAGCTGGTCCAACTCGCGGCAGATGGCCGCGCGGAGGTTGTGCTCGTTCTCGCCGATACCCGCCGTAAAGACAATGGCGTCCGCCCCGTTCAGGGCGAGGAAGTAAACGCCGATCCAGTGCCGGATTTGGTCCACCAGGACATCCAGCGCCAGTTGCGCCCGCCCATTGCCGGCCACGGCTTGCGCCTTGATGTCCCGGATGTCGTTGGAGACGCCCGACACCCCCTTGAGGCCGCCTTCCTTGCACATCTGGCGCTCCGCTTCGTCCAGCGAAAGGCCGGCTGTGCGCATCAGGAATGGCAGGGCAAAGGAGTCGAGGTCGCCCACCCGGTTGTTGTGCGGCAGGCCGGACTGCGGGCTCATGCCAAGGCTGTTGCCGATGGCCACGCCGTTGCGGACGCCGGTGATGGAGGAACTGCCGCCCAAATGGCAGGAGATTACCCGCAGGGCCGGCGCAGGCTCCGGTTGGCTGGGGCCGTCCACGTAAAGCCGCCGGGCGCGTTCCGCCACGTCGTCGCGGCCCAGCAGCTCCGCCGAGCGCTCGGCAATGAACTTGTGGCTGGCGCCGTGGAAGCCCCACCGGCGAACGCCCGCTTCGTACCAACTTTCCGGGACGCCGTAGCGCATGGCCGCCTCGGGCGCCCATTGGTAGAAGGCGGTTTCGAACAAGCCCACCAGCGGCGTGCCCGGCATCCGGCGCGCAAACTGCCGAATGCCACTGACATACGGAGGATTGTGAGCGGGCGCGATCTGGTTGAAGGCCTCCATGGCCGCCAAGGCCGCATCGTCGAGCAAGACACACCCGTTGACGCCCTTGGCCAGGACGGTCTTGAAGCCGACCGCCGCCAACTCGCTCTCACTGCGGATCGCCCCGGACTTGCCCAACTCCGCCAGGCAGGAATCGATGGCGGCGCCATGGTCGGTGACGCGCTCGAAACCGCCCTTGGCCACCATGCGCTCCTCCGCACCGCTGCAATCGAACAGACGGTACTTGAGCGAGGTGGAGCCGAGGTTGGCGACCAGGATCTTCATTTGGCCAGAAGGCGCGAGTGGGCGGCAGGACTCAACCAGCGCTTATTGCAGCCACTTGCCGAGGGCGGAGAGCCCTTCGTGCGGCCGGGGGATGACCTGGACGCTGACCACCTGACCCACTTGGGCCGCGGCGGCAGCGCCGGAGTCGGTTGCGGCTTTCACCGCGGCCACGTCGCCGCGGAAGAAGGCGGTGACGTACCCGCTGCCGATCTTCTCCCAGCCAACGAGAGTGACGTTGGCGGACTTGAGGGCGGCGTCGCTCGCTTCGAGCAGCGCGCAGAGGCCCTTGGTTTCAATCATGCCGATCGCTTGCTGTACCATAACAAAATCTTGGTAGCGTTGATGATACGGGTTACTTCTTGACGGGAGCCACGTCCACAAATGCCTTCAGCAGGTCATCGTGGGGCCGGGCGATGATGTGGGAGCTGATGAGCTCGCCCACCTTGCCCGCAGCCTTCGAACCGGCGTCCACCGCCGCCTTCACGCTGCCGACGTCGCCCTTGGCGAGGATGGTGATGAGCCCGCCCCCGATGGGGATGGTCTTCACCAAGGTCACGTTGGCGGCCTTCACCATGGCGTCGCTCGCCTCGACGGCGCCGACATAGCCCTTGGTCTCAATCATGCCTAATGCTTCACTCATAAAACGATGCTGGGGAGTTGGTTGGTCAGTTAAGTCGCAAAATCCGGCCGTTACTTCAGCAGCTCACAGGGGGTGTCCGGCTGCAGGTTGCAGGCGTTGCCTTCATCGGTGTCGATGTGGACCTCCAGTTTGAAGCTGGGGTCCACGCGCACCAACATCTGGTCCAGGCTTAGGGCGCAGGGGCCGCCGATCTTCAGGCGCATGGCGTCGCCGGTCTTCACGCCGTAAAACGCCGCGTCCGCCGGGCTCATGTGGGCATGCCGCAAGGCGCGGATGACGCCGTTGGGCATCTCGAAGAAGCCCGCCGGCCCCATCAGCATGCAACCCGGGGTGCCGTCGATCTTGCCCGAAATGCGCAGGGGCACGTCGAAACCGAGGGCCACGGCGTCGGTATAGGCCAGTTCCACCTGGTTAAGCGTCCGGCAGGGGCCGAGGATGCGGAGGTTGGAGATCACCCGGCTGCGCGGCCCGATGAGCGTTACGGTCTCCTTGGCGGCGAACTGGCCCTCCTGATAGAGCATCTTGTGGACTTGGAGCTGGTGCCCCTTGCCGAACAAGGCTTCGACGGCTGCCTGGGTCAAATGGCAGTGGCGGGCACTGACATTGACGACCAAGGGATTCGGCCCCGCCGCCGCCTTGGGCAACGGTTTGCCGAGGCGTTCGTACACCACTTGGCGAACCAAATGTTCGACCACCGCTCGGGGGAGCATGGGAGCTGCCATAGCCATTTACGGGCGCTATCGTCGATTTTCAGAGGGGATTGTCAACATTAAAATCTTGCAAAATCTCTCAAAATCTTCCACAAGTTAGCCACCATGCAGCCGGAAGAACGACAGCACCGCATCGAGGAATACCTGAACAAGGTCGAGTTCGCGTCGCTCGAAGAACTGGCGCGCGAGGTGCAAGCCTCGCAGTCCACCATCCGTCGTGATCTCACGGCGCTGGAAGCGTTGGGCAACATCCGCCGCACGCACGGCGGCGCGCGCCTGGCCTCGCCCCGCAGCGAGGAGTACGTTTTCGCCTCACGGGACACCCATCAACTGGCGGAAAAGGAGGCCATCGCACGCGCCTGTGCCGAGTTGATCGAACCCGGCCGCACCCTGATCCTGGACGCGGGCACCACGGTGTACCATGTGGCGCGCAACCTGGCCACCAAGCGACCGCAAGTGATCACGAATTCCCTGCCGGTGGCGAACTTCTTCGCGGCCGATACGTCGGTCGAGGCGGTGGTCTCGGGCGGGGTCATTTATCCGCGCCTGGGCGTGTTGGTGGGCCCGCTGGCGGTGGAATCGTTCACCAAGATGCACGCGGACATCGCCGTGCTGGGCGCCGGCGGACTCACCCTCGACGGGATCACCAATTCCCACGCCCTGCTGATCGACATCCAGCGCGCCATGATCCACTCCGCGCACCGCGTCATCCTCTGCCTCGACCACAGCAAGTTCGGCCGCAAGTCCATCGCCTTTCTCTGCGGGTTGGAGCGAATCCACACGCTGGTTACTGACGCGGGCGCGCCGGCCGAGTTCGTCGAGACGTTGCGGGCGCGCGGGATGCAGGTGGTGCTGGCGCCGGTGGAGTGAGATGGAGCCGTCGCGGCGGCCGATGAGGTTCGGAACGCAGTGGGAGAAAGGGGGCCTCACAGCCCGCATCGGCCCACGTCAGCGCGACCAGTCCTCCACTTCAAGACCCTCGATCCGCTGAAAATGGCGGGCATTGAGGGTGGCAAGGATCAGCCCATGGGCGCGGGCGGTGGCGGCGATCAGGAGATCGAAATCGCCCAGGGGCAAACCCTGCTTTCGGCAAGCCGCCTTCAGCTCGCCAAAGACCCCGGCCACCAGCGAGTCAACCGGCAGTATCCTAAACCGCCCCTTGATTGAGCTCTCATAGAGGGCCAAGAGCTTGGCCGACGGGTTCAATTCGAGCCCGTATCGCAACTCGGCCTCACAAATCACTGAAACAACCACCGCCGAGTCACCCATGGCCGTCCAGCGGCGTTCCACCGTCGGCAGTGGCCTGGGTTTCAGCGGTTGGCAGTAGACCGAGGTGTCGAGCAGGTGCGAGGGCATGGGGCGAAGTACCGGGTAACCCTACTCCTCGAGTGGGTTGCGCCAGGTTTGCTTCTCGCGCGGCGGCAAGGTGAATTCCTCCGTAAGCGGGCCGTGCTGCTGGAGAAACGCGGCACGCCGATCCCAGACGGAGGTCACCTTTTCCTCGTCTGCCGGAATCGGCTCGATCCTGACCAGGGGCTTTCCTCGCCGAGTCACCACGACGCCCACTCCTTCACTCGCCACGCGCTCGCAGACTTCGGAGAACTTGGTCTTGGCTTCAAATAGCCCGATGACGTCCATGGTTTAAACCTACTAGTCAACTAGCTGATTGTAAACTTCCTTTCTTCCTCCAACCAAGGTCAGTGCCGTGAGCAGGACGCCGTGCAACCTCCGGCCACCGAAATTTCCGATCCGCTTGATTACCAACCGCCCATCCACCGTCCAACTCCTCGAACGCATGAAGATCGCTGTGTCCGTTAACCGTTACGCCCTCGCTGGAACCGTGGGTGATCGGCTGCCGCTGCCGGTCGCCAAGAGGCTGGCTGCGCTGGCCATGCTGCTGGTCGCCTTACCCCTTGCCGCTGCGGATTGGGTCTGGGTGGAGGGCGAGAGCGCCATGCAGAAATCCGTAACAAAGAACCCGTGGTACGAGTCGGTGCCGGCCACGGCGTTTTCCGGCGGGGCATTTCTGGCCCATTTCGACGACACCAAGGCGGGCGAGGCCGCGTACGCCGTCGAAGCCCCGGCAGCCGGAGAGTACACCCTCTGGCTGCGGGCCAACCCGAACGAGTCCGCGATCAGTCTCCAAATCGGCGCCGGCCCCATGACGCCGTTGGTCATGACCAACGTGACGCAGAAGTTCACGCTCACGGGATGGGACATGCGGTTCCTGGCGTGGATCAACGCCGGTCCGGTCACCCTGCCGGCGGGCAAGAACGAACTGAGGTTCCGTTTCGAGGGCAAGCCCAAGCCGCATGCCCTGCTCGACTGCTTCGTTCTTACCCGCGCGCCGTTTGTTCCGTTCGGCCTTGCCAAGCCCGACGAAGCCGTGCGGTCGCGCCAAGCCCAGAACGCGGACGAGACCAATTGGTTCGATTTTGCGCCGGCCAAGGATGACTTCGCCGCGAGCAGCGCCATTGACCTGCGCTTCCTCAACGAGAAGCTTGCCGGGGAGCAAGGGCGGATCGTGGCGCGTGACGGCCGGTTTCTGCATGCCCAAACCAAGGAACCGGTGCGGTTCTGGGCGGTCAACGGGCCACCCCACGACCTCAAGGGGGACGCGCTGAAGCGCGCCGCCCGCACGCTAGCCAAGTACGGCGTGAATCTCGTGCGCGTGCATGGCGGGGTCTTTAACGAGGGGACTGGCGAATTCCAACCGGAGAAAGCGCGCCATCTCGTAGAGGTGCTCGAAGCCATGAAGGCGGAAGGCATCTACACCCACCTGTCGATCTACTTCCCCCTCTGGTTCAAACCCAAGGCCGGCCTCGAGTGGCTCCCTGGCTACGACGGCAACAAGAACCCGTTCGCCACGCTCGAGTTCAACAAGGCTTTCCAGCGCAAGCACGAGGAATGGTGGCGCGGCGTGCTGACGGCGAAGCTATCCAATGGGCAGCCGCTCATGAGCGATCCGGCCCTGTTCGGCATCGAGATTCAGAACGAGGACTCCTTCTTCTTCTGGACCTTCAGCGAGGGGAACATTCCCGATCCGCAGATGCGCATTTTGGAGAAGCAATTCGGCGACTGGCTGGCGCGGAAGCACGGTTCGCTCGACCAGGCGTTCACCGCGTGGGGTGGGGCTTCCCTCAAGCGGGACAACGCCGCCGAGGGCCGGGCCGCCTTCCGCCCGCTCTACGAGATCTTCTCCAAGAAAACCGCCCGTGACCGCGATACGGCGGCGTTCCTCTACGAAACGCAGAGCGGGTTCTACCGTCGCTTCATCGCCTTCGTGCGCGGGCTCGGTTACGAGGGCATGGTGACGCCGTCGAACTGGACCACCGCCAGCCAGGAGGCTTTCGGACCGCTGGAAAAGCTGAGCTACACCGTCGGCGATTTCATCGACCGGCACGGGTATTTCGGCTGCCGGAACAACGGCCTTTTCTCGGAATGGTCCATCCGTGACGGGCACACCTACATCGACCGCAGCGGACTGCGCTTTGAGGCGGAGGAACCGGGCAAGGCCAGGCAGTTCAACCACCCGGTCATCGACATCCACTACAACGACAAGCCTTCGATGATCTCGGAGACGACTTGGTGCCGGCCCAACCGCTATCGGACCGAGGCACCGCTCTTCTTCGCGGCGTACGGCGCGCTCCAGGCCGGCGATGCCTTGGTGCATTTCGCGTATGACGGCGCGGAGTGGAGCGTGAAGCCGGGCTATTTCATGCAGCCGTGGACGCTGATGGCCCCCTCCCAGGTGGGGCAGTTTCCCGCCGCCGCGCTCATCTACCGACGGGGCCTGGTGGGCGAGGGCGCGCTGCTCGCGGACCTGCGCCTGGGCATTGAGGACCTCAAGAACCTGCAGGGGACCCCCATGCCCCAGGACGCCGCGTTCGACGAACTCCGCCTCAAGGACGTTCCCGCCGGCACAGACCTCAAACCGGGAAGCCGGCTCGATCCGCTCATTCATTTCGCCGGCCGCACCCATGTGACCTTCGCAGACAAGGGCGGTCCCGCGCAGCTTGCCGATACCCGGAAACTGATCGACCGGGCCGCCCAAACGGTCACCAGCAGCACCGGGGAACTCAAGCTCGACTACGGCAAGGGTCTGCTGGTCATCAACGCCCCCGCTGCGCAGGGCGCCAGCGGTGACTTGAAGGACGGTGGCGAAATCGTCCTGCGCGATGCCCGACTGCAATCGCCGCTGGAGCTAGCCCACATGGTGATGGTGGCGCTCGACGGCCAAGCGCTCAAGACCTCCAAACGCATCCTGTTGCAAGTCATGTCTGAGGAGAAGTGCACCGGTTTCAAGGTGACTCCGCAAGGCGGGGTTAACCTCATCGAAAACATCGGCACGAATCCTTGGCGGGTGCGCAAGCTCGCCGGCACCGTTTCCCTCACCCGGCCCGACGCAGCACAACTGAAGGTCACGGCCTTGGATCTCAACGGCCTTCCCACCAAACCGGTCGGCTCGGCGGAACGGATCGAGTTGTTGCCGGAGGTGGTTTATTATGTGATCGAGAAGTAGGGCCGCCCTGCGGTGACCGAGGCCTATTCCGACGGCGCACCATGCGTAAATATCTGCAAGGGAGGTAATTGAGTCGTATCAACACCTCTCCCAGTGGGCGATGAACGGCTTGGGCTGGCCAGCCGGACCTCCGCAAGATCGCGCTGTTGGAATCGCCCCGTTGGATCTTGGGGTGCCCCGGCAGCCAGTCCGCAGCACGGTCATCCCCGCAGAATCCACCGCCAGCCTGGGGGATGCGACGCAGCAGGCCGTACGCGCCTTTGAAATTACTTTACACACCCCGTGAGGGGGGGTATGCTCATTGCTTTATTGAGTATTGACGAAGATATGGAAGCTAAGAGCAAGACGATCAGCGAGTTCCGCGTCCACGAGAAGGACACGGGTTCGGCTGACGTGCAGATCGCTTTGTTGACCCAGCGGATCAACGAGCTGACCGACCATCTCCAGAAGCACAAGAAGGACCACAGTTCCCGTCGCGGTTTGTTGATGATGGTGGGCAAGCGCCGTCGCCTGTTGGACTACTTGAATACCACCAATACCAATCGTTACCAATCGGTTACGAAGAAGCTGAAACTCCGCAAGTAACTTTGTTGTTCGCGTGCGAAAGAGCTGCCGCCAGAGCTTTCACCGGCTTTAAGGCCAGAGTGACGCGGTTTGGCCGGCAGGTGGCTCTAACTCCACCGCGTTAAATCAAACCTCTTTATACCCGTTGGCACTGGGAAATTTCATCCAGCTCCTCAGTAGGAGTGGTTGGCTGAAGTTCCTCTGCGCCGACGGGTATAATTCTATACCCATATATGCCCCATAAAGTAACGGTCCAAGTAGGGACCAATCCCATCCAGATCGAAACCGGAGTGCTGGCCAAGCAGGCCGACGGTTCGGTCACCATCCAGCTCGGCGAGACGATCGTGCTGGTCGCGGCAGTCGCCGCCACCAACGCCAAACCCGGCCAGGAGTTCTTTCCCCTGACGGTCGATTATCGCGAGAAAGCCGCCGCCGCAGGCAAGTTCCCCGGCGGTTACTTCAAGCGTGAAGGCCGTCCCACGGAGAAGGAAATCCTGACCTGCCGCATGACGGACCGGCCCATCCGGCCCCTCTTCCCCAAGGGTTGGTACAATGAAGTCCAAGTGCAGAGCGTGTTGCTCAGCGCCGACCTCGAGAACGACCCGGACATCCTGAGCATCAACGGCGCCTCCGCTGCGCTGATGGTCAGCGACATCCCCTGGGCGGGCCCGCTCGGTGCGGTGCGCGTCGGCCGGGTGGCGGGCCAGTTTGTGGCCAACCCGACCCACGCCCAGCGGCTCGAGAGCGATCTTGACCTGGTATACGTCGGCAGCGAGAGCGACATGGTCATGTTCGAAGGCGCGGCCAAGGAAATCCCGGACGCCGACTTTGTCGCCGCCCTGCAATTTGCCCACACGGCCGTCCAACCGCTCATCGCGGCCCAGAAGGAAATGGCCGCCGCAGTGGGCAAGCCCAAGCGCGCCATCACCAAGTTGGTCGTGCCGGACGAAGTTCTCGCCGAGGCCAAGGCCTTGGCGGTGGACCGCAGCGTGCCGGCCCTGCTGACCCCGGGCAAGCTTGCCCGCGAGGCCGCTTGGAAGGCCATCACCCAGGAAGTGGGCGCCAAGTTGGTCGAGAAGTTCGGCGCCGAGGTCGTCAACGAGAGCGTCCTCAAGGAGACTTTCTATTACATCCAGCGCGAAGGCGTGCGGAAGTTGGTCCTCGACCACCAGAAGCGCCTCGACGGCCGCGGTTTCGACGAAGTCCGCCCCATCAGCTCGCAGGTCGGCCTCCTGCCCCGCGCGCACGGTTCCGCCCTGTTCTCCCGAGGCGAGACCCAGACGGTGGTGTTGACCACGCTCGGGACCTCCGAGGACGCCCAGGAGTTCGACTCCTACACCGGCGGTGCGACCGAGAAGCCGTTTATCCTGCACTACAACTTCCCGAATTTCTCGGTCGGTGAAACGGGCCGCATCTCCGGCCCCGGCCGCCGGGAAATCGGCCACGGCGCCCTGGCGGAGCGTTCCCTCGAGCCGATGATTCCGCTCAAGGAGTTCCCCTACGCCATCCGCGTGACCAGCGAGATCATGGAATCCAACGGTTCCACCTCCATGGCCACCGTCTGCGGCGGCACCCTCGCCCTCATGGACGCGGGCGTCCCGATGATCCGCCCCGTGGCGGGCATCAGCATCGGCATCTGCACCGATCACGATGCCGCAGGCGCCATCACCCGCTACACCCTCCTGACCGACATCATCGGCTGGGAAGACGCGTTCTGCGACATGGATTGCAAGATCGCGGGCACCGAGAAGGGCATCACCGGCTTCCAACTGGACCTGAAGCTCAAGGGCCTGCCGCTGAACATCATGGCCGAGTCCGTCGAGCGCGCCCGGGTAGCCCGCCTGCACATCCTCGCCAAGATGGCGGAAACGCTCGCCGAGCCCCGCAAGGAACTCAGCAAGTACGCCCCGCGCATTCTCACCGTCAAGATCAACCCCGAGAAGATCGGCGCCCTCATCGGGCCTGGCGGCAAGAACATCAAGCGCATCTGCGACGAGTCCGGTTGCGAAATCAACATCGAGGACGACGGCACGGTGCAAGTCTACTCGGTCAGCCCCGAGGGCATGGAGATTGCCCGCCGCGAAATCGAGGGGCTCACCGCCGAGATCGAGCCCGGCAAGGTCTACCGCGGCCGCGTGGTCACCATCAAGGACTTCGGCTGCTTCGTGGAAATCTTCCCCGGCCAGGATGGCTTGGTCCATATCAGCGAGTTGGCCAACTTCCGCGTCAAGCAAACCGAGGACATCGTCAAGCTCGGCGACGAGATCTGGGTCAAGTGTCTGGGCGTGGACGAGAAGGGGCGCGTGCGCCTGTCCCGTCGCGCGGCCATGGAAGACCGTGATCGTCAGGAACGCGGCAAGGATGGCGGCGAAGGCAGCCCCGAGTCTACGGGCGCCGACGACGCTGAAGGCGACGATCTTCCGCCGGAACAGGGCGAGGAGTCCGACATGCCTGAAGGCGATCAACCGGATCGCCCGGAACGTTCGGACCGTGGCGAAGGCCAGTCGGGTGACCGTCCCCAGGGCGATCGGCCTCAAGGTGACCGACCCCAAGGCGACCGGCCGCAAGGGGATCGCCCGTACGGCGATAGGCCTCGGGGCGACCGGCCCTACAATGATCGCCGTGGAAGCGGTGACCGACGCGGCGGTGGTGGCGGCGACCGGCGTGGCGGCGGCGGCGGTGACCGGCGCGGCGGTGGTGGGGGCGGTGACC
>CAYYMW010000181.1:0-13665 GCA_964472515.1 uncultured Verrucomicrobiota bacterium | reverse complement strand
GAAACCCGATCCGCCCGTGTCCAAGGTGAGCGCACCGCTGGCAGGCGCCTGCCAGGACCACCATACGGACTTGCCGCCCGCGTCACCCGCATGGTTCGGCTCTCCGCCTTCCTTGCTGGCGGCTTCGGTGGGGGCGGAACCCGTGCCGCTGAGATCCTTCAGGAAATAGAGACTATCGTATTTGACGGACGAGGCAAACACGTCGTTCGGCGCTTCAATCGGCTGGTAGTATATCGTCGCTACGACGGAACCCGAAACGTTGTCCGAGTAATCCAACGCGAACGCCTCAATCGTATTGGCACCCTTCCGGAGGTTGACCACCGTCTGCCACTGGTTGGGCGTATCGGTTTTCGGGGGGGCGATTTGTGGCACCGCCCCGTTGAAACGATAGCGAACTTCCTTCACCCCGGAGGCATTGGGTTGAGGATCGAAAGCCTGGAAGATCGCGCGATAGATGTTCGTGCGGGAAACCGCGCCATTCAACGGGGCAAGGATCGCCAGCTCAGGCATTCCCGTGTCCAGTTGCCCATTGGGCTCGATGCGGAGCCGGATATGCCCGTAATCGTTCGTGTTGGCCCCCGCCACGGCAATGCGGTAAGTGACCCCACGCTTCACGTTGAAGGTAAAGTTCGCCTGCTCGCGACCGTTGGCGTTGTCCCCGGAAGCCACCACCACCAAGTTCGTCAAGGCGGTGCCCGTATAGACGGCCGCGACGGTGTCAAACGAGCTGCCGGAGGTGTCCAGCAGGACCGGACCGTCTGCGCCGGGAGACCATGTCCACCAGAGTGAACTGCGGGCGGTTGTGACCTTGGCATGAACCGGCTCCCCATACTCCAAGCTCTGAAGGGCGAGCGTGTTGGTGGCTTGAACGAGGGGCTGCACAGTGGCCGTCAACGCGTCCCCAAACGCCCCTCCGGGCCGAATCTTGAAGGCTCCGTCGAAGTTGTCATTCAGCGGACGGCTCGCCAGGAAGTACTGATACGAGTTGGTAAAGGTCTGCTTGCCCGGCGCCGTAACGGTCAGGTTGAACGTCACCGTGTTGGAAACCGCGGTCTTGGCCAGCTGCACCAAGTCGAAGTAGGCGCTGTAGACATTGTCGTTGGTCCGCACGTCCGGCCGGGTGCCGTCGTTGACGAAGGTCACCGTCAGCGGCGATCCCACAAACGCGGCCTTGACCGTCGCGTTCGTCACTGCGAAGAGGTCGCTCACCGTGACCAGCACCGTCTGATTGCTCACCGTGAGCAAGGTGGACAAATTCGGAGGGTTCACGGCGACTTCGAAAATGCCATCGTCTCCGCCCTGCAGCGCCCGATAGGCATTCACGCGCCCGCCGGTAATCGTCGTCTCGGCCAAAGCGGCGATGGGAACAGCAGACATCAGCAACCGCTGGCGCAACTGAGTCACATCGGCCGTCGGGTACTTGCCCAGTACCAACGCCGCCACGCCGGAGACGTGCGGACAGGCCATCGAGGTGCCGTCCATGTAGCCGTACGCCGTGTCCGAGTCGGCATAGCAGGAAAAGATGTCCACGCCCGGAGCCCCCAAATGCACCGTGGTCTTGCCGTAGTTGGAGAAATCGGCCAATTGATCGAAGCGGTCGATCGCTGCCACCGCCACCATGTTCGGGGTTTCGTAGTTGGACGGGTAGTTCGGATATTGATCGTTGTCCAGCGCATCATTGCCCGCCGCCGCCACAAACAGCACATTGTTCGTGTGCGCGCTCAGGATGGCCTCCAGCACCAGATCGCTGTAGCCCGGCCCGCCCCAACTGTTGCTGAGAATGCGCGCCTTCTTGGACACCGCATACCCAATGCACTCGACGACGTCGCTCGTGAAGCCAAAGCTGGCGCGCCCCGAAGAGTCGAACAGCTTGCACGCCATAATCTGGACGTGCCACGCCACCCCAACGTGCGGCGAGCCGTTGTTGGCCGCCGCGCCAATGGTCCCGGCGCAGTGCGAGCCGTGGCTGTGATCGTCCATCGGGTCACCGCTGCCCAGCAGTGAATTGATGCCGTGCACGTCGTCCACATAGCCGTTGCCGTCGTCATCCACGCCGTTGTTCGGGATCTCGTCGGGATTCACCCACATTTGGGCGGCCAGGTCACGATGCGTGTACCGCACCCCCGTATCGATCACCGCGACAATGACGTTGGTGGAGCCAATCGTCAGATCCCAAGCATTGGTGTCTCCCCCGTCGGGATTGGTAATCACGTCCGCACCGGTGACGCCCCCTCCCTGCCCAATGTTATGCAGGCCCCAGAGGCGCCCATCCTGATAAGCGTCATCCGTCGGCTCAACCCAGGTCGGATACACCACGTAATCCGGCTCGACCGTGCGGAACAGGCCCGAGGCCTTCAGCACCTCCATCTTCGCGGCCAGCCGGGCGGATTTCTCCTCCGGAGCAAGCGGCGTGGCCGACTGCACGGTTACGCTGGGCTTGAAGTCCAGCACGGCGGCATCCGGCATCTGCGGATAGCGCTTCACCACCTTGAGTCCCAAGGAACTCAGAGTGGACAACGTGCTGGGATTGGCCGCCTCACTCGTCCTGACATACCGCACCAGCAGACGGGTGGGGTGGGCTTGATGACCGCCGATGGTGACGAAGTCGTTGGTCCCGACCGGCTGGCTGGGCTGGGCGCTAAGCGCGCAGGCCGCCAGCACGCCGCCGAGCACCGCACTGAAGACTCGCAAGTTCGACATATTGAAACCTGTTTGACCAGTTACGCTCCTGCTACTGGGAGGCATTCACCCGATAGTAACGCTGTACCCCGGTGGCGGGCAGCGGATCCTTCGCGCGGATCGTCACACTGGGCTGCGGGGTGTTGGTGTAGCGGAACACTTCAGTCCACGACTTGGGATCCACGAGGTTGGTCGTGGCTTCCAGCTTGAAGACCGAGTAGACCGAATAATCTCCGCTCTCCCACGTGATGGTGGCGTCGCTTCCGGCACCCACCGTCACGCCGAGCAAGGTCGGTTTCCCGAACGGATCGATGTCGAATGCGTTGGGGATGCCATCGGCATCGGAATCCAACGCGGGACTCTCGAGCAACCACCGGTTGGCCAGCACCGTGCGCCCGTTCGGCAGCACCACCTGCATCTGGCTCGTCGGCCCGGTAAAGCCCGGCACCCAGACGATCCGGTCGCCATACGTCGCCCGCAGCGTCTCCAACGGCACGTTGGCCGACGCCACGTACAGCGTCATGTTGGGATCGATCGCGACCGAGTTCGCCAAGTCCAACAGCGCGCTGCTTGAGAACTCCAGACTGTCGACATACATGGCGTATTTGCCGCCGACGGCCCCATCGGGTCCCGCAATCCGGACGAGTCCAGACGAACCGGGGGAAAGGATCAACCGGCCTACGCCCATGTTGGTCGCGAAAGACGAAGCCAGCGGTCCGACATCCGGCGCCGCCCAACTGCAGAGCGCCTCCTCGAACCGGTTGCCGTTGATCTCGATACTCGTGCCCAGCAGGCTGCCCGTGCGTGGCACGGTCTTGAGCGCAAGGCCGCGCCGGACCCGGATCAGCGAGTTGGCGCCCACGCCGCTGTCCTCCAGCGCATTCGTCACGCTGAGCACCACCGTGTTGGAGGCCGTGCAGGTATAGTTGCGCAACTTGACCTCGTTGCCGCTGATGAAGATGTCGCCCCCGGCATCGAACCGCCCGCCCTCGAGTTTGGCCACCGCCGCGTCCAGCGAAATCGATCCCTGCGATGGGAAGGTGTAAACCTGCCCGCCCAATTCATAGGTCTGGGCCGTAACGAACGTTCCGGCGTTCTCAAAGTAGCCGGTCTTGATGAAGTGCGAGAACGCCGCGTTGGTCCCGCGATTGTAGATGCGCTCATACGCAAAGGGCCGCGCCGGATCGCCCCCGAAGTAGGCGATGTTCGGCACACTCACGAAGCCGTAATTCTCGAACTCCTTCAGATTGGGGAAGTGCTCGGCCTTCCAGTCCCGTATCAAGGTGCGATAGGTTCCGTCCCCGATCCGGAACAACACGTTCGTGTCGATGACCAACTTCTCGGCATCCACCAGCAATTTCTCCTGCATGCGCAGGGTGTCGCCGATCACCACGTTGGTGCTGTGAGTTTCCAGTCCGTTGACGTACGTCGGATAGCGGGTCTCCATCAGCGAACCGTCCACCATCAGCACGTGGACCCCGACATCGATGTAGTTCGTGTAGACGTTGTTGGTGCCCCAATCGGTCACCGTGTCGTTCGTGATCCCGCTCATGATCACCCGCTGGGTCAGGTTGGTAATGGCGAGCACCTCGTGCACCAGCTGATTGGTCCAGACCCCGCTCCACGCCTGCACATACCCGGCAAAGCGCTCCACCTGGGGGCGGGTCAGGTTCTGCAGTTTGAGGTGGCCGTTGGTCGAGCCCAGATTGTAGAAGACATTCGGCGCGTCGATCGCCGCGTTGGTGCTGGAGACAAGGTGCTTGGCATTCACCGAAACGTGCCCCTCCCCGCGCACCCGCATGTTCTGCATGTTCAGATTGTCGGCTACGATCTCGATACGACCGGAGGCGTTGGTCCAGGAGGCCCCGGGAACGTCCGGCACCGGCACCACCACATTCGTCACAAATCCCTCCCAACCCGCGAACGCGTTGGTTACCGACGGGCTTTGGTAGCCGTGGTTGATGATGACATTCGTCACGGTCTCCACCGTCTGGGTGATGACCCCACCCGGGCCGACGCCCACCAGGAAAATGTTCGTGATGACGTTCGTACCCCGGGTGCGCCCGGTGTTGAAGATCAACTCACTGATGTTGCTCCGGGTCGTGAAGTTGGTCACCCGGGGATTGCCGTTCACGAAGGGGTAATCCCGGCTGATTGAGAACGGCGCGGGGCGGAAGGGAATGCTGCCGGTACTCAGATTGGTCAGCGTGTTGAAGTTCGTATCGGAGGCCACGCGATCCGCCAGATGCAGCGTCAAGAGGTCGTTGCCCCCCGTCGTGACGTTGGTCAGCGAGGCAGCCATCTTGACCACAAACGTGCTGAAGTAATTGGTGGGGTCGAGGCTCCTGTACAGGTCCATCGAGGTGGACAGGTTGGTGTCGGCCACGCTGACCAAGCCAACCTCAACAATCCAGTTGGTCTCAGTGACCACGTTGGTGTAGACGAACGAGGCCGGATTCGAGAGATTGAACCCGCCGCGCACGCACTTGAAGGGGTCTGGATTGGGGAAGGAGTTCTCGTTCGTGAGGCAGTAGGAAGGCGTCTGTGCGGTGATGATGCCCCGATAGCTGTTGACCAGGCCGGGTGTGTACGTGGCAGGGGCCTGTTCACCACAACCCCACGCCAAGTCATAGATCCCCTCATCGGGGATGTATTCGTCATCGTCCTGGCCACCGAACCCGGTGGTGATTGCGGTGACCTCGAAGCTGCCGCGGCTCACATCCACGTCGTTCCCCTGCAGCCGGATCAGGCCTGCCGTGGGAATCGTCATCGTGCCTTTGTTGACAATCTGGTCGGCCCAAATCCGGATCTCGCCGTAGTTGCCCTGCCCGAAGGCGATGGCGGCGCCACCGACGCTATAGTAGACGCCATAGCCGTAATCGCTCGCCATGATCGACGCCCCCGCCGCATTAACGAAGACCTTGGCCGGACGCCGCACCCCGCTGTTATCCGAGTAGTCGAAACGAAAGCCCGGCGCACCGTACAGCAGGCTCCGATTCGTGTAGTACTGGGTGTTAAGAAAATCGTAGAGCAGCACGCCGGCGACGGAAAAGTCCCCGTAGTTGGCAAACGCCACCGCGTCCACCTGCGGCGAATTCGTCAAGACGCCGTAGTTCTCATAGAGTGGAATCGTGCCGGAGCCGGCCTGCAACTGGGGTAGCCACAGCGCCGCCAGCGCCGTCAAAATCGCCAAAAACTTCTTCATAACAGGATTCAAAGTCGCTCCCTTAAAGCGGGATGGCACGGTCTGGTGGGCCACCCCCTCGGAAGTCAGTTCCGTTCCGCACCCGCGTTGATTTCGCAGCCTATGCATCGCTCTTGCCCGGTCAACCACCCGTGTCGGTACTGCCAGTGTCCGTGGTGCCGCCACCCGTGTCGGTAGTGTCGCCCGTGCCGCCCGTATCGGTCGTGCCCCCGGTGTTGTTCTGGATCACGGCCTGGACAAATGGGGAGCCCCAAGGATTGGCCTCGATCTGGTTGGAGAAGACCAAAGCCTCCAAATCCGCGATGCTCACCCACGACGGGAACACGATGGGATCCTTCGTCGTGTCGTCAAAGGCCCCCCAGATCGCGCCGATCGTTGCGGTGGCTTCGCTGCTGCCTTCGTTGACGTTGAAGGTCCAAGGACCGAGTTTGCTGAAGGTAATCACCGCGCTGGCCCCGCCAATCACCCCCGGGCCGTCCAGCGCGTAGGACCCGTTGATGCCGTCGTTGCTGGTCATCGCGATCGAGTGCGCGGACAGAAACGGAACCCCCGCCGCACTGATGCCCAGATCGCCTGCGGAGAAAATCACGTCCGGTTGGGTCAGCGTGCGGTCCAGCGTCTGCTTGCTCATCACCCCGTTAGTCACGACCCGGTCCTCGTACCGGTTCACCAAGGGATTCCACAGGCCCACCATCGAATCGTAGTTGACCCGGACGAACTGCACCTTGTCGAGGCCTGGTCGAACGGCTTGCGAAACCAGCGGGAACGGGTTGCTGGTGACGTTGGTCGTCGCCGTATTGGTGCCAGTCGTCGTGCCCGTGCCGGGCTGGGCCCAGGGCGAGCCGCCCCCGTCGCCAGGACTGCCTGCGCCGGGCAGGCGCGGATCGTAGATGTAGTTCCCCAAGGCTCCCAACGGTGCCTGCACGGTATTCGCCGGCAGGTTCTCGACATTCATGTTCTGCGTCCGGTAAATGTAACGCAATCCGCCAATGTCGTCCCGGGTCGGCGCCTTGTAGAAGACGCCCGGCGCCTGCACGGCGTTCACGCCAATCCAGCTCACGGTCCCGCCGTTCAGCGTAGCCAGCGAGACGAGCGCCCCTCCCGCCTCAACGTCCGGATCGACCGTAAACTCCACCGCCTCATACGTGGGCGTCGTGTACGTCTGCAGAATGGTATAGCTCAACATCACCCCGTTCACAAACGAGGATGGCTCATACGTGACGGGGTCGAAGTTGCGCTTGATCGTCGTGTAGTAAGGAATGTTGTTAATCACCGTCCGCCCGCGCAGAGTCCAAGCGTAGCGCTCCGGGCAGGTGAGCCCCAGAGTCTCCACCAGGAAGGACATGGCATAACTCTTCATGTCCAACAAGTTGAGCGCCCCGGCGCGGTAATTCTCGTCCGCCGTGCGGAGGGGCAGCGACCGCACGTAATCATCGGTCATGCTCGAGTACGGCGGCAGGGCATTAAGAATGGCCACCGCCTTCTCCACCTCCTCCACCCCGCGCTGGCCGAAGTAGTTGAGGAACGACTCGTCGAATGCGTACGTGACGATCGGCGTTTGCCGCCGGTACTCCTCGCCCAGATTCATGGGTCCACCCAGATCCGAGCCAAGCTGGTACCCCAGGGTGGCGGTCTGCCAGACAGGCTCGATACCCATCAGCGAAAACGCGGAGGCGGAAGGCAGAAGCGAAGCGGCGGCCAAGCCGACAGCAGCCTTTTTGAAATGACGCAGCATAATTAGCGAACGCGGATGACCCGGTAATAGGCAGCGGTTTGAGACTTGACGATGGAGAGCGACGTCGTGGTGCCAGGCGCGAACTGCGCGGGCGCCGCCTCGCTCCAAGTCGCCAGGTTCGTGGAAACCTGCAGCTGATAGAGGAAGCCCGGCTGCGAGGTCCACGCCACGAGCAGCCCAACCGAGTTCGGAGTGATGGCGGTGCGCAACACACTCTGGGAATCCAACGGGTTGGTGCCCGCCAGGAATTCATCGGCATTCAGCGCGCCGTCGCCGTCGGAGTCGTCGTCCAACGCCGGCCAATTCTGGTTGTTCTCGCTCCAATACGCAGCCTGCCACTCGTCGGGGATGCCGTCCGGGCTCAGCCGCTTGCGGCTCTTGCGATCTTCCCCCCAAGTGCGGGCCTGGATGATGTCCGACCACGGCGAAGTAATGCCGCTGGACAGTTCGTAGGCCAGGCGGAAGCTATGGGTGCTCCCCGGAGCCAGACTCGAAAGGGTGTAAGCCGCGTTGGTGGTGGTCACCACCGTCGCAGCCTCGTCGACTTTCAACCGATAGGTGACGGTCCCCAGATAACCGGCCAGCTCCGGCCAGGTCACTTGGAGCGTCGCCGAGTCGAGCGCCGCCACGTAAGGCGCCGCCGGCACCGGAATATCCCGCACCGCCGCGTACCGTTGCGCGAAAAGCTCGAACGAAGCCGCCCCGCCGACAAACGTCGACCAAGTCACAAGGAATCGGTCTCCGCCGTCACTGGCGATCACCGGGTGTATCTGCCGGCTCACGGTGGTGGTGTTCACCCGGAACTCCGCCCCGGCTGCCTCGCCGGTTGCTTTCACAAAGCGACCGTAAACCCCTTCCCGGGAACCATCCTGATAATCGCTGGTCCAGACCGCCATCACCAACCCCTCCAACCGGGCCAGACGCGGCATGTACTGCGGTCCCAAGGTGTAGGTGTTCAACCGGACCTCCGTGCCGAGCTTGGCGCCGGCCGAGTCATACGCCCGGGCCACCACGTCCCAGGCGGCACCAATGTCCGACAGTCTCCGCTGGCTCCAAGCCACCACAAATCCACCGTCCGCAGCCGCTGAAATCGCGGGGTTGGCGCAGAGGTTGGTGGTCGAATTCACCAGAAACTCGCCCGCCTTGGCGTTCAGGTTGCCGTCGTAGCGCCGGGCATAAACATCGGCCGAAAGCTCGAAGCGTTGCTGCTCGCTGACCCACGTCACCATCACGTCGCCGTTGTCCAGCGTCGCCAAGGCGGTGCTGCGCTGGTTGTACGGGGTGTACTGGTTGACCCGGAACTCCGTCCCCACCAACTCGCCTCGCGCGCTCAGTTGCTGCCCGTAGATCCCCTGCATGCTGCCGTCCTGATCGTAGCTGGACCACACCACCAGCACGTTTCCGTTCTTGAGCAGGGTCGCGGTCGGCCGCTCCTGCTGGCCCTGGGTATAGCTGTTGACCAGAAGATCATCGGTCAGGAAAGTGCCGTCCGCCGAAAGCACCCGGGCATAGATGTCCTGCTGCCCCAGCGCCCCGCCCTGCCAGACAAAGATCGCCCCCCCGTCTGCCAGAAGCACCGCCTTGGGATGCTCCTGATTTCCCGTTCCGTTCACGTTGACCCGGAAACTGCGGGCCACGACCGGCGAGAAGGAGCTGTTGATCGCCCGGGCGGAGACGCCCAAGCCATCGCCATCGGTGGCGTTATCCTGCCAAACGACGTATCCCCCGGCCGCACCAAGGGCCAGGGCGGGCGCGGTCTGGTCGCCCAATAGCCCGCGAGTCAGGGAATACTCCCCTTCCTGGGGCGGAAAAGCCAGTTGGGCCTCGGCCCAAAAAACTACCGATCCGGCCAGGCTGCAAACCGCCAGCCGTCTGCCGACACTCAACAGCGATGACATAGAGTTGTGGTTTTCTAGCAAAGCACCCTCCCCTTGTCTACGTTTTACTGCCGGAAAACCGGCAGGCAGATCCAGGCGGGGCTCCAAGGGGTCTCCTGTGCATGCTCCAGCGGCGGCCGGCCCCGGGGTGTCGCCGCCCCGCTCAGGCGGGTACGAAAGCGGATTACCTCGCGAATGATGGAAAGGCCAACCCCTTTGCGCCTCCGGGGGATGGGGTCGTGAAGGCTGGTTGGATTGGCGAACCGGACACATGACTTTCAACCACCGCTTTCGAGGTTGTTGGCGGGACCAGAAGGGTGGCGCGGCATGCAGCACCGCGCCACCCTTACAACACACTCCAGACAACCAACAACCGGAACTTCCGGCTGCACCTCAAATAATAGCACATCACATGCCATGTTTCCCACATCCAACGCGTGTCGCCCGGTTGTCACAACTCTCGACCATGGATTCACCACCCCCAACCAAACAATTGATGATCAGTTACTTGGACACAATGGTCATGGCTTGAACCAGCTCCTCGAGGACGAAGGAACCCTTCCGGCCCCTCAGCCACGCCCTCACCAAGGCCGCCCCCACCACTCCAAGGGCGTCCCAAAACGGTGGTACCAGCGTCACGAAGGGTCCAAAACGCTCCTGTAAGCCGCCTTACTCGTTGATATGCACCACCTTGGCTGGCTGGAACCCATTGAAGTACGTCGCCGAGGCCGAGCCATACGCCCCAATGTTCTCGGCATAAACCAAATCGTCGATCTCGAGCTCCGGCAACTCCTCCGCCAGCGAAAGCGTGTCCAAGGCATCGCAGGTCTGCCCAAACACCGCCGCAATCTCGGTCTTCCCCTTCTTGAACGCCTTCAGCGGGTACTGGCAGTGGTCAAAAATGATCCCCGAGAACGTGTGGTACACCCCGTCATTGATATAATAGCAGGTCTTCCCGTCCCGCCGGGCCTTCCCCACCACCTTCGCCACCGAACTCGCCGCCGTCGCCACGATGTACCGGCCCGGCTCCGCGATGATCTGGATGTCCTTGCCAAAAAGCCGGTCGATCTCCGGGTTGATCTTCCGGGCCAGGTCGCCAATCGGTCTCACGTGCGGGTTGTACGCCGCCGGGAACCCCCCGCCGATATCCAGGATCTTGATCTCGTGCCCCCGGTCCCGCGCCTCCTTGAGGACCGTGGCGGACATATCCAGCGCCTGCGCGAAGTTCTCGAAATTCGTGCACTGGCTCCCCACGTGAAAGCTGATCCCCTCCACCACCAATCCCAGCTTGAACGCCGCCACCACCAAATCCACCGCCTCGCCCGGGTCGCACCCGAACTTGGACGACAGCTCCACCATCGATCCCGTGTTCGGCACCCGCAACCGCACCACCACCCCCGCGTGCGGCGCGTACTGCTTGATCTTCTTGAGCTCGTTCAGGTTATCGAACGTCACCAGCGGCCTATACTGGTCCAACGCCTGGAGCGTCTCCTTCGGCTTGGTCGGGTTCGCGTAGATGATCTTGTCCCAGATGAAGTCCTGCTGCTCCTTCGCCGGGAGGTCTTTGATAAACTCGTAGACCAACATGAACTCGGCCAGCGACGCCACGTCGAAACTCGCCCCGGCTTTGTACAACGTCCGCACAATCGCCGGGTCGGGGTTGGCCTTTACGGCGTAGTAGGCTTGGACCTTGGGCAAGTGCGCCTTGAACGAGGCGTAGTTGGCCCGGATGACATCGTGGTCCACCACCACCAGCGGGGTGCCGTGCTGCCGGGCAAGCGACTCCAACTGCTTCTTGGTCATAGTTGTTGCGGTTGGGCGGGGCGGCATCTAAACACCGCCTCGCCAAATGGATAGGGATGGCAGTGGTCAAAAATGATCCCCGAGAACGTGTGGTACACCCCGTCATTGATATAATAGCAGGTCTTCCCGTCCCGCCGGGCCTTCCCCACCACCTTCGCCACCGAACTCGCCGCCGTCGCCACGATGTACCGGCCCGGCTCCGCGATGATCTGGATGTCCTTGCCAAAAAGCCGGTCGATCTCCGGGTTGATCTTCCGGGCCAGGTCGCCAATCGGTCTCACGTGCGGGTTGTACGCCGCCGGGAACCCCCCGCCGATATCCAGGATCTTGATCTCGTGCCCCCGGTCCCGCGCCTCCTTGAGGACCGTGGCGGACATATCCAGCGCCTGCGCGAAGTTCTCGAAATTCGTGCACTGGCTCCCCACGTGAAAGCTGATCCCCTCCACCACCAATCCCAGCTTGAACGCCGCCACCACCAAATCCACCGCCTCGCCCGGGTCGCACCCGAACTTGGACGACAGCTCCACCATCGATCCCGTGTTCGGCACCCGCAACCGCACCACCACCCCCGCGTGCGGCGCGTACTGCTTGATCTTCTTGAGCTCGTTCAGGTTATCGAACGTCACCAGCGGCCTATACTGGTCCAACGCCTGGAGCGTCTCCTTCGGCTTGGTCGGGTTCGCGTAGATGATCTTGTCCCAGATGAAGTCCTGCTGCTCCTTCGCCGGGAGGTCTTTGATAAACTCGTAGACCAACATGAACTCGGCCAGCGACGCCACGTCGAAACTCGCCCCGGCTTTGTACAACGTCCGCACAATCGCCGGGTCGGGGTTGGCCTTTACGGCGTAGTAGGCTTGGACCTTGGGCAAGTGCGCCTTGAACGAGGCGTAGTTGGCCCGGATGACATCGTGGTCCACCACCACCAGCGGGGTGCCGTGCTGCCGGGCAAGCGACTCCAACTGCTTCTTGGTCATAGTTGTTGCGGTTGGGCGGGGCGGCATCTAAACACCGCCTCGCCAAATGGATAGGGATGGCAGTATATCGCTGCCATCCCCGCAAAGAGCGAGCGCCTCAAGGCGCTCCGATGCCAAAGCTGAGACTAGTCCAAGTTCGGCTCCGAACCATCGAGCATCTTCACCTTATTATGGGCGAAGTACTCTTTGGTCAGCGCCTTGACCGTCGCGTCGCGCTGATCGTACAAGCGGCGCAACTTGCGCTTCGGCCGGCGGGCCAGGGCGTAATGCGCCAGGATCGGCAGCGCGATCGTCGTATCCGTATAGCAGACCACCGCGTCCGGCAACCGGTTCGGGTCCACCTTGCCCCAACTCACCGCCTCGTGCGGCGTCGCGCCGGAAAGGCCGCCCGTATCGGGCCGGGCATCCGTCACCTGGAGGAAGTAATCCTGCCCAACCTCCTTGATCCGAAGCACTTCCTGAATCTGCGGCTCCGTCTGGAGCATGAAGTTCTTCGGGCTGCCGCCACCCATCAGCACCACCGCGCTCTTGCCGCCAGACCGCTTGGCCGCCAGCACGTAGCTGGTGGTTTCATTCACGTCGATGGACGGGTTCACGCGCAACTTGTTGCCGCGCAACTCCACGCCAGCCACGTTCATACCGATCGTCGAGTCCCCCGGGGACGACGTGTAGCACGGCACGCCATACCGATACGCCGCCGCCATCACCGACACGTCCTTCAACCCGTTCTGCCGTTCCCATTCCGCCGCGTACTTCCCGATCAGGTAGTGCAACTCGCCCGATCCCATCTCCTTCTGGAACTCCGGCTGCACCAGAATGCGCCGGAGAATCTCGTCCGTCGCCATCAGGCAATCGCTGTAGCCCAGCAGCACGTCATAGATGCGCACGATATCGTTCTTGCGCAGGTCCGTGTCGTCCAACTGGTGGCTGCCCACATGCACCGGGTAATTCAGCGCGAAATGCAAATCGTGGTACAGGTTCGCGCCGGTGGCCACGATCCAATCCACAAAACCCGCCTTGATCAGCGGCACCACCGCCGAGCAGCCCAACCCCGCCGGGGTCAGCGCGCCCGCCAGGCTCATGCCCACCGTCACATCCGGCTCCAGCATCTTGTTCGCAAACAGATGGCAGGCCTCCTTCAGCCGGGCCGAGTTGTAGGCCAGGAAGTTCTCGTCCACCAAATCGACCAACTTTTCCTTGCCCGTGATGCCCTTGGGCTGGATGCGCTTGCCGGAAAGGTACTTGTCCCGGTGCGGGCACTTCTGCTTCTTCAACCAATCCGGGGTTTCGGAAAGGTCTTCACGATAACGTCGCGTTTTCTTCATGATCATCTACCTGTTAAGATCGCTGCCCGGTACGATACGACGGCACCGCAGCTTGCCAATCCTTTTC
>CAYYMW010000180.1:0-13694 GCA_964472515.1 uncultured Verrucomicrobiota bacterium | reverse complement strand
TCTGCCGCCGCCAACAGCCTCCTCCGGGACAACGCCCTGCCCGCCATCACCGGCGGGGTCTGTCCCCAGGAAACCCAGTGCGAGGCCGAATGCGTGCGCGGAAACAAGGGAGCGCCGGTGGCCATCGGCCACTTGGAGCGCTTCGTCGCGGATTGGGCGTACCGCCACACGGGCGAACTGGAATCGACGACGCCGGTTTCCTCCGGAAGGCGGGTGGCGGTGGTGGGTGCGGGGCCCGCCGGCTTGACCGCCGCGGGCGAGTTGGTCCGGCAAGGCCATCAGGTAACGGTTTACGAGGCGCTGCACCAACCCGGGGGCGTCCTGCTTTACGGCATTCCCGAGTTCCGCCTGCCCAAACAGATTGTGGACGAAGAGGTCGGTCGGTTGCGCAAGCTGGGGGTGCAAATCGAGTGCAACGTGGTCATTGGCCGCACCTACACATTGGGCGAGTTGCGGGAACAGTTCGACGCTGTCTTCATCGGCAATGGCGCAGGCTTGCCGCTGTTCATGAACGTTCCGGGCGAAAACGCGAAGGGCGTCTACACCGCCAACGAGTACCTCACCCGCGTCAATCTCATGGCCGCTTACGCCTTCCCACGCTCCGACACGCCGGTGCTGGTGGGAAAGCGGGTCGCGGTCATCGGCGGCGGCAATGTCGCCATGGACGCCGCGCGCACCGCCCGCCGCATGGGCGCCGAGGTCTCCGCCATTGTCTACCGCCGGACGCGTGAGGACATGCCGGCCCGGGCCGAGGAGGTGCATCACGCCGAGCAGGAAGGCATTCAGTTCGAGACGCTCACCGCCCCGGTAGAAGTGCTTTGCAACGAGAGCCAGTGGGTCACCGGGCTGCGATGCGTACGCATGGCGCAAGGCGAACCCGACGCTTCGGGACGCCGTTCACCCGTGCCGATCCCCGGTTCAGAGTACGTGTTCGACTGCGACCAAGTGGTCGTGGCGATCGGTTCGCGGGCCAACCCCCTGCTGACCGCCACCTGCCCGGAGCTGAAGCTGGACAAGCGCGGCCGCATTCTAATCGATGATCAAGGGATGACCAACCTGCCCGGGGTCTTTGCGGGCGGCGACATCGTGCGGGGCGCCGCCACGGTTATTCTGGCCATGGGAGACGGCAAACGCGCAGCGAACGCCATCGACGTCTACTTGCAGAGCGTGCCTCCGAAACCGGCGTAGCCCCTCGCCTGCGCTCCGCGGCGGCAAGCCAGCGGTCGCTGTTTTCCCCCGCCGTAAAGCTACTCGGGCGAGGCGTTCTGAGCGTACCAGGCATCGCGCCGCTGCTTGGCGTTCTCGAAGAATTCCGCCAAGGCAGCGTCGTCTCCCGCCTCCAGGGCGTGCTGCAGTTCCTGGAGATCCTCGATAAACACCCCCAGGACCCGGCTGATATGGTCACGGTTGGCCAACGCGATGTCGCGCCACATTTCGGGCGAGCCGGACGCAATGCGAGTGGTGTCGCGAAAGCCGGTGGCGCAGAGCAGCGCCTGCTCCTTGGGAAGCGCAGGGCTCAACACATAGTTCGCCAACTCGGCGGCCACGATGTGCGGCAGGTGGCTGGAACGGCTGACCAACTCATCGTGAGCCTCAGGAGTGAGGCGCAGCGTGCGCCCCCCGACCGCCCGCCAGAGCTCCTTGACGCGTTTCACGGCATCAGGCGAGGCCTTGCGTGAAGGGGTGATGACGCACACCGCGTTTTCGAACAGGTCAGCGCGGGCATTCGCCACCCCCATGCGTTCCGAACCCGTCATCGGATGACTGCCGATAAAGTGGGCTCCGGCGGCAGCGATCAGGGGCTCCAAATCCTTGACGACGCCCGCCTTGACACTGCCCACGTCCGTCACCAAGGCACCGGGCTTCAGGCTGGGGCGCAGGCGTTCAGCCAGACTCCGCATCTGCCCCAATGGCGTGCAGAGGACCACCAGATCCGCGCCTTCCACCACGCGGGACAGATCGAGGCTGGCGGAGTCCACCGCTCCTTTTTGCAGGCAGGCCTCCCCCACTTCGGCGCGGCGGACATAACCTTCGACCCGACTCGCCAAATGGCGTTGGCGCATGGCTAATCCCAAGGATCCGCCAAGCAAACCCACCCCGACAAGGGCGACCTTCTGGTAGGACATGCGCGTCATTAAAGCCAAGCGCCTCGCGATATGCAAGCGGCGGCAGAGTGCCGCTCCCGGCAGCCTGTTCCGGCTTGCGCGAGCCGCCCCGCCGCTTCCACGCCGGCCGGACTATCCGCTCGCCTGAGGTTGCGCTTCACGCAAAACGCCGATGAAAGGAAGGTTGCGGTACTTTTCGGCAAAGTCCAGCCCGTAGCCCACCACGAAATGGTCCGGTATCTGGAAGCCGACGTAGTCGGCCAGGATCGGCACCTGCCGACGTGACGGCTTGTCCAGCAATACGCAAATCCTCTGCGAACGCGGCTTGCACCCCGCCAAGTGCGCCACGACCGCCGCCAGCGTGCGCCCGGTATCCAGAATGTCGTCCACGATGAGCACGTCCCGGTCCGTCACCTCGATTCGCAGTTCTTTGGTGAACACCAACCGCTGCGGCTCCTGGCGCTCCCGGTAGCTGGAAACCCCTAGAAAATCGAACTGCAGCGGCAGGTTCAACTGTCGAATCAGGTCCGCGATGAACATGACCGTTCCGTTCAGCAACGCCACCACCACCAAGTCGCGGCCGACAAAGTCCCGCGTAATGGCCTTGGCCAGCTCATTGACGCGGCGGCGGAGTTGACGTTCGTTGATCAGCACGCCTCCCACGTCCGCGCCCCAACGCGCGGGCACGGCCTGCAGGTCTCCCACCGGACGAGGCATGGCGAGGGCGCGTTTCATGACCAGGCTGTCCTCACGCTCGTCTCAGATGTGGCGGGAGTCGTTTTCGTCTTTGCGATCATAGCCCGACTCCTGGCGCTGCAGGTTGACTTGGTTCTTCTTCAGGTAAGCTTGAAAGACGTCGTCTGCGCTCATCCCCAGCACCTGGGCAAGGCTGATGAGAAAATGAAACAGGTCCACGACCTCCACGCGCGCGTTTTGCTCGTCGTATTTCTGATACTTGGCCCACCATTTCCAAGGCACGCTGTCGGTCAATTCGGCGAGTTCCTGGCTCATGGCCCGGCAATAGTTCAAGACCCATTTGGTGCGCTCGGCTTCGTCCATGCCATCGGTTTCGACGCCGATGCGAGCGTTGAGGGCCTTCTGCATGCGGAACAACTCCCGCAACTGGTCGGTTTCTGCCATGGCGCAAGCATCCGAATCCGGGGAAGCCGGAGCAAGTCTGAACTGGCGGCAGGACCCAATTTGGCAGGATGGGGAAGTCTCCGACGGGCTTGCCTCAGGCCAGCCGATTCCGTTAGGGTTTTGGGTCTGGATGGGCCCGGACCCGCGGCGACGCCCTTGATGGCTCCGCGACCGGGTCGTCAACAAGCAATAGTGATTATGCCGGAAACGTTCATACAAAGCCTTTTCGCGGACCGCATTGGCGGCAAGGAATACGGAAAATCGACGGCAATCTACAAGTTCGAGAAGATCAAGCGGGCCAAGCGGGCCGCCCTCGCCGCCAACCCCGGCGCCGAAATCATCGACATGGGCGTCGGTGAACCGGACGAGATGGCGTTCCCCGAGGTAGTGGAGGCGCTGCACCGGGAGGCTCGCAAGCCCGAAAACCGCGGCTATGCGGACAACGGCGACCTCGTGCTCAAGGAGGCCGCCGCCCGCTACTTGGACCACGTCTGCGGAGTGAAAGGGATCGACCCGGAGACCGAGGTGATGCACTCGATCGGCAGCAAGGCGGCGCTGTCCATCCTCCCGGCGGCCCTGGTGAATCCGGGCGACTATGTCCTGATGACCACCCCCGGCTATCCGGTCTTTGGCACCCATGCCAAGTACTATGGCGGCTTGGTGCACAACATGCCCCTGACCGAAGCCAACCAGTTCCTGCCGGATCTCGACGCGGTGCCCCGCGAAGTGCTTGGCCGGGCCAAGGCCATGGTGATCAACTATCCGAACAACCCCACCGGCGCCAGCGCCACCCCTGAGTTCTTCGCCAAGGTGGTTGATTTTGCGATGCGCCATCGACTGGTGGTCCTGCACGATGCCGCCTATGCCTCCCTCGTGTTCGAAGGGAAGCCCATGAGTTTCCTGGCCACGCCCGGCGCCAAGGAGATCGGGGTCGAGTTGCACTCGGCCAGCAAGAGCTTGAACATGACCGGTTGGCGGTGCGGTTTTGTGGCGGGCAACGCGTTGCTGGTCAAGGCCTATGGCGATGTGAAGGACAACACCGATTCCGGCCAATTCCTCGCCATCCAACACGCCACGGCCGAGGGCCTCGACCACCCGGAGATCACCCGGGCCATCGCCGCCAAGTACTCCCGGCGCATGGACGCCCTGGTAGCCCTCCTGAAGCAGGCGGGCTTCAACGCGCGCAAGCCCAAGGGCTCCTTCTTCCTTTACGTCAAGGCACCCAAGGCAGCCACCCTCAAGGAAGGCGGCCGGGTCGAGTTCGCCAACGCCGAGGCGGTCTCCCAGTGGTTGATCACCCAGAAACTGATTTCCACCGTGCCGTGGGACGACGCCGGCGCCTACCTGCGTTTCAGCGTGACCTTTGTGGCATGCGACGCCGGCGATGAACAACGGGTGCTGGCCGAGGTCGCGCGCCGGTTGGACGACGTCACCTTCGAATTCTGAACCCGCTCCGCACGTGCTCCTCGTCCGGCCAATCCCAGATCAGGCGCCGGACGAGGACAGGTGCCCGGGCGAGGATCAACCGCGACCCCGATTGGAGCGCACCCCTTGGATAAGCTGACTCCGTGAAGCCTGCATCCAAGCTAGTACTGGTCGCCCTGATCCTGCTCGCGGGGTGGTGGGGCTACCGGACGCTGCAGGGGCCCAAGTACGTGAATCTGCCGCCTCCGGGCGGCCAGACTTGGATCGCCTTTGGCGACAGCCTGACCGCCGGCGCCGGAGCGAATCCCGGGAAGGACTATCCGGCTCAACTGTCGGCGCGCTTGGGCATCCCCATCGAAAACATGGGCGTGCCGGGCAACACCACCGAGGACGGCTTGGCCAGACTGCCGGAGGTGCTTGCCCGCCAGCCCCGGGTAGTGCTGCTCTGTCTCGGGGGCAACGACTCCCTCCGACAGATGCCGATGAAGGCGACCTTCGACAACCTGGCACGAATCGTCGACCAACTCCACCAACAGGGGGCCTTCGTGGTCCTGATCGGAGTTCGAAGCGCCAGCCTGCTTGATCAGTATGACTCCCATTTCGGCCAATTAGCCAAAGAGAAGCGGGTGCTCTACCTCCCCAACATCCTGCAGGGGTTGCTGACGGATCCCGGCGTCATGTCCGACGCCCTGCATCCCAATGACCAAGGATACGCCCGCATCGCGAGTCGGCTTGAGCGCGTCCTGCTGCCCCTCCTCCCCAAGCTGGTCCGTTAGCTGCTGACTTGAAAGGCCTCGTGAATGGCAGCCGCGCAACGACTCTCCGCCTCGGTGACCTTGTTGTCGCTCGCCAGCAAGTCGTCGAGGACGTCCACGGCGTACTGCCGCAGCGACGCGGTCTCGAAGACGCCCGCTTGGTTGACGATGAAGACGCGCATCTTCTCCGCCGAGCCCAAATGCGGCCGAACGCGCGCCACCGCCGCATCGAACGCCTGATTCCGGTCATACTCGGAACGCTGGCCATAGGCCACCAGCAACCGGGAAAGCCGGTCATCCTCGGCGGAGGCCAGATGCCCGTCCGCATACATGGCCAACACGGCCAAATCGAGCAGGGCCTGCTGTTGAAGGGGGGAGAAGTCCGTTAGGTTCATAAGCGCGTTCGGCACGAAAATAACCGCCCTAGGCAGGCGCGTCGAGCGCCTTCCCACCCTGCATCGCCAGCCCGCTGCGTTGGCCCTAGCCCTGTCTCCCGGCGGCCATGGCCACCGAAATCGACTCGCGCAGCCGCTTGTTGTCCGCCCGGATTCGCGCCGCCAGCGTACGCCCCATCCCGAGGAGAAACGGAGTCGCCACTTCGGGGCACTCCTTGGCGAGTTTTGCGAAATTGTAGTGGGAAATCTTGAGCAGGACACAGTCGGAATTCGCCACGACGTCGGCGGACCGGGGACCTTCATCGAACAAGGAGGTCTCACCGAAAAACTCCCCCGCCTCAAGCGTGGCGAGGGTGGTCTCGTGGTTGTTGATCATCAAGCGGACGCGGACCTGTCCTTCCAAGACCAAATACATGGCCCCGCCCGGCTGCCCCAGCTTGATGATCTCGGCGAACTGACGAACGTTCTGGACCTCCATCATTTGGGCAAAGCGGCCCAGTTGCTGGTCGTTCATGTCGGACAGAATCTTCACCCGCCGGAGCACCCCCGGCCGGATGCCGGGCACAAACGGGGCAACCCGCTCCGTTTCGCCGCTGCGCGGGGCTGCCGGAAGGCCCTGGTCCTCGTTAAAGAAAGACTTGAATTCGGTGACCTCCCGGGCTCGCTGCCATTCCTCTTTCAGAACCTTATAGATCCAAGTGTCGGCGGTAACGCGTTCGTCGCTGATCCAATCGATGACGGTGGCCAACTCCACCGGGCCGTAGACCACGTCGTCCACACCCCAGATTTTGAACACGGCGGCGCTATTGGCACTGTTCATGACTCTGTTCATACGCGACACTCGCGCTACTATAAAGGCAAAACCGGCAATCGCCAAGTTTTGTGCACAAACCACCCGTTTGTGTTGGGACAAGCGCATCATGACCGAATCAAGGCAGCCTCACCCGCCCCCGGCGGCGTCCGCCCCTGGCGTTCGGATCGACCGCCCGCGGCTGGCGGAGTTTCTTGGCCGGTTGCGCTACCCCTTGCACCTGCTCGATTTCGAAACGGTCTGTCTGAATGACGCGGCGTTCCTGTCGTTGGCGTCCGGGGCGCATCTTCCCTTCCAGTACTCCCTGCACACTGTGGCGTCGCCGGGCGCCGTCCCGGTCCCGTTCGCCTACCTTGCCCGTCCCGGGATCGACCCGCGACCGGAATTACTGGCCGGCCTGCGGAACGCCATCGGCCCGGTGGGGAGTCTGGTGGCCTACAATGCCGGGTTCGAGAAGGCGCGCCTCCGCGAGTGCGCCGAAGCCTTGCCAGAGCACCGGGCCTGGGTCGAAAGCCTGCTGCCGCGCTTTGTCGACTTGCTCCAACCGTTTCGGCGACGTGTGCTTTACCATCCCCGCCAGGAGAACAGCGCCTCGCTGAAGCGGGTGCTGCCCGCCTGGACCGGACGGGACTACGCTCATCTCCAAATCCAGGACGGGCGCGCCGCCAGCGAGACGTTCTTGGCCCTCATGCGTCCCGGTTGCCCTCGCCGACGCGCTGAGGCGCTTGTGGGGGCGCTTTTGCGCTATTGCGAACAGGACACCCTCGCCCTTTACTGGCTGATTGAGGCGATGACCCGCCTGGCCGCCGCCCGCGACGACTGATTGGCGATTGATTGGCTTGTCAGCCTCAAGCCGGCCGATATGCTCCATCCATGATGGTGACACCGCCGGCCGGGATGGAATGCGCAGAGCGCATCGGCGGCGGCAGTCATTGCCAAATCAAAGCCATGTCCAAATTCCCGATCCAAGAGCGGTTGGCGGTGTGCAGTTGGTCGCTTCAGCCCACCTCCGCCAATGACCTGTTCGAGAAACTCAACGCGACCGGCCTCCGCCGGGTCCAACTCGCCCTTGACCCGCTTCGCGAGCAACCCCAGTTGTGGCCCGGTTTCCTGGAGCATTGCGCCGCCCAGGGCGTGACGTTGGTCTCCGGAATGTTCGGCACAGTGGGTGAAGACTACTCCACACTGGAGACCATTCGGCACACCGGCGGGGTAGTCCCCGACGCCACTTGGGAGCAGAGCTGGAGGAACATCCAGGCCGACGCCGACCTCGCGGTGGCCTTGAAGCTCAAGTTTGTCACCTTCCACGCCGGTTTTCTGCCGCACGAGGAGAGCGATCCCACCTATGCCAGGCTGCTGGAACGCGTTCGCCAGGTGGCGAAGCTGTTCGCCGCCAAAGGCATTCAACTGGGCTTCGAGACCGGGCAGGAAACCGGAGAAACGCTGGCCGCGTTCCTGACCCAACTCGACTGCCCGAACGTCGGGGTCAATTTCGATCCCGCGAATCTGATCCTCTATGACAAGGGCGACCCGGTGGCGGCCTTGCGTGTGTTGGCTCCCTGGCTCAGGCAGTGCCACCTCAAGGATGCCACTCGCACCAAGCTGCCAGGCACCTGGGGTGAGGAAGTTGTGCTCGGCACCGGACAGGTCAACTGGCCTGCCTTCTTCCAAGTGCTGGCCGAGACCGGTTTTGCGGGCAACTGCTGCATCGAGCGCGAAGCGGGCACCCAGCGCGTAGCGGATATCAAGACCGCCAAAACTTACGTTGAAAACCAGTGCCGCTAGCGCGGCCTCAATTAGAAAGAACTCATTGCTATGGTCAAAGTCGGTGTTATCGGTTTGGGCTTCATGGGCGTGACCCATCTCAAAGCCTATCAACAAGTCCCCTCTGCCCGGTTGGTCGCGATCTGCGATGCGGTGCGTTTGCCGGCAGACGGCAACCTCACCAGCGTCGCCGGGAACCTCGCCAGCACCAGCGACCTGAAGCTCGACATGAGCGTGGTCAAAGGCTACCGCGAATACGAAGCCCTGCTGGCGAATCCCGAGGTCGACTTGGTGGACATCTGCCTCCCCACCCCGCTGCACGCCCCGGTGGCCATCGCGGCCCTCAAAGCCGGCAAGCACGTCATCTGCGAAAAGCCCCTGGCCCGCACCAGCGCCACCTGCCGGGAGATCGTCACCGCCGCCCGCAATGCGAAGGGCTTCTTCATGCCCGCCATGTGCCTGCGGTTTTGGCCGGAATGGGCCTTCGCGCAGAAAGCCATCCGGGACCAGACCTACGGCCGCGTGCTGGCCGCGCGGTTCCGGCGGATCTCAGCGCCGCCGGCCTGGAGCCAGGGCAGCTACTTCAAAGGCGACGAGTCAGGCGGGGCGCTGCTCGATCTGCACATCCACGACACCGACTTCGTCCAGTTCTGCTTTGGCCGCCCCCTCAGCGTCTACTCGACCGGCCTCACCCGCTTTAGCGGCGCCGTGGACCACGTCGTTACCCAGTACAAGGTCAAGGGCGACGCCGTGGTGTCCGCGGAAGGCACCTGGATCATGACGCCGGGCGCCCCCTTCAACATGGCCTATACCATCAACTGCGAACGGGCCACGATCGACTACGATCTTGCCCGCGGGAACGAGGCGCTCAAGGTCTACGAAGAAGGGCGGGAGACCAACCTCCGCCTCAAGGCCGGGGATGGCTATGTGGGCGAGCTCAGCCACATGGTCGAGTCCATCGAGAAACAGCAGGCGCCCTCGATTGTGACCGGCCAGGACGGCCTCGTTTCTGTGGAGATCTGCGAGGCGGAAGAGCGATCCGTCAAGACGGGCCAAGTCGTGTCGCTGAGTTGATCCCGCCAGACGCGGCCTTGCCCGCAAGCCGCACAGATTATCGACAACCACGCCGCCTCGGAGCAATCCGAGGCGGCGTTGTTCGTTGGGCCGCATGGCCGGCCCCGGCTTCAGCTATTTCGCCTTGGCACGGATGAAGAGCGGCGTCCGGTCGAGCGGCACGTCGTCCAGCGTCGTGGTCCCGCCCGTCAACGTGACCTCACGCCACGTCTGCCAGTTGATCGGGGAACCGAGCGAACCGGCCGTCTGCAGGATGACCACCGCGCCAGCCTTGCCCTGAACCACCAGACGGCGGTTCCCGTTGGGCAGCATGTGGGCTTCGAGCGAGATGGCGTTCTCGTCGAGGATGCCCCCCCGGAAGTACAGGTTCTGGCTGGCCGGGACATCATCCAGATTGGTCACCAAGCCCGTCAGTTCCACGGTCTTCCACGTCTGCCACGGAGAGGTCGGCAGAGCAGGCGTCGATTGGACCTGCACCTTCCAGCCCGGCGCGCCATACACGATCAGACGCCGCCCGCCGGCGCTCAAACGCTCGGCCTCGAGGATGGGCTCGCGGCCGACGATCGCCACCTTGCCATGGACGGCGGAGGTGTTCTCGATGGCGTAGCCGTCGGCCTGTGCGTCGATGCCAGCCACCAGCAGCGACATGAGGATGGAGTGCTCATTGGGCAGCGTTTCGAACCGCAGCGTGCCCAACTGCACCTCGCCTTGGAACGGCTGGCCGTCCTGCGCGGTCAGCGTAATCAGGGCGCCGTCACTCAGATTCTGCACCGAGTACGAGCCCACCGACGCTGGCTGGTTGATCAGGGTGAACGCCCTGATCCGGTTGGTAGGCGCCAACAGCCGGAAGGTGAGATCCATCACCGCCCCACTGGACTTGACGCTCACCGGGACCCCGCCCGGCTCTCCTGCCAGCACAGCCGTCTTGCCCAGGAGCAGGAACAGGTAGTCTTCCACCGTGACCTGGAATGTCACACTGGCGCTTTGAGCCGGCGTACCGTCGTCCGTAACCACCACCGTGATGCTGTGGGTGCGATGCGCCTGCTCGGCGGTGGGACGCCACGTGAACAAGCCGTTCGTCGCATTGATCGCGGCGCCCACCGGCGCGCCGGTCCCCAGACTGTAGGCCAGCTTGTTGGTGCGATCCACGTCGGTGGCGGTGACCTGGATGCTCAACAGCGCACCCGGCGCAATGGACCGGTTCGCAATCGGCGCGATTTCCGGCGGACTGTTGCCCAGCCGCACGGCCCAGACTTCCACGGCCGGAGCTGTGCCCGCATTGCCTGCCAGGTCTTCCACCTTGGTGAGGTCCAGACTGAGCTGGTAAGTGCCGTTCTCCGCGGTAAGGCCCGCGAGTCCGCTCAGCCGGAAGGTGTTCTCTCCCACCTTCTGGAGGGCAACGCCCGCACCAAGCAGGTTGGTGCCGCTGTTCCGGATCAGGCTGAAGTCACCCAAGGCGAGGGTGGATTCGTTGATCGCCTCACTCAGGACGATCTCCAGCGCAGCCACGGCGTTGGTCCGCGGATCCGGCGTCACCGTCTGCCAGCTCGCGCCCGGGCCGACCTGATCGACGAAGACGTTGAAGAAGCTGTCGAACGAGGTGTTGGCGGCCACATCAATGGCCACTGCCCGCAGACGATGAACGCCCGGCGTGTCGAAGGTGATCGCCTTGGTGAAGCTCTTACCCTCGATGTTCGCCAGACCGAGATCGTACCGCGAGGTCTCATCGTACACCCGCACCGACAGATTGGTCTCGACCAAGACACCCTTGAACGAGATCTGAGAGGCGGACGTGATGCCGTCGGAGCTGGAGGAACCCGTATCGGGCGTGATCGCCAGGTTCGTGGGCGCCGTTGGCCGGGCAGTGTCAAGCGTCCAGGTACTGGAAGCCGTGCCTGCCCCCGCATTGCCGGCGAAATCAGCGATACCAGACGCGTCTACCGTCAAGGTGTAGACGCCGGGCTCGCCGCTCACCCAACTGAAGTTGCTGATGCGGTAAGTGGTGGCGCTTTGGCGCGTCACCTTCACGTCGTTGTTGCTCAGGTTGGCTCCGCCGTTGCGAGTCAGCGTCACGTCGCGATAGTCGAACGTATCGCCGTTGATCGCTTCGACAAACGTCACGTCCAGCCATTGCACCACGATGTTACGTGGATTGTTGGCCACTTCCTCCACCGAGGCGATGCGCGGACCCGTCGTATCGATCGTCCAACTCGTGTTCAAGCTGCCAAGGCCGCCCGCTCCGCCGGTATCCTTGACCTGTACCGCACTCACCGTAAGTACGTACTCGCCGTCAGCCACGTTGAGGCCGCCCAAGCCATTGATACGGAAGTTGGACGGACCCAGCGTCTCGACGGTCACACCTTCCCCAATCAGGTTGCCCCCGCCGTTGCGGGTCAATGTGATGTCCTGCCCGTCGAACGTAGCCGCGTTGATAGCCTTGGAGAAGGCCACCTCAAGCGCCGGCACCGGCAAGCTCCGCAGCCGCGGCGACGGACGCTCGACCGAGGTCACCACCGGGGCCGCCGAACCCTTGGCCCACCGGGTCGATTCCGTACCCGTTACGGCGTTGCCGCCGAAATCCTGGATGTCGGCTCCGACTACGGTCAGCTCATAGTTGCCATCCGCGCCGGTCAAGGCTGTCAGGCCGCCGATACGGTACGTCGAACCGGTCACCCGGCTGACGGTCACCGCTTCGGTCACCAGGTTCGCCCCGCCGTTCACCGTCAGGGTGATATCCCGGTAATCGAAGGTCAGCAGGTCCACCGGCTCGGAGAGGACGACCTCAACGCTCTCCAACGCTCCGGGCTGCACCGCCGGCACCGGATCAACCACGTCCACGATACTCGGCGCCACACTGTCGTTGATGCGATAGTACAGCGTGTAGGAGCCGGTTCCGTTGAAGTCGACCAGATGCAGGCGGTTTTCCCGCACGGCACCCGCCTGGGCGCTCGGGAAACTGCGATCCGTGGTCCAGACATTCGGACCGACCTTCATTTCCTTGCCGTCCGATCGCACCGCCCGGTAGAGGCGGAAGTCCGCGCCCGGATCGGGTACCTTCACATAGTTCCATCCTGGCGTCATGGTGGCCGTAAGATGGACCTGGAGGTTGTTCACCGTCACCGCGCCGTCAGTCGCACCGTCCGTAAGCACCTCGACCGGCGCGCTCGTCCCATCGCTCAGATGGATGGTATCCGGAAGGTTGTTCGGATCAGGCTGGTCGTTGGCCAGGAAGTCCGGTTGATCGTCGTCGCCGGCCCGGTCGGCCAACACGGGATGGATCAACTCGTGGATTTCGACGCTATCGATGAGCGAGAGGTGCTTGTCGCCCAAGCTATCGATGTGCTCAAAGGTGGCCGTGTACTCGATGAACTTGCCTTGGAGCGTCGAAGTCAGCCACCAAAGCCCGACTTTGGCGTCCGACGGTTCAATCCGTCCGAGGTCAATGGTCAGGGACGGCGACACCTGCTGGCTGCCGACCTGCGAGCCGACAATCTTGAAGTCAATCAGCAGGCCCTTCTCGTTCTCGATGATCTTCGGCTGCGCCGACGTGATCTTGAAGTTGAGCGCTGCGCCCTTGCCGGTGTTGTGGACCAGGAGTCCCAGCGCGAAGGGCTCGGAGGGTTCAACCTCATCCGTAAACGGATCATCCGAGTAGACGTCCCGTTGCTGGAAGTACTTGAGATGCAGGACAGGATCCGGGAACACGGTAATGGTGTCCGGGATCATCGGCACCTCCACGAGTGAATCGCCTTCCCGATATTTCAGAGTACCCCCGATGCGGTAGACCGTGGGGCCATCCGGGGCCGCCAAGCGGTTCGGGATGAACGTCCACCGGGCGCTGCCCGTTGAGGAGGGCGCAATGACACCCGTGCCGTCCACCGCGCTCAAACCGCTCAGTTCGGGTCCACGCAGGGCGAAACGGTCCCCAGCGGGATTCTGCTGCTCGTCGCGGATGTCCAACGAAACCTGGATATCCGTCAAGTTAGTATCAGCCCGGCCGTTATCGATCTCGAGCGTACCGAGGAACGCCGCGCGGGTGATCACCGCTTCCTGCTCGATGCGGATGCGCACGCGCGCACAGACCCCGCCGGCTTGCTTGGCGGCCTGTTTCTGAGCCTTCTCGGCGGCGCTCATCACCTCGATGGGCTTGACGGGCACCAACCGATAACCCACCCCCACCTCGTACTCACCCCCGAAGTAGTCGCCTGGCCGGCAATCGGGGCTG
>CAYYMW010000179.1:0-13703 GCA_964472515.1 uncultured Verrucomicrobiota bacterium | reverse complement strand
CAAGGCCGGCATCCCGCTGAACCTGCTTTTCTGGATCCTCGCCAGCCTGCTGCTACCGGCGCTGAGCAAGGCCAAGGAGAAAGCCCAGCGGACCGCGTGTGTCAGCAATCTCAAGCAGATTGGGTTGGGAATGCTGCTTTACGCCGGGGATGATCGCAAAGGCTACCTTTCGGGCACTTACGACGACGCCGATGACGATCTGACCTGGCTCTATCCGACCTACATTGCGTCGGCGGTCGCCAAGTCGGTTTTTGTCTGCCCCTCGACGCAGAACACCATCAGCACCAACCTCACCAAGCACCCCTTTAACGGACGCACCGTGCTCAAGGATATGCTGACGCAGGCGCGTCACGCCCGCAAGGGGAAGCCCGCCGACCGGGTTGGGGTCAGTTACGAGATTTACGGCTTCATGAACGCCATCGGCACGGGCGCCACGGAAAACCCGGTGGCGTACTATGGGCGGACCGTCATGTCGATGGGGATCAAGAAGTCGGAGTCGAGCGTGCAAGCCCACGAGCACAAGAACAGCACGTTCGGCCTGAAGGGCACCATCGTGGGGCCGACCGACATCTGCATCATCGTCGACGGCGATCGCGAAGGAGGGGAGAACAATTTGCCCGACAAGGAGGACAACCACACTGGTGAAGGCGGCAATGTGCTGTTCACCGATGGCCACGTTGGTTGGGTCAAGAGCGGCCCCAAGGGCAACACCTACATCAAGATGTACGAATTAGGCCAGGACGAAGGCCGGGGTCCCAGGACCTGACCCCCCCGCATGGCCGTCGCGCCCTTTTGCTGAGTGAAGCACTGCTTTCGGTTCGGTACCCGTTGGTTCAACCTTATCACACCACTGAACGGAATGAACAAAAGACAAATGCACCGCTGTCGCGCTCTGGGCGCTGCGCTGGGACTGGCTGCGGCCGGCCCCATGCTGGCGGGAACCATCAACCAGGACATGGTGGTTCACCTTACGTTTGACAACAACTACAACAACACGGTCGGCAACGCCGTCACCGCCGAAGCGGTGGGGGAACCGACCTTCGGCGCCGGGAAGATTGGCTCCGGCGCGCTGGTCTTCGGTTTCCCGACGGACGGGTCGTTCTTCAACTACGTCACGCTGGGCACGCCTGAGTTGCTCAACTTTGGCGGGGATGTGAGCTTCTCGGTGGCGTTCTGGGCCAAGTTGGACGCGTTTACGAGCGATCCGGCCTTCCTCTCGAACAAGGATTGGGGTGGCGGCGGCAACGTGGGATGGGTCATCGCCACGGCTGGCGACGGCCACCTCCAGTGGAACTTCCGGGACGGCAATGATCGACGCGATTACGATGGGCCGGGAGGCTTGTTTACGGACAAGGCATGGCACCACATTGCGGTCACTTTTGACCGGAGCGGGAATGCCTCCACTTATGTCGACGGCACCGTCGCCGCCACCCAGGCGCTAGGGCCCAGCGCGGACACGCTTGACTCAGGCCTGCCCACCAACATCGGGCAGGACGGCAACGGTTACTACACCGATGGCGGCAGCGCCAGCATCACCGACGGCATGATGGACGACGTCGCGATCTGGCGACGCGTGCTGAGCGCGGCGGAAGTGACGCGCCTCTATACGAGCGGCTTGGCCGGCATCAACGCGGCCAATGTGCCCGATCCGCAGGGTCCGACGATTGCGAGCTTTGTTCCTTCGATCGATGGCAAGAACGTCTCGCCCACAGTGACCGTTCGCCTGACCATTGAAGATGGGTCCACCGCGCTGGATAAGACCTCGGTGGAACTCAGCTTCGACGGGGTCAAGGTGACGCACAGCCTCGAATCTTCCGACAACGGCAAGACCAACACGGTCGTGTATGACCCGCCGGGGTTGCTGGAGACGAAGTCGGTTCACACGGTCAAGGTGGTGTACAAGGATAATGCCACCCCGGCCGTCACCACCACCAAGGAATACTCCTTCACGGTGGCGGACTACGTGAATATTGCCTTGCCCGCCCCGCTCTACTTCGAGAACTTCGACAGCACGGCGGAGGGAGCAGTGCCGACGGGTTGGACCGCGAAGAACTTCTCCGACTCGACGGGGGTGGGCGAGGATCTGGACAGTTCCACGTCGGATTCGTACATGGGCTGGGTCGTGATCACCGGGGAACGCCTGATGAGGGTGTTCGGCGCCAACCGCGGCGGGGTCAAGACCGGCACGATCGTCAATGGCCAGGAGGTCACCAACCTGGTTAGCGGCAGTCTAGCCTATGCCGAAACCGACACCCGCGGCGGCAACCAGGTGCAGTACCTGACCAGTCCGGACTACGATCTGACTGGAAAGAGCGGCGTTCATCTTGCGTTCTACTCGACCTACGCGCAGAACCAGGACAGCTTGGGCGCGGTGGAGTACTCCATTGACCAAGGCGCGACCTGGCTGCCGCTGCGCTACATGATCAACAAGGGCGACATCGTGCTGAAAGAAGACACCAGCGTCGATGCCGAGGCCACCTTCACCACCACTGCCGGGGACATTGCGGTCTATACCGACCCTGATTCCGGCGAGCAGGTCGGGGGCTTCTACGGCGCGTTTATCGGACCCAAGCAGGAGACGTGGAAGGACTTGGCGCCCTACATCGTGGGCAAGGCCGACGACGACCAGCTCGACGCCAAGGAAGTGTTGCTGTTGAAGATGCCCCAGGCGGACAATCAAGCCAAGGTCCGTGTGCGTTTCATCCAGGCGGGCACGGGCAGTTGGTACTTCGGGATCGACAACTTCGGTCTGTACAGCATCACTGCGATCACTCCGGCGGCGGCGAGCAAGCCGGATGACCAGACGGCCGCGATCGGCAACAGCGCGACCTTCACGACCACGGTTAGCGGCACCGAACCGATCACGATTCAGTGGCTCTTCAACGGCAATCCGATCGCCAACGCCACCAGCGCTTCGCTCACCATCAGCAACGTGAAGCAGGCCGACGCGGGCGACTATTCCGTGAAGGTCACCAACGCGGGCGGCACGGCCACTTCGCCGGCCGGCAAGCTGACCGTCTTCACCTCGGTTTCCGAGGTGTTTGGGCAATGGGACTTCGAGAATGGAGACCTCTCGGCCACGGTGGGCGCTCCGCTCGAATTCAACGGCGCCGAAGTGACGGCCGGAACCCGTTTCGGCACCACCACTACGCTGGGCATTCCTGACATTGGCGGCCAAGTGGCCAAGGTCATGGAAGTCCCGGAGATTACCCCCATGGGCGGCTACGTCATGCACGGACCGCCGGCCAACGGCGGCGGCACCTACGTCAACCAGTACACCATGATCTTCGATCTCCTCTTCCCTGAGGCTTCGGCGGGCAGATGGCTGGCGTTTCTCCAAACCGCCTCGGGCAACGACAGCGACGGCGACTTTTTCGCCAACGTGGCCAAGGGCATTGGGATCAGCGGGAACTACCAAGGCACCCTTACTGCCAACACGTGGCACCGGGTGGCTCTGGCGGTGGACCTGACCGGCCCGGGGGCTTCGCCCATCGTCGCCAAGTTCATCGATGGCGTGAAAGTGGGCGAGCAAACCCTCGGCGAAGGCAAGGATGGCCGCTGGTCCTTGAACGCCCAAGGGTTGACCCCGGATGCCTCGCTGCTCTTCGCGGACAATGACGGCGACAACGCCCTCATGTACGTGAACAGCGTGCAGGTCCGCACCGGCCGTCTCTCGGACGCCCAGATCGCCGAGTTGGGTGGGGCGACCGCGTCGGGCATCCCGCACGGCTCGGTTGAAGCTCCCGCGTTCAAGTCCATCAAGAAGAACGCGGACGGCTCATTCACGATCGAATGGGACGGCGGCGGCGTGCTCCAAGCGGCACCGGCAGTGACCGGGCCGTGGCAGGATGTCACCGGGGCTGCGAGCCCATACACGTTCCCGCCTAGCGGCGAGATGCTGTTCGGCCGGATCAAGAAGTAGGCGGTTCGCGCCGAATTAGGCCAGATTCAGAGAGGCCGGGTTCACCCCCGGCCTCTTTCTTTTGGCAGTTGCGAAGGGGGAAAAGGAGAGGAAGACTGCCGGGCAGAGCGAGACGACTGAAGTCCTGCCGGGGCAGAGCCAGCGAACGCGATTCCCCGCGGCGGGACTTTAGGAGACCTGCAGGCTGGCCCGGTATTCGGTGGGAGACTGCCCGGTGATCTTCTTGAACACGCGGTTAAAGTGGGTCAAGGATTGGAAGCCGACCTCGAAGGCAATCTCGCTGATACGCAGGTTGGGATTGAGGGCCAGGTTCTTGGCGCGCTCGATGCGCACCCGGCAGACGTAATCCGTGAAGTTGATGTTGGTCGTCTTCTTGAAGATCTTGCAGAAGTAGTACGTGCTGGCGTTCACCGCCCGGGCCACCTGCGTCAACGACAAGTCCTCCGATTGATGCTCCAAGATATACTCTTTTGCCTTGGCGATCATGGCTGGTTCGGGGTTCTCCTGCCGAACGACCACCTGATTGCTGACCATGGTCAGATGCTGGGCGAAGATGGCGAGGAGCCGGACGACGGACTCGTGTTCCCGCGCGCCGATGACCGGGGTGGCGAAATAGGCCTTGTGCAGCCGCTCACGGTCAACCTCCAAGCCCCAGTCGGCCACTTGGCGAGCGATGCGTTCGAAATGAGCTTCCGTGGGCTTGCGGCGGAAGACTTGTCCGGTCTGTAGAAAACCGATCAACTGCTCGCCCAAACGGACCGGCACAGCGGTTTCGGACATGCCCGAACAGCAGGTTACAGTCTGGGGTGTCTCCGAGGCACACTCCGAGAGACGCTGCTGGGTATGGAGACAGGCAGCGCACGAACTGCTCTTCTGCGCCACCAGGGCGCAATACGAATTCTCGTTCTTTCGCCCGTGGTAGGGGAGTTGCCACGACTCAACCGGGCGGAGGGTGATGGGCAACCCGGTGACGTCCGAGAACGCCCGGGCGTAGTCTTGAAAAATCCGGGAATGGACCAGCGCCTCAATGACGTTTTTGCCGTTGGAGTTCATGCGCTGGCTAGTGGTGCGGCATGGGCGGTCTGAGAAGACAGATGTGGGGCGTCTTGCCGGTCTCGAGCCAGATCGTCGCACGCCAATCTCTGGTGAGGGTCAGCAAAAATCGACTAGTCCCTGTGCGTCGATTCACTTTTCTTGCCTGCACACAGACAATATATGCTCAACGAGACCTGCGTTCAACGGCAAAATTCCGCCGGCCTGACGCCGAAGACGCCTGGCGAGTTCCGGAAACGCGCCAACGAACCTGTCTCAGACGGCGGCCAACTTGTCACGGTTCTCGTACACCTTGAGGATGGCATCGGCCACATCATCCATGTCGGCCTTGGTTCCCAAGAGGGGTCCTGAGGCCCAGAGCATGACCATTTCCGCGCAGACTTGGTCGCACTTCGGGCAAGGCAACGACGCACGGTATTCCTGTAGACGTTTCGCCGAAAAGCTCTTCTGGTAGGCCTTGGTCTTAAGAACAGGCTCGACCCAAGGCTCCCGGTGCAGGCCGCGTTCGATATAGGGGCTCAGGCTAATCCCCTCCGCCGCAACCGCTTTGAGGAACTGGCTACGACTGGCACCGGCAAAGTGGTCTTTCTGAAAACTCATCGTGTAGAGGTAGAACGAGCCGCTGGCCGTACCCGGATAGAGCTTCTGCGGTACCAAGCCCGGAAAGCCCTGGAGTCGAGCCGTGAGGTGGCGGGCGTTTTCGTTGCGACGCTCGAATCGTTGCTGGGCACCCGCCAACTGCGCCAGCAACACCGCCGCCTCGAATTCGTTCATCCGGTATTTCGGCCCGATCGTCTCCGTGAAGCCCTTGCGGTTGGTGCCGTGGTTGTGAACCGTGTAGCATTTGTCCATCAGCGCCTCGTCGTCGCCAACGATCGCGCCGCCTTCGCCGCAGGCGATGGTCTTGCTGGTCTGGAAGCTGTAACACCCCAGCGGCGCAATCGTCCCCAACTTCTTCCCCTGGTACTCGCCCAAATGCGCCTGGGCGGCGTCCTCGATCACCGCTAAATTGTGCTGTTTGGCGATGGCCATGATCCGCTCCAGGTGGCACGGCTGGCCCATCATGTGGACCGGCATGATGGCCCGGGTGTTCTCGGTGATCCGTTTCTCCACCTCGTCAGGGTCGAGTTGGTAGGAGGCTGGATCCAAATCCGCGAACACCGGCAGCGCGCGCGCCGCGAGGATGCCGGAGATGGTGCCCGGGTCAGTGTACGGAGACGTGATCACCTCGTCTCCCGCTCCGATCCCCAAAGCTTCGACGCAGGTGTGCAGCGCCTGGGTCCCCGAGCCGGTGGCCACGCAGAACTTCGAGCCCATCAGCTTGGCGTACTCCTTTTCAAACGTCGCCACCGTGCCCGTCGCCGACTGGATCCGACACCAAATCCCGCTCTTGGTCGTCTTGACGACCGCCTCGACGATCTGGTCGTCCACGTAAGGCCAATCCGGCCACGGTTTGTTTTTGCGGATGGGTTCTCCTCCCAGGATGGCCAGCTTTCCCGCCCTGCGGGTGACCTCGCCGCAGGCGGGCAGCGCGCTCGAGGCCACGACGGCCAGGGAGCTGGCCGAGGCCCTCGCGATGAATCTCCGTCGGGTCAGTTCTTGCGAGTTCATGTCGTTCTCCTGTGGTTGGGTCGGTCTGCGTGCGTGGGCCGAACCGGCGTTTGGCTGGTTCAGCGGCCTCGATCATGCTTCACCAACGGCCCCGGAATCGCGACCAGGTCCGAGCGAGTCTTCCCTCCCTCGGTAATGCGGGGCAGCGTGTACACCGTGCCGTCCTTGCCCATCGTCAGGGCGTTCACGTAGAGCGGGCGTTGGCCATTCTCATAGAAAACCGCCCCTTGGTCAGCGTATTGATCCCGCTCGAGGTCATAGGTTACGAGGTGGAGGTTCTCCAGTCCCTTGGCTTCGCCCATGGCGGTCCTCGCCTTGCCGCTGAGCCGCTTGCCGTCGATATAGATGGGGCCACCCGTCAAGTAATGGATGGTCGTTCCGTCCGGGCCCAGGCCGAAGCCGAGGTAGCCGTAGCTGAACTGGTCGAACATGCCGCTCCGTTTGGAGGGCTCGGAGGTGATCCGCTCCAGCACCTCCAGCCGCGGAGCACGGGGATCGAAGCGGAAAAGGTAGCCGGAGTTGCCATGTACGCCGTAGATCATCTTGTCTTTGGCCCGCCAGAACGTCTGGCGCCAATTGTAGCCCATGTGTCCTGGGGAGGTTGGATCATAGAGCCCAAAGTAGTCTTTGCGCATGTCCTCTCCCTCCACGGGCGCGACTTGGTCCGTAGCGGCGTTGTAGCGCAGAATCGCCCCTTCCGACGTGGTGAAGTAGGCCGAACCGTCGTCGAGGTCCACGACAATCGAGCGGCACACGGTGCGGTATCGGGCTCCCGTGGCCGCCTCGCCCTCGGCGCATTGCTTGCCGAAGCTCTTCGTGTTTTTGCTCGAGAGGTCGTAGCGGTAGAAGATCCCGCTCGGCCACGTCAACGCGAACAGCCGCCCACGCCGCGTGTCCATGTTGAACGAGAGCACCCCCTCGCGGCCCGGAGCGATGCCGAAGTCCTCGAACTTGCCGGACTTCAGGTCATAGGCGAGCAGGTGCCCGCCGGGGTATGCCTGGTAGCCGGCCGGCGGGATGCCCATGGTCTCCATGCCATCGACAATGCTGTAGACCCCCACGTGCGTGCCGAAGTAGAGCCTCCCATTGGCTTCTACGAAATTCACATGGCTCTTGCCCTGCGGGATCGCCTTCGTTCCCCGCTCTCCGCAGGCCTCCGTCAGATCCCCCACCTCAGCGAGTTGCTGGGTCTTCGGATCAAGGCGGAACATCTTCGCGCCTTGGTCGATGTTCTCGGAGCTGAGCACGTAGTAGATCTGTCCGTCGCTGGCGGTGCCCATGCCGTTGTAGCTGTCGTGTCCCAGCGCGAAGGCCGAGTTGTAGGTCCGGGCGGTAAGCCGCTTGCCGGAGTAGGTCTTGCCGTCAGGCACCGTGGCGGTCTGCGCGATCGCAACGACCGTGCCCAAGCACACCAAGGCGAGGGTGGATATGAAAGCGCAGTTTCGTATGGTCATGAGGGAGGGAGGTTCAAGGTTGGGGCGCGTTCTGTCGGGCCAGTTGCAGACCCTTCGTTGTGACGTAGTACTTTGCCAGCAGGTTCGGCTTCTCCCAAGCCGGCAGCCGGGTCGGTTGTCTGACTAGGTCGAGAAACTGACGGGCGACCAGCTCAAAATGCGCTTCGTGGCTGGCACGGAGCGTTTCCGGAATCACGAGGCGAAAGCGCCCGGCCTGCGCCTCGACCTCCACGCCGGGCCAGTGGTTCTGCAAGGCGGCGATCCGTTTCGTCAGAGCGGCACGACACGTCTCGCGCCCCTCGCCACGATTCGGCACAACATACACCTCACGACGATAGCCTTCGTCCGGCCCCTGCCGCACTTCGACGCGCGCTTGACTGCCCCGAAAGACCGCGGTCGCAGTCTCCTTCTTCCCGGCGGGCGGGGCAAAGTCCCAGGTCACCATCAGCCTCACATGCACCCCGCGCAGGACATAATCCACCGATGTGTTGCAGTAGTAGTCGAGCTTGCCGTCCCTGAGGACCGGTTGGAGCGCGGCGGGAAGACTGCTCTCACCGGTCACCCGCTGGAACTCTCCGAGAGAAAGCCGGGTGGGCCAGCGCCGGGCGGCGAGCACTTGGATCTCTTGCTCGTGCCGGATTGCCTGGTCCGGAAACAACACCCACATCGCCATGTCCGCCAAGTGAGTGCCGACATCTGTCAGTCCCTCCCCTTGTTCGGCGACGTCAAAGAACCACGGTGGGCGGAGGTTGGGGACGCCCGCGACCTCCTTGTAGAGGTAGTGCAGGCTCGCGAAGTCCACGCCGGGTTCCTCCACCGTGCCGGGAAGCGGTTGGCCAAAGACTTCGGGGTCGTTCACGAGCGCCCTTTGGAGCGCCGCAGTGACCTCGAAGCGCTCGGTCATGGCGTCGTAGGCGATGAGGTGTTGCGCGTCGGCGAGGTCCAAGGCCTCCGCGAGTTTGGGGAGGTCTTCGGGCTCCAGGATCCAGGGCTTGTCAGCCAAGACATGCAGGCCGGCGCGGAGACAGCTTCCGATGCGGTCCACCTTCCCTCGGTTGCGACCGGAGAGGACCACGATCTGTCCCGGTGGCTGACGCAGCAGCCGCTCCTGAAAATCTGGTCCGGCATAGACCTGCAGACGCCAGTGGGTGGGGTGTTCGGGACGTTGATTGAACCGGGCCACCCGGGCCAGGTGAGCGGTGAGGTCGGGGCCAAGCGGCGCGAAGACAAACGCTTCTTCCGCGATGCCTGGAAGCGCTGATCGCTGAAACAGGGCGGCATGGAAATGGCCGGGATCCAGCGTGATCAGGGTAAGATCGCCAGCCTTGGCTCCGACAAGCAGGCAGAGGACGGTCGCCAAACAGGCGCGGATAGTGGGCACCGGGGTTCTCCAATGGATGCCACAGCAACCAGCTTCTGCCCGGGTTGGCTGGCGAGGCAGCATTGGGGTTACGCCTTGGCCAACTCCCCGCCCGCCCGCTGGATCTTGCGAATGCCTTCGGCGATCTGCTCCATGTCGCTGCGGGGTCCGAGCAGCATATTCTGGGTCAGCCAGACGGCTTGCTGACAGAGTTTATCATTTTGCGGGCATTGATGTGCCTGCTCAAGCCAGTCCTTCATGCGCTGCTCGCCGTAGACCTTGAGGTAATGCCGGTTCTTGGCGAGGGCGGTGACATACGCATCGCGGTTCATTGGACCGTAGCCGCTGGAAGCGGGCACGCCCTCCTTGCCCAGCGCGTGCAGGAACTTCGCGCGGTCCAGGCCGCCAAAGGCCTCCTTTTCGTAGCGAAACATATAGAGGTGGTAGGCACTGCGGGTGACGCCTTGGTAGAGCTTGGCGGGTTTGATGCCCGGAATCTCGCTCAGGAGGCGGGTCAGGTACGCGGCGTTCTCGGTGCGGCGGTTGGTCTGTTCGATCACCCGCGTCATTTGCGCCCGCAGGAGGCTGCCTTGGAACTCGCACAGGCGCAGGTTCGATCCGCGCGTACCGCTGTAGGTGAAATTGTACCCGGTGACCTGCCGCCCCCGACCCTGGTTGTGAAAGGTGCGGCAGGTTTCCCCAAACTGATCGTCGCTGGTCAGCACCGCGCCGCCTTCCCCTGAATTGAGGTTCTTGCTCGCCTGGAAGCTGAAGCAACCCGCCAACCCCCAAGTGCCGACCTTGCGCCCACGCCACTCCGCCAGATGCGCCTGGCAGGCATCCTCGATGACCGGAAGCTTGTGCTTCTCCCCCACTTTCAGAATCGTGTCCAGATCGGCGGGTGAGCCGCCGATGTGAACCGGCAGCAGCGCTTTGGTCTGAGGCGTGATGGCGGCTTCGATCTTGCTGGCATCGATCTGAAAGCTCTCGAGGTCCGTGTCCACGAAGATGGGCAGGGCGTGATTGAGCACGATCACGTTGTAGGTGGCCACAAACGTGTATGGCGGCAGGATCACCTCGTCGCCTGGCCCCACGTCCAAGGCCCCCAGCACCGTGGTCAGTGCCGCTGTGCCGCTGGCCGTCGCCACACAGTGTTTGGCGCCGGTCAGTTGCTGGTAGGCCTCCTCAAATCGCGCGACCGCCTTGCCGCTCCCCCGGAACCACTCTCCACTGCGCAGCACCTCGAGCAACGCTTTTTCCTCCGTTTGATCGTACACCGGCCAGGCAGGGAAACCGCCTGGATGGGCCATGGCCCCGCCAAGCGTCGCCGGCTTGGCGCCTCCCTCGGCGGCTTGCATGAGCTGGGGCAGGAGAGCGGCGAATCCCGCCCCCGCGAGCCCGCTCGTGCCGATGAAATGGCGACGGTTCATCTCGGCTTTCATGGTGATGCTGGTTTGATTTAGAGGGTCAGACAAACGTCGCGCTTGCTCGCGACCTCATCCAACGGCGACTACCCGTTCATAGTCAAACCGGCCGACTTCAGCAAGCACTTACCGGCGGGTTTTCAACTGTTGGTCCAGCCAATCGTACGCGAGCTTTCGGGTCGCCGCCGGAAACTCATGTCCGCAGTCCGGGTGCTCGGCCTGGAGCTGCTTGCCCGCTCCAAACAGGCGATACACCGGTTCGGCCGCAATAAGGCAGTCCTTCACCCCGGCGATGTCGAAGTTTGTGTCCTTCATCGGCGCGCTGACGAATACCGCCCGCGGCGCTATCGCCGCCAGCACCTCTGAGAAGTCGAAGGGCATCAGCTTGGGGTCTTTCCCGAACGTGCTTGCGATACGCGGCATGTAGCCCGCGTGGCTCCAGCCCGTGAGGTCGCCGGCCTTATAGCTGAAGAAGGAGTCGAACCCGCAACTGGTGACAACGGCCTGGATGCGTGGCTCGAACGCCGCCAGGAACAGCGCATTATGCCCACCCAGGGAATGCCCAATGGCCCCGATGCGCCGCCTGTCCACCTCCGGCAGCGAGGCCAGCAAATCCACCGCCCGACGGTGGTTCCGGAGGCCCTTCATGGTCGCGCTCGCGTAACCGGCACCGTAAGCATCGCAGCGGTAATCCCCGAAGTTCGGGTAATCGGGCGCCAGCGTGACGTAGCCCCGCTGGGCCAGCTCGACGGCGTAATGCAGCTCGGAGTCGCCGCCCAATCCAGCCGGCTCACCCTTGCCAAGCTCCGTCGTCTGGTGCAGGCAGATCATGGCGGCGGTCTTGCCGCGCAGTTGGCGCGGCATCAGCAGATACGCGGGCACCCGCTCGCCCTCATCGCCCGCGAACGTGACCCGCCGGCGTATGAACGCAGGCAGTACCTCTTCGTCGAGCACCCGGACGTCGAGCGGTGGCAGGGCACCGACCCTGGGGGCATTTCCCATGACCTTCCGCATGCCTGCCAGAATGTGCGCCCGGCGCTTCTCCCAAACCTTGGTTGAGGTGATTGCCTGCTCGATGCCCTTCGGGTCCCGTATAGCCAGCAGGTGCCGTTTGTCCGGGTAGAACGGAGGTTCGGTTTGGCGGGCAGGATCGAGCAACTTAACGATGCCCTGCTTGAGTTCGAACTCGGTGGGGGGACCCACGCGTGCCTCGGTGGGTTCATAACCGCCCTCCTTCAGTGCAGCATCGAGGCAGATGTACCCGGGGCCGCTTTCCCCATAGGCTGCCACGGCCAGGAACCGGTTCGGATCAAGGTTCTCCGCGTAGAGTTGGTACTCCACAAAGCTCTCAGCCGGCAGTTGCAGGGTCGTCACCGGCCCGAGGCGCAGGCTGCTGATCGTGATCTCGGGGTTTCTGGACCATCGCTCGATCCACGCCACATTCAACGCTGCCGTGATGCGCGCCAGCGGCGAACCGGTGGTGTTCGCAAGCGCCTGGCGCGCCGCTGCCTCCGCCCACTCCGGTTCCGTGCGCGGATGGAGTCGCACCCGCTCGGTCCGCCAATCGAGCCGTGGTACTGCCGCACGATTCGTGGCGGCCGAGGCCTCCCGCATCGCCCGGTAGATGCGCTCCGTCAGTTCGATCCGCGACGCCGGCGTGCCGTCGTTGTACTTCCCGGCCGTGATGTTGCCACCGCAGCCGGTGAAGTAGATTTGGGGCACGCCTTCTTCGCGCTCCATTCGCGCACGGGCCAGCCCCACGGCGTCGGACGTTGCCCGGCCGTCTCCGTAATAGCTCATGGGATGAGTGGCGTAATAGTGGAGCCGCACCAGGGGACGATCCCCATCCAGCAGCGTAATCGTCTTCAGCCACGGATCGATGAGGCCTTCAGGGGCGTGGCGCAGAACGGGATCCTTGGTCGTGCTGGTACGCGCGTGAATCACGCCGTCCGCCAGCCGCACGCGCCGATTCGAGGCAAAGTGCTCCACCTTGGCTTGGCCAAACGCCACGTGGGTAAACGGTTGGAGCCGTCCGCAAGCCTCTTGGGCCGTCCGGGCCACGCGGGCGGAGACCTCTTCCAGGAATTCCAAGTTGAGGTGGGATGGCGGGTTGGAGGTGCTCCGCAGGAGTCGCTCCGCCGCCGCGTCCGCGATGGGCGCGTTATGCTGGTGGACCGTATGGACGCTGACTTGGCGCTCGGGCACGCCGACGGCAGCGGCCAGCTTGCGCTGGAAGGCTGCATGAGCGTCGGTTTGCAGGAGGCACCAATCCACGGCGCAGAGGACGTATCGCGTCTTTCCATCCGTCAGCACGATCCCTTTGGCGAGCAGGGGATCATCCACCGCTTCGAGTGGCTTGATCCACCCGCCACACAGCGGATGACCGATGGGCGGGGTGACGTCACAAGTGAAGGTCGCCACCCTGAGGTGACTTGGAGTTGGGGCGGGTGATGCTTCCAGCCAGCCCCCTCCCAACGGCATGAGGAAGAGGCCAACCAGCCAGAGGCTGCAGCCGGAACCAAACACACTGGGTTTTCTGCAACCTGTTTTGCCCGAGGCGCATGCCGGTGCATCATGGCTTCGGTTTGGCTCGGGAGTGTCCCACAGCCTCGTCCGATGAACCGCTACCCGGCTCGCCCTCATTGCCCCGAAGAGTCGTTCCAGCGTCCGCCACGCACTTCCGGATCTCGCCATATTGTCGACTGGTTGTCAGAGAATCTACTTCGTTGGTTGGCGTGTGCCAATCCCGCGTTTGAGGATCGCTCGCGCCCTTGGGCGGTCCCGAATTCCATCGCCAGGCTCGATTCAGGATCACGCGCGGCGACGGGACGCGAAGATCGACGCGTTTGGGGGGCGCACCGGCGCGGATGCAACTGGAG
>CAYYMW010000178.1:0-13716 GCA_964472515.1 uncultured Verrucomicrobiota bacterium | reverse complement strand
CTCGCCCCCGTAATCCCGAACTGGTTCGTTTCCACCCCCCATCGGGTGGCGTTGTGACGGATGAACCGCACCGCCCGATGCAGATCCTGCTCGATCTCCGGGATGGTGAACTTCGGTTGTGATCCATGCACCACGGCGAAGACCGTGTACCCCCGCTTGAGAAACGGCGCGCAAAACCCGGCGTTGATGGCGTCGTGGCTCGAATAGAAGCCGCCGCTGATGACCAGGATCACCGCAGCCCCGTTGGCCTTCGCCGGCTGGAAGACGTCCAACGTCAACGCCGCGCCGTGCTTGCGTCCGTAGATGACATCTTCGGTGCGCGTGAAGGCCGGTGCCTCCGCCGCGCGCGGGCAGACGCTGGAACAGCCAAGCAGGGCCACGAACAGACAAGTCAGAAATCGCTTCATGCGCTGAGGGTGGTTAGGGGTGAGACCGCGGCACCGGCATGGGACGCTTCCGCCATCCCGGGTTGCTGACGCGGGACCAGGCGAGTACGGTTGGTCATCATATCCGCAGACGGTGCGTAACCAGTGTTCGCCTGATCCTCCCCAGCCGTCAAGGTTGGATCGTTTGCCGCTGGCCCACCGTCCGGCGGAACGCTAAGCTCGCCGCCATGTTGCGCAGCCTCCAACCGCTGAGGGCTCCAAGCTCGAGGTTCGCCTCGTTGCTCCTGGCCTCCCTGGTCTTGCTCCCGCCGGCCGCTCAGGCCGATGCCGCCGCCTCGCCGGTGTTCTTCTCCCAAAAACTCGCCGAGATGGAGCACTTGATTCAACAAGCGGTCGCCGATCACAAATGCCCTGGAGGAGTCGTCTGGCTGGAGCGCTCCGGGACGAGTCATGTAGCCGCCATTGGCTGGCGCGCGCAGGTTCCCGCCGAAGAACCCATGACGGCGGACACGATCTTCGACGCCGCCTCCCTCACCAAAGTACTGGCCACGACCCCGGCGATCATGCTCCTGGTCGAGCAGGGCAAACTCGCGCTGGACGAACCGGTGGCGCGCTACCTTCCGGACTTCGCCGCCGAAGGCAAAGGGGGCATCACGCTGCGGCAGCTGCTCACCCACACTTCCGGCCTCCGTCCGGGCTTGAGTCCGGTTCCCCCGTGGGAGGGCCGTGACCGCGCCCTGCAACTGGCCTGCGCGGAGAAGCCCACTCAATCTCCCGGCGCCAAGTTCGTCTACAGCGACATCAACTTCATTCTCCTGGGGGAGTTGGTCAGGGTGGCAAGCGGGCAACCGCTGGACCAGTTTGCAGCCCGGCGCCTGTACACGCCGCTCAAGCTGACCGATACCGGTTTTCTTCCACCCGCAAGCAAGCGGGGTCGCATCGCTCCCACCACGGTCACCGAGGGCAACCCCTTGCGCGGCGTGGTACATGATCCTACGGCGCGCCGCATGGGCGGCGTGGCCGGACACGCCGGTCTTTTCATCACCGCCTCGGACTTGGCCCGCTTCTGCCGCATGATGCTCAACGGCGGCGAACTGGACGGAGTCCGCGTGCTTAGTCCCGAGTCCGTCCGGCTCATGACCACGGTCCAGACCCCGACCGGAGTCGAGGCGCGGCGGGCGATCGGTTGGGACCTGGATTCTCCCTACGCCGGGCAGCGCGGCGATGTCTTCCCGCTGGGAGGCTTCGGGCACACCGGCTGGACCGGCACGTCGGTTTGGATCGATCCATTCTCGCGAACCTTCCTCATCTTCTTGTCCAACCGTAATCATCCCACCGAAGCGGGGAACGTGCTCCCGCTGCGACACCAGTTGGCGAACCTCGCCGCAGAAGCGGTGGTTGGCTTCAACTTCGCGTATGTTCCCGGATCACTTTCACCAAGACCGCCCGCCGCAGAGGTCCCCGTCAACACGGTCACCGGCGAAGCGCTCAACGGCATCGATGTCCTGGTCCGGGATGGTTTCGCCCCGCTGAAGGGCCGCCGCGTGGGCCTCATCACCAACCACACCGGGCGAGACCGCCAGCGACGCTCGACCATCGATCTCCTGCGGGCGGCCCCGAACGTGGAACTCCGCGCCCTCTTCAGCCCGGAGCACGGCATCCGAGGTGCGCTGGACGAAAAGGTCGCCGACGGCAAGGATGAGCAAACCGGGCTGCCCGTCTATAGCCTCTATGGGGAAACCCGCCAGCCTACCGTGGGACAACTCCAAGGGCTCGACACGCTGGTCTTCGATATCCAGGACATTGGATGCCGGTTCTACACGTACATTTCCACCATGGGCCTGGCCATGGAGGCCGCGGCCAAGGCGGGCATCCGGTTTGTGGTGCTCGACCGGGTGAATCCCTTGGGTGGGATCAAGGTGGACGGCCCGGTACACACGGGCGCCTCTTCATTCACCGCCTTCCACAGCCTGCCGGTCCAGCACGGCATGACTGTGGGGGAACTGGCTCGCATGTTCAATGCCGAGCGCTCGAACCGCTGTGAGCTGGTCGTCATTCCGGTGGAGGGCTGGAAGCGGAGTTATTGGTTCGACCAGACCAGTCTGCCGTGGACGAATCCTTCTCCCAACATGCGCAGTCTCACCGAGGCCACCCTCTATCCGGGCATCGGCTTGCTGGAGACCACCGCCCTCTCCGTGGGGCGGGGCACAGGCACGCCCTTCGAGGTGGTGGGAGCGCCTTACGTGGATGACGTCGCGCTTGCCGGCGAGCTCAACCGCGCCGATCTGCCCGGCCTCCGGTTCGTGCCGGTACGCTTCACACCGAATGCCAGCGTCTACAAAGACCAGATCTGCGGCGGGGTGCAGATTCTGCTGACCGACCGGGAGAAGGCCAATCCCATCGACGCGGGCTTGCTACTCGCCCGCACGCTCCACCAGCTTTACCCCAAGGACTTTGAGTTGGACCGGTTCAATCGGCTGCTGGAGGATGCGGCCACGGTGACCGCGCTGAAAGCAGACCGCCCGGACAGCGAGATCCGGCGGGCTTGGGCGGAATCGCTCAAACAGTTCACCGAGCGGCGTAAGCGGCACCTGCTTTACCGGTGAAGCGTCGCCGCAGGCTGCCCCTCACCACCCTCACCACATGGTGTAGCAGCCCTGGTCGTCCCATTTGATGGAGCCTCGATAGACCTTCATCTGGCGGATGGCCTTCCAGGTGACCGAACCGTCCAACAACCCCACGTTGCCGCCAACCGCGCCGATCTGCTCGGACGTGGCGCCTCGGGCGGCCTCGTTCAACTCATCGCGCCCGGTAATGACTTTGCCCGCTTTGCCATGGGGCGCGAAGGTCTTGCGGTATCCTGGGGACCAAGCGTTCAGGTCCGTCACCAGCGCCAGGGTCGGGTCATCGGCGCAACGCTGGGGTGACACCCACTGGTTGGTATACTCGGGCACCGACGGCCACGGGGTGTTGGTATGGCCGCCCAAGTAGTTGTAGCCGATGACGTAGCCGTAAAGATCCTCGACCCACCCGGCCTCCTGGTTGAAAGGTTTGCCCAGGCTGGGACAGTCCAAGATCTTGTAGGTGCCGCTGTACTGGATCAGCGCCTTGCGGGTGTTCGTCGAAATGATGGGGGTGTGTTCGTCCAGCGGATCCTCGTTGTCGGACGCGCCACTGGGGACCCGATCGCGGTTATCGCCGGCGTACATGTGGGCGGCGAGCAGAAACTGGCGGATCTGGCTGCGGCAGTTGGTGCGGCGCGCCCGCTCTTTGGCGCCGATCAGCGCGGGCAAGAGCAGGCCGGCCAGGATGCCGATGATCGCGATCACAACCAACAACTCGATGAGCGTAAACGCCCATCCACCCAACCGCTGCCGGACGACACCACCCCAAGGATTTGACATAACTTTGCCTATGGGTTCTCCCGCACTCGGAAATAGCGCGCCGCCACCCCCGCCGCCTGCGGAACCGTCAGCCAGCCTCCGCCGTCGGGCGCCACGCCGGTGACTTCCCGCCATTCGGCCAGGGGCAGGCCCGGATCGCTCGCTTCCACCAAGCCAATCAGGCCAAGCCGATCCGCCGCCACGGCACTGCCATCTTGATTCACCACCTGCAACCGCAGCGTCCCCCCCGTGACCAGTTCCGCCCCCTGCAACCGCCGGGCGGGCGGCAAGGGCAGCGCCGCGTCGAACGCGGCTCCCTGCTTGGTGCTGCGGAGGTAGATGCGCCCCTCGCTGACCGAGGGCGTGTTCCAACATTTCCCGGTCACCGCGGCAAACCGCGACACCTCGGTGTACTGGTCGGGCGTTGCCTGGGCCAGGATCAGGTTGCCCATCTCATCCAATACGATCAGCTTGTCGCCCATCAGAACCAATCCGCCTTGTCCAAAGCCGTCCTGGGACCATCGCTCGATACCGGTGGCCAATTCCACGCACTTGAGCGGCGCCGAGCCGTAATCGCCGTATCCGAAGAGGCCGTAAAGATACCCCTGATAATGCACAGGGGTCATCCAATGACTCTGCAACTCCCCGGACTTGCGCCAGAGCTGCTTGACTGAAAACGTGGTTCCCGGCTTGGTCACCTGAATCGCCGCCGCGCCTTTGCCGTAGGCCGCCGAGCAGAAGATCACGTCACCCGCCACCACGGGCGAAGCCCCGGTCGAGGTGCTGTAGGGGAACGTGTACTTCCACAGAATCCGCCCGTCCGTCACCGCCGCTCCCACCAACCCCGACTGGGTGAAAAACACCACCTGCCGCTCGCCGGCAATCGTAGCCACCACCGGCGTCGCATGCGTCATCTTGAAGGAACCCGCAGTGCCCGTCCGCCAGACCTCCGTCCCGTCCGAGATTCTCACCGCCAGCAGGGTCTTGTCCGGGGCGTTGCAGTTGACAAACAGACGATCATCGTCGATCACGGGTGAGGCCGAACTCTGCCACGAGATAACGCTGCCGTCGTAGTCCGCCACCAAGTCCCGGCTCCAGACCACAGTGCCGTCTTCGGCTTTGAGGCAAAAGAGGATCAGGTAGGAGGAAAGCACGTAGACCCGCCCATCCTTGACCACCGGCGAGCTTCGCGGTCCGTCGCCCCCCCGATTGGTGCTGGTGCCGTCGTCGCCACCGCCATCGTACTTCGCCCGGTCTACGGCAGTGGCCCATTTCTCCACTCCCGTATTCGCGTCCAAACCAAGGCAGACCTCCCTGGCAATCCCAGAGATCGTCCGTTTGACTTGGGTAAAAGCCATCCCCCCACTCACGGTGAAAGTGCTGAAACCGCTGGTCATCGAGGTCTTCCAAACCACCGGCAGTCCCTCTGCCGGCCAATCCTCCCGCAGTGCCTCCCGGCAAACGCCATCTCCGGCCGGGCCACGATAGTAAGGCCAATCCGAGCATAGACCGGTCACACTCGCGTTCGCTGCCAGCAGCGCGATCACCAGCAGGATGCCCCGCGTGCCAGCCTTGCGCCTGCGAACCCCACCCTCCTGGTGCCTCCTCGCGAGCACCGCACACCTCACATCGCCCTGCGACTGACTCGGCTTCTGGTATGTCCTTGACTGGGACAGGTTGCTGGGTATCGGATTCATGCGTATCGAGAATGCTCTGCGTTCAGCCCGTTGTCAACAGTACCATGTGTCTGCAACATGTTGCGTATCCGCATATTGCGCCGAGCTTGGTGATCTGCTAAAGTAGCTGCACGATCCGCATCCCAACGGCTGCGGCGACAGCTTGACGCCATCCACTCGTACCGGCATAACTAGTCCTAAATAGCATTACCCATGCCGTGCAAACGGGCGGAAGCGTTTGGCACTCATCACCCATGGAGCCATGAGCCCCATCACCCACTTCTTCACCGGGTGGACCCTGGCCAATGGCACCCCCCTCGATAAACGGGATCGCTGGCTGGTCGCACTGGCGGGGATGGCACCGGACTTCGATGGTCTTGGTGTCCTTGCGGAGTTCGCGACCCGCCATGGCACCCATCCCCTAACATGGTGGTCGGACTACCATCACGTGCTCGGGCATAACCTGGGGTTTGCGCTGGTGGCAGGCATCGTGGCTTTCGCGTTTGCCCGCCGACGGTTCGCCGTCGCCGGTCTGGCCTTGCTGAGTGTTCATCTGCACTTGCTGGGCGACCTAGTGGGAGCGCGCGGGCCGGATGGCGAGCAATGGCCCATCCCCTACCTCTTGCCCTTCTCCCGTGACGCGGTCTGGGTTTGGTCCGGCCAGTGGGCTCTGAACGCCTGGCCCAACTTGGTGCTCACGGCACTCATGATCGTCTGGGCCTGTCATCTCGCCCGGTCGCGCGGCTACTCTCCCCTGGAAGCGGTCTCCGCCAAAGCAGATCGTGCGGTGGTGGACACCCTCCGCCGCCGATTTCCGCTCCAGACCGCCCAAGACAGGTAACGCGGGGTACCTGGACCGGCTACCGCAGCCTCGTCAGACGGTTGCTGGTGGCGCACTTTTTTCTCGAAACCCGCCGCCAGACCCGGCAACGTTGCTTATCGAACTATGAAACAACCTGCTCACGGCCTCTCCCGACGACGCTTCCTAACGACCACCGCCGCCGCAGTGGCGGCACCCACCTTCCTGCCGGGCTGTGCGACCGGCAAGGGCAGCCGGCCAGCTCCCTCCAATCGGATCGTGGTGGGGGTGATTGGCTGGGGGATGATGGGCCCCGGCAACACCGATGGCCTGATGAGCCAACCGGATTGCCAAGTGGTAGCGGCCTGCGACCTCGACAAGAACCACCTCCAGCAGGCGGTTGACGCCGTCAACAACAAGTACGGCAACAAGGACTGCAAGGCCTACCACGACTACCGTGAACTCATGGCCCGCACCGACATCGACGCCGTGATGCTCGCTGTGCCCGATCACTGGCATGCGCTGCTGGCCACTGAAGCGGCCAGGAACGGCAAGGACATCTACGGGGAAAAGCCCCTGGCCCGCACCATCGCCGAACAGCAGGCGATTGTGAAGGCGGTCCAAAAGAACAAGCGCATCTGGCAGACCGGCTCTTGGCAGCGTTCGCAGGAGAACTTCCACAAGGCGGCGGAAATGGTCCGCAACGGCCTCATCGGCAAGGTCACCCGCATCGAAGTCGGCCTTCCCTCCGGACACCACGATTTCGCCGGCACCGCCAAGGAAAACAAGATCAGCGACCCGCCCGCCGAGCTGGACTACAACTTCTGGATCGGCCCCAGCAAGATGGAACCGTACATCAAGGCGCGGGTGCATATGAACTGGCGTTGGAACTACAACACCGGCGGCGGCCAGTTGCTGGATTGGATCGGCCATCACGGCGACATCGCCCACTGGGGCATGGATTGGGACAACTGCGGGCCGCTGGAGGTCGACGGCCAGGGAGAGTTCCCGGCTCCGGACGCGCTTTGGAACACTTGCACCAAGTACCGCATCAATCTCAAGTATCCGGGCGACGTCACGATGGTGATCGCCGGCGGCCACCGAGATATCCGCAGCGGCACCAAGTGGATCGGCACCGACGGCTGGGTCTGGGTTGATCGGGGCGGCTTCGACTGTTCCAACGCAGACCTCAAGGACATCGGCCGCCTGCCGGACAATCTGCGGAAGGTGAAGCTCTACCGCTCGCAGAACCACTACCGCAACTTCTTGGACTGCGTCAAATCGCGCCAGCCAACCGTTGCCCCGGTGGAAGCGGCGCACCATTCGGCCATTCCCGGTCACTTGGGTCTAATTTCCATGCTGGTCAAGCGCAAGCTCCAGTGGAACGCTGCCAAGGAAGTCATTGTGGGGGATTCGGAAGCCACCCAACTGCTGACCCGCCCCTACCGGGCTCCCTGGAAGCTCAAATAGTATCTGCCCAGTGATTTACGCAAGGGCGCAGGCACTTCCTGCGCCCTTTCTCTTGTCCGGTTGCGGGGTACCCTTTGACCTTCCCGCTTCCGACGCGGCGCACGGCGGCAAGCGGGTGATCCCGCGGCAACAAATCGCTCAAGCCGTCGCGGCGCTGTGCCGATGAAACGGACAGCAGGGATCAGGCATACTGCCCCTGACTGACAGTCACGCGGAGCCGACGCCATGACCTCCTCGAGCGTTCATCACCGTCTCGGAGGGCGGAAGGTGACTGTGTCAGCGGGCGGTGCCCAGGCCAATGGATCCCCCTCCGAGTAACGCCGACCTAGTGCTAATTGTCATATGACCGCATCCCCCGCCGAATCCACTTCGTCCGAACTGGCCATCCACGCCGGCAAGTACCTGACCTTCACCCTGCACGAGGAGTCATACGGGATTCCCGTGTTGAAGATCCGCGAGATCATCCGCCACATGCAGACCACGGCGGTGCCGCAGATGCCTTCGTATGTTCGGGGCGTCATCAACCTCCGTGGCAAGATCGTCCCGGTGGTCGATCTGCGCACCAAGTTCGGCCTGCCCGATCAATCGACGACCGATCAGACGTGCATCGTCGTTGTTGAGGTCACTCGTCCCGACGGTCGCCTGATGCAGATGGGCTTGGTCGTCGACACGGTCGAGGAAGTGGCCAACATTGGCGCCGGGGATATCGAGCCCGCACCCGACTTCGGGACCCAGGTCGACACCGCCTATATTCTCGGCATGGCCAAGGTCAAAGGCCGCGTCAAAACGCTGCTGGACATCAACCGCGTGGTCACCGGTCAAGCCTTGGACACCCTGGGAGCCGCCATGTCGCTTCCCAGCGGAACGGCTTGACAGGTTCCACAGCCCTTCATGACGGGGTGGCGGCGAGGGATGCCTCCGCGCTCTCCCGGTTTCCTGACCGGAGGAGTTGTTCCGCAACATACTACGTTCCTTGCCTGCCATGTCCACTCCTCTCGCTCCCTCCGGTACCTCTCATACGCGCGGGATTCGCGCGCGCCTGCTCAGCTTGACGATCCTCCTGCTGGGGATGCTGGTCGTCTTGGGCGTGACCGCTTTCTGGGTGCTCACGCGCCAGATCGGCGCGGCCGACACCACCTTCGGCCGCATGGAAGATGCGCTCAAGGCGAAGGACTTGATCGCCGTCGCTTACGAGGCCTATGCCGCTCAGGCGGACACCTTCATCAACGAGAAGACCGACGGCAGGGAGTTTGAGGTTGCCGCCACCAATTTGCTCGCCCAGGTCAAAGCCTTCGCGGCGCTGGCCGACACCGATCAGGAGCGACAATGGGCCAGGGAGGTGGAGACGGCCGCGAACGGTTTCATCTCGGTCTACCGCCAGGATTTCCTCCCTTGCGTCAAGAGCTTGGTGGCGACGACCGACCCAGCGGTCAAAGCCCGGCTCTCCGCCGAACTGAAAGACTTTGACGCCAAATCCGACGCCTATCTGGACACCATCGCGCAGAAGGCGGGGGCCGGAATCGAGTCGCTCAGCAAGGAGGTCCAGGAGGCGCAGACCGCCACGAACCTATTCGCCCGCCGTGTTCAATGGGGGCTCGGCATCCTCGCCGGCTTGGCGGCGCTGGGCGGCGCGCTTCTGGGTTGGCGCATCAGCAGCGATGTGGCCCGCCGGCTAAGGCAGGTCACAGAGACGATCGTCACCAGTTCCGACCAGGCCTCGAGTTCGGCCGCCCAGGTCGCGTCCGCCAGTCAATCTCTGGCGGAGGGCGCGAGCCAGCAAGCCGCCTCCCTGGAGGAAAGCAGCGCCGCCCTCGAGGAGATGGCGGGCATGACCAAGCGCAATGCCGATCACGCCAACCAGGCGAACAGTCTGGCGCGCACCACCCGGCAGGCGGCTGAAAAGGGCGTGCAACAGATGGAACGCATGGACCGCGCCATGCAGGCGATCAAGGGCGCCAGCGACGACATCCAGAAGATTCTCAAGACCATCGACGAAATCGCCTTTCAGACCAACATCCTGGCCCTGAACGCCGCCGTCGAAGCCGCCCGCGCGGGCGAGGCCGGCATGGGTTTTGCGGTGGTGGCGGACGAAGTCCGCAACCTCGCTCAACGCAGTGCCCAAGCCTCCAAGGAGACCGCCGCCAAGATCGAAACCGCCGCCCAGACCACCGCCATGGGCCTGCAAACCAGCGGCGAGGTTGGCACCCAACTGAGGGAGATTGTTGCGCTGGCCCAGAAGGTGGATGCCCTGGCCGCGGGCGTCGCGCAAGCCAGCCAGGAACAAAACAACACGGTGCAGGAGATTACGCGTGCCGTGGCTGAAATGGACCACGTGACCCAAGCCAACGCGGCCAACGCCGAGGAGAGCGCCAGCGCGGCCGAGGAACTCAGCGGCCAGAGTCTGGCGTTGCGGCAGGCTGCCGAGTCGTTACGCGAGGTGGTTGAGGGCTCGCGTTCCGCACACGCCTCGGTCCACCCTCGCGCCGAGCAGGCGCGCCAGCCCCGGCAGGCTGCACGAAGCTCCTCCGTCCGACCTTCGCGCGCGGTCGTCCCGGCGGAACCAACGCCCGCTGAAGCGGAGGCGTTCCTGCCCATGGGGCAGTCCTCCCAAGCCATGCCAAACCAAACCTCGGAAGGCGTGCCTCCAGCACCCGGGTTGATTGCGTGGAAGCCCGAACTCATGGCCACCGGCTACGAAAGCGTGGACCTCGAACACCAGTGTTTAATCGAGAAGATCAACGAGTTGCACGCCGCCTGCCAACGCGGCGCGGGCAACGACGAGGTCCGCAAGATGCTGGAGTTTCTCGGTGAATACGCGACGAATCACTTCAAGAGCGAAGAGAAGCTCATGGAAAAGCACCGGTCTCCCAGCCGCGGAGAGAACAAGGCCGCCCACGCCCAGTTCCTCAAGGCCTACGCCGGCCTGATGAAAGAGTTCGAACGCACCGGCCCCACCACCTCGCTGCTGCTCCAGCTCAAGGGCATGGTGGCCGAATGGTTGACGGACCACATCTGCAAGATCGACACCCGCCTGCGTGAGACCGTGGCATAGGCCGGGTGGAGGTATTTTGGGAGGCACCAGGCCGTCTCCCGCCCGAGCACGTGAACATTGGATCGGGGTGGTCCGACGACTTTAGGGCCGGGCGAGACCGGTGCGGAGGAACATCATCGGCGCAACCGCTATCCGGGCCTTCCGCCCCGTCGAGGAGTCCAACACAGCCGCACGCGATCGATCCTCTCAGAGCAACCCTGCGAATGAACAAGGCCGCCGGCATTCCCGGCGGCCTCGGCAGAAACGTCTCCCTACGCAGCACCCAATCTAGAAGTAGCCGCCGTTCTTTTGATCCATGGGATCGCACCAAAGCTCGTTTGGAAGGTAGAGCGGCTTGTAGGTCTTGCCCACCGGACCTCCTGCCAGATCGTAGAACTTCTTGTATTTGATGTAGGTCGTGCCACCGCTGAGGATGCCGACGGTAGCACCACCTTTGGTGTCGATCTGAACGGAGCTGGTCACGCCACCACCATGTCGCTGGCTGATCCCCTCGTGAGGATGGTTGGCCGCATCGTTGAAATAGTAGGGGTCGTTCTCGTCCGTCTCCCACTGGATGATATCCATGGGTTTCATGGCGGACATGCGGTGGGTAATGCCAGTGTTGGCGCCCGGAAACCGCGAGGTGTCGCCGTAGCTGATGATCCCACCGTTCCAAGTGTAGCTCGTGAGCTTAACTGCGCGCTGCAGCCACTTCGCCCGCTTCGCGCCGGCCGACTCCACGACGTCCTTCGGGCAGAGCAGCACCTTTTCAGTGGCCAAGTACTTGCCCAACTGACTCGCTCTGAAGTACGGGATCTGGTTGCTGTAGCCCGCATTCGCTCTCGCCACAGTGGTGGCCGCAGCCGTGGGTATCCACTTGTTGGTGAGTTTGGTCTCGTACACCCAGTTGGGTGGGCCCGCGTTGGCGCTGCCATCTACCGAACCCCAACTCGGATGGGGCATGAAATCGCGATTGTCCCCGCCGTACATCGTCATGGCCAACACGCTCTGCTTGAAGTTGTTATGATCGATGGCGTTCTGCGCCTTTTCTTTGGCGCGCGCCAAGGCAGGCAACAACAACCCGGCCAAGATGGCGATGATCGCGATGACCACCAACAACTCAATCAGGGTGAAGCCGCGCTTGGCACCGCCGAAAAGAGGCCTCGGGTGCTCGGGGAGTGTGTGCATACAATTGTTTCGGTTGTTACGTAATGCATTCTTAACCGAATGTTGAGCGCCGGGCAAGTGTGCGTTTTGGCGCACAGCCGAAACAGAAAGTGGGGGCACTTCGCCGCGGATTCCCGCAAGCTCCAACCTTGTGTTTGCGGGCAGCGTCAGGCAGGATGTTCTCGCTGGACCGACACCGCCACCGAAAGCGTGCGCGATGGCGGGTCCGGTGCTTTGTTTGGCTCCGAAATGAAGGGCTTCTTCCAGCGTTGGCTGGTCACGGCGGCGGCGGTGCTGGTTGCGACGCAACTGGTTCCGGGGTTGGAATATGATTCGCTGGGGGGCCTGCTCACCGCTTCGCTGGTGCTGGGGATCCTGAACGCTTTCCTCAGACCCCTGCTCCTGCTGCTCTCGCTGCCCATCTTGTTGCTGACCTTCGGCCTGTTTGCGTGGATTGTGAACGCTGGCCTCCTATACTTCGTTGGACACTTGGTTAAGTCGTTTCACGTCAACAACTTCTGGGCCGCCTTGTGGGGAGCGCTCGCGATCAGCATCGTGTCGATGGTCGTGAACCTGCTCTTGGGCCAAAAACGTCCTCCGGCTCAACCGCGTCGCCCGCAAGGCGGGGGTGGGCCACCGGTGGACACCGGCAGCGGTCCTGTGATCGACGTGTAGCCGGGCTCGAAAGCGACGGCCCGGTTTCGGGCGTGCCCGCAGAGCGGTTTTGCTTGTCTATTGCGGGGGCATCTCACTAACCTCCACCTCAGCAACAACGCGCAGCGCAACAGGTTTATGATGCCAAACTCGATGTCCCGCCGTTCCGCCATGACCAAACTCGCCGCCGGCACCGCCATTCTGGGCGCAGCCCAGGCGATCTCCCCCACCCTCTCCGCCGCCGAAGGGCCGGGCGGCAAAATTGCCCGCAAAGGCAACATTCACCATTCGGTTTCCGCGTGGTGCTACGGCGGGCTGTTCAACGCCCAAGGGGGCAAACCCGCGAAGATGACTTTCGAGGAGTTCTGCAAGCAGTGCGCACGTCTGGGCATTGAGTCAGTGGAACTGCTTGGACCCAGCGAGTGGCCGGCGGTGAAGGCGGCAGGCCTGACGTGTGCGATGTGCAACGGCCCCGACAGCATTGGCTACGGCTGGAACCGCCTCGACCACCACGACAACCTGCTCGCCAAGTTCGAGAAAGCCATCCCCGAGGTCGCCGCCGCAGGTTTCCCGAACATCATCACCTTCTCGGGCAACCGCAAAGGCATGAGCGATGAAGAGGGACTGGCCAACTGTGTCACCGGCCTGAAGCGGCTTGTGCCCATCGCCGAGAAGCACAAAGTCACCGTCATTCTCGAACTGCTCAACAGCAAGGTCGACCACAAGGACTACATGGCGGACCACACCGCCTGGGGCGCGGAACTCTGCAAGCAGGTCGGCTCGGAACGGCTGAAGCTCCTCTATGATATCTACCACATGCAGATCATGGAGGGCGACACCATCCGCACGTTGCAGGACAACATCAAGTACATCGGGCACTTCCACACCGGCGGCAATCCGGGGCGCAATGAAATCGATGAGACCCAGGAGACGAATTACCGCGCCGTCATGAAAGCCATCGCCGCGACCGGATACAAGGGCTTCGTCGGGCAGGAATTCGTGCCCAAGCGCGACCCGCTGACCAGCCTCGCCCAAGCCATCGACATCTGCGACGTCTAGTCCATCTCGACAAACATTGCCATTGAACGAGCTTCCGGCGGCACACCTCAAATGTGCCGCCTTTCTGCGTCCGGGGGGCGCTCCTGCGGGG
>CAYYMW010000177.1:0-13716 GCA_964472515.1 uncultured Verrucomicrobiota bacterium | reverse complement strand
TGGTGGCTCGGATATTTGGAACGCCAACGATGGCATGTACTTTGCCTACGAGGGGCGGGAGGGTGATTTTGACGTGCAAGTGCGCGTGGCTCGCTTGGACAAGACCAGCCAGTACGCGCGAGCGGGTCTGATGGCGCGGCAGGATCTTTTGCCGGGAAGCCCCAATGTGAATGTGTTCGTCGAACCAGCGGATGGGTGGAACGGCTATTACGCCTCCTGGCGCACGCAACCGGACGGAGGCACCGGAGGATGGCCCGGCGGGTCTGAGAGCCGGGGAACAACGTTCCCCGACTCCTGGATCAGGTTGACGCGCGTCGGCAACGATTTCACCGCCTATCGTGGCACCAACGGCGTGGATTGGGCGGCCTTCGCCCATTGCACCCTGGCGTTATCCAACCGGGTCTTCGTGGGGCTCGCGGCGTCCGCGCAAAACAACACCGCCGGGGTGCTGACGACCGCTTGGTTCCGCGATTACAGCGCCACGACATCGGCCCTGCCGCCTATAGCGGCCGACCTGTTGATCCAAGAAACTGCCGTGGGTGCGACTGGTTGGGCGTTGGACAACACCTACCAACTCGTCCCCGGCGGAGCGCAGACGCAGACGCGAACCACCGCGCACCGGACCCCGGCGCGGTTTCTGATCCGGGCGCAGAACGACGGTCTGGCTGCGCGTTCGCTGGTCCTGCGGGCGGTCGAAGCCAGCCAACTGGGCTGGCAGGTAACCTATCTTGACGGAGACAATGACATCACCGCTCAGGTACACTCGGCAACCGGATTCCCGACCGTCGCCCTGGCGCCGGCAGGAACCCAGACGATCACGGTCGAACTGACCCCTGGCGACGTGGTGCCCGCGAACACCAACGTGAACGCAACCGTGAGCGTCTACCTGGACGCGCTGGCGGCTAATCCGCGCGACACGGTTCGAGCGATCGCGACCACTCTCCCCACTTACCAGCCGGATTTGCTGGTGCGGCGAGAAATGGACGTGAATTTCGACGGCGAAGGCGTGATCAACGCGACCGGAGTCGGCCAAACCAAGCGATTGGAGACGGAACTCACCAGCCCCGCCCGCTACTTGGTGCAATTGCTCAACAAAGGCAATGTTCCGGATCAGTTCCTGCTCAAGGGCCCGGCCGGCAGTAAGGGGTGGACCGTTCGCTACCTGGCGAACGAGTCGCAATTGCGGTTCGACGGCGCGGCGGGCTATGTGGACGCCGGGAATTGGAGCCCCGGCACGAACTGGACCGCCGAGGCCTGGGTCAACGCCAGCGCCTTGCCGGCGGGCCGGCACACGATTCTGGGCGGATTGGGTGGCTGTCGTGACTGGGGCATTACCATGCAGGACGGCCAGTTCGGGGCTCTGTTGCGACCGCCGGGCGGCTGCAACGTCACGCTCACCAGCGGGGAGGCGGTGGTCACCAACACCTGGCACCATCTGGCCGCCTCCTGCAACGGGGCGTTCGTCTACCTCTATGTTGACGGCGTGGCCGTGAACTACGCCAAGGTGGATCCCAACTACACGGCCTACGAGAATGTGCGTTTGGGCAGTGAGGTTTGCTGCGGCGGCAACAGCTTCCCGGGCTTCATCACCGAGGCCCGGCTGTGGAACCGGGCCTTGACGGGCGCCGAACTGCAGGCCGGGATGCGCCAAGTGCTGACGGGCAGCGAGAACGGCCTGGTGGGTTATTGGCGGCTCAACGACGGTTCCGGCAGCGTGGCCCGCGACTGGAGTCTCTCCGGCCATAATGGCACCCTTGCCAACGGCGTGGTGTGGGATGTGGGCCAGAGTGACCTGACCGCCCAAGTCACCAGCACGGGATGGACGAGCGACCCGCTCCTGCCGAACTTCGCCAGCGACTTCGCGATTGAGGTCACCCCCGACGCCACGGTCGCCAACGGGACGACCTTTGAAGTCCTCTTTACTGCCGCCTCGCTGAAGCAGTCGAGCAAGCTCGATGCCATCAAGTTGGTGACTTGCGCTTCGGGGCCCAGCGCCACTCCAGTCGGCGCTTCGTATGCGACTTCAGCCGATTTCCAGAAAGGCCTGTTGGTGGGGGTTGAAGCTGAAAGCGTGGCTGATCAGGTGCAGTTGACCCAAGAGTCCGTAACGCAGCCCTTCATCTGGGTGCCGAACTCCCGGAACGGCGAAGGCTCGGTGTCCAAGGTGGACACCCGCACAGGGCGGGAGGTGGCACGGTATCGCATCAGTCCTCCGGGCCTCGATAGTCAACCCTCCCGGACCACCGTGGATCAGTTCGGCAACTGCTGGGTGGCCAACCGCCAGTCGGGCACCGTGGTGAAGATCGGTCTGCTGGAGAACGGCCAATATCAGGACCGCAACCATGACGGGGTTACCCAGACGTCGCGGGATCTCAACGGCGACGGCGATATCACGGGCGACGAAATGCTGCCTTGGGGCCAGGACGAGTGCGTCCTCTACGAAGTGATCGTGATTCCCGGCCGTGAGGGGACCTACACCCCCGGCACTTACCCGGGTGCCTACGTCAACGACTACTGGAACCCAGGCCCGCGTGGCATCGCCGTAGACTCGCAGGGGAACGTCTGGATCGGGCTCCACGATGGCAAGAAGTTCTATTACCTCGACGGCGAGACTGCGAAGATCCTCCGCACCATCGACGTCAGTTCGGTTGACCACACGAGTTACGGTGCGGTGATCGACGCCCAAGGCATTCTCTGGTCCTCCGGCAACCATCGCAACCACGTGTTGCGCCTCGATCCCAGCGACAATAGCTTCCAGGTCATCCCCGTCGGCCATTGGGTGTACGGCATTGGCTTGGACCGCAACAACCACCTGTTCTTGACCGGCGCGGATGACCGGCGGATTACCCGCTTGAACGTGCTCACCGGCGTAAAGGAATGGACCATCTCCGGCTATTATGGCCGGGGCGTGGCCACGACTGACGACAGCGACGTCTGGACCCCGGATTCGTCCGCGGGCACCTTGCAACGGTTCTCCAACGACGGCTTGTTCAAGGGCAGTCTCGCCATCGGCCCGAACCCAACGGGCGTTTCGGTGGATGCCGACGGGCAGGTGTGGGCGGTCAACGAAGGAGATGAGTATATCCACCGGGTCAATCCCGCCACCACGGCCATCGAGTTGACCAAGCGCATCGTGAACGGCCATCACTATGGCTACAGCGACATGACTGGCATCATGGTTCGCAACGCCACTACGCGGTTCGGCGTCTGGTCCGACATCCATGACGGCAAGGTGACCAACGCGGTCTGGAATGCCGTCTCCTGGCACGCGATTGACCCGGCGGGGACGAACCTGGTGGTGAAGGTGCGCAGCACCAATGATCGCCAACAATGGTCTCCTTGGGAGACCGCTTCGAATGGCAGCCCGCTGCGCACGACGCCTCCCGGCCGTTATTTGGAGATCCAAGTGCTGCTCCGTGCGCCTAACGCCGAACAGGCGCCCGTCTTGCTCGATCTGGCGGCCACCGTATCCGCGCCTGGTCGCGTGGATTTGGCCGTGACTCTCGCCGCCCACCCGAGCCCCTCTCCGAGCGAACACCCGTTGACCTATACGGTGACGGTGACCAACCGCAGCGGCACTTGGGCTTCAGGAGTCATCGTGACCAACCCGCTGCCCGCTGGCGTTGTGGATGTGACCGTAGCCCCGGCCAGCGGCACTTACAGCCTGGCCGACGGCCTGCTGTTGCTAAGGTGGTCCGGTCTGGCTCCGGCCACGTCCGCCAGCGCGAACGTCTCGGTAACACCTCTGGCTCCGGGCAGCCTTACCAATGTCGTGAGCGTGGGGGCCAACGAGTCCGACACGAGCCTCGCCAACAACCAGGCGACACTTATCACTACCATCACACCGCTGGCCTGCACTGTCCCGCCGGGGGATCTCGCCGCTTGGTGGCCGGGGGATGGCCATGCGCACGATTTCATCGGCGCCAACGAGCCCACCCTTCTCCAAGGGGTGGCCTATGGCGACGGGCGAGTGGGTCAGGGTTTCGTCTTTGATAGCGACCAAGACCGTGTCAGTCTGGCCCATCACAACGATTTTAACCTCAACGAGACCGGATTCACGGTTGAGTTTTGGGTTCAGGGCGTGAAGAACCAGCCCCAGTCGCTGGCAGCGGTCATGGAGAAATCCCACGGCTGGGTGGATTCCACCGGCTGGGCCTTACAGTTTGACAGTGTTACAGGCGTCCTTGGATGGGGTGTTGGCGCTGGCGGCGGCGGCGCATCGAACTTCCAAGGTGTCAACTCTGGCAGAGATCTTCTGGATGGCCGGTTCCATTACGTCGTCGGCACGTGGGACGGCTTGGTCATGCGTTTCTACGTCGATGGCGGGTTGACCGGCACGAACCTCCTCTCCTTGCCCGCCAACAACCCCCGCTCGTTGAACGTGGGCTATGCCTGGGGCAACGGCAGCCCGCAGCGGTTCTTCCGAGGCATCGTTGACGAAGTGAGCCTCTATCGTCGCGCGCTGACCACGGAGGAAATCGCCCGGGTCTATGACGCTCGCTCCGCCGGCAAGTGCAAGGAACCGCCCTTCATCAACACGCCGACGGTGCTCCCGAACGGCGTGGTGGGACGGGACTACCTCCAAATGGTCACGGCCGAATTGGGGGCTGCGCCTTACCGGTATCAACTGGCCTCCGGCGCGTTGCCGGACGGTTTGACCTGCTCCACCGCAGGCCGTGTGGGCGGGGTTCCCACCCGCACGGGGCAGTTCAAGTTCACCCTCCAAGTCACCGATGCCCCCGGGCGAACGGCCCGTCAGGCTTACACCATCGAGACCAAGCCCTGCCTCCCGGCCCCGGCTGACTTGGTCGCCTTCTGGCCTGCCGATGGCACTGCCGACGACTTGGTTTCCACCAACCACGGCCTGCTCGGGCCGGCGGTCTTCTTCGTGCAGGGGAAGGTCGGCCAGGCGTTCCGGTTCACCGATACGCCGCAGAGCTATGTGGTCCTGGGCAATTCGCCGGACCTGATGCCCACGAACAAGCAACTGACGATTGAGCTCTGGTACAAGCCCGATTACACCGTGCTCGGGCAGAAGGTCGATACCTTCATCTCGAAACGCGACGGCTGCGGCACGTTCTCCTATCACTTCGGAGCCAACAAGGGCTACAACGGCAAGGTTGGCACCCTCTGGTTTGGCAGCTCGGTTCGCGGCGGCGAGACGACCAACGCGGTGCCGAACGACGGCGAATTCCACCACGTCGCCGTCACCTACGACGGCGCGCTGGCGGACGCCAACATTCACTTCTACATCGATGGCGAGGACGTTGGCACGGCCAATGCCCCCGGCGCCATCCCTGTTACCAGCGCCCCGCCGGTCATGGGACGCCATGGCGGTTGCGACTACTACAGCAGCGCGGTCATAGACGAACTGGGCTTCTACAGCCGGGCGCTCGACGCCGGCGAGATCAAGTCCCTCTTCCAGGCATCGTTCGCGGGCAAGTGCCGTCCGGCGCCGGTGGCGGATCTGCTCGTCAAGACGGCTGCCGAGGGTGACGCCGCCTTTGCCTCGCGGCACGTCTACCAACCGATCCCAGTGGAAGCTCAGATCAAAGGACTTTCAGTCCTGCCCACGACTGGTGCGGGCTACCAAGTCCGTTTGGTGAACGACGCCACCGTTCCGTATTCCTACGTGCTCCGCGCCCTGGAAAGCGCCGAACCGGAATGGCTCGTGACTGCCCAAGTCGGAGGAGCGGACGTCAAGGCCGCCCTCTACGGCGCCACCGGTTACCAGACTCCCGAGTTGGCTCCCGGCGCGACCCTCACGCTCAACCTCGCGGTTACGCCTAACACCCGGGTTCCCGCTCGCGGCGCAAAAACGGTTCAAGTCCAGGCTTTGCTGGATCCTCGGGCCGCTTCGCCGCAGGACTCGGTGGCGATGGTCACAACCTGCCTGCCCAGCTACCAACCCGACCTGCTCGTGCGGAGGGAAATGGACGTCACCTATGCGGGTGAGGGGGTCTTCAATCTCACGGGCGACCGCCAGACCAAGTATGTTGAACTTGATCCGGGCGACACGGCTCGCTACCTGGCTTCCCTGGTCAACGCTGGCAACTTGGTGAACCAGTTCACCCTCAAGGGGCCGGCGGGCGCCAACGGTTGGGCGGTGAAGTACACCAGCGTGGAATCCACGCTGCGCTTCGATGGCAACGCCGCGGCGGTGGATACCGGCAACTGGAGCCCCGGCCCTCAGTGGACCGTTGAGGCCTGGGTCAGCCCCAGTGCCGTCCCTGCGGGTCGGCGCACCATCCTGGGTGGCTTTGGCGGCTGCCATGACTGGGGTGTAACTCTGCAAGATGGCCAGTTCGGCGTCGCCATTCGGCCTCCCGGCGATTGCACCGCCACCTTGCGCGCGGGCGCGGCCGCGGCCCTCAACACCTGGCACCATGTGGCGGGCACCTGTGATGGCGCCACGGCGGTGCTCTATGTGGACGGCGTGGCGGTCGCCTCCGGCCCGGTGGACCCGAACTACCAGCCCTACGAGAACACCCGCATCGGCGGTGAGGCCTGCTGCGCGGGCAACAACTTCCCCGGCCTGATCGCCGAGGCCCGCGTCTGGGGCCGGGCCCTGTCCGCCGCTGAGGTTCGCTCGCGGATGGGACAGATCCTCACCGGGACCGAGGCTGGCTTGCTCGGCTACTGGCATCTCAATGAGGTCGGCGGCGGCCAGGCCGTCGATGCCACCGGCAACGGCCATACGGGGACGCTGACGGGCGGCGCGGCCTGGGACACTCGCCCCGTGGACGTCACCTCGCGGCTCACCGGCCCGGGCTGGACCGGCGATCCCCTCATGCCCGGCGGTTCGGTCAACCTCTGGATCGACGTCACTCCCGACACCTCCGTGCCGGGCGGCCTCACTTACGAGGCCCTGCTGACCGCGCGCTCCGCCACCGATGCCTCCAAGGGCGACGCGGTGAAGTTGGTGACCACGCTGCTGGCCTCCGGCAGCCAGCCTGAGAGCCGGCTCTATACCACCACGGCCGACTTCGAACGAGGCGTCTTGGTGGGCGTCGACGACCTGACCAAGTCCGACCAAGTCCAGCTTTCCCTCGAGGCCACGACCCTGCCGTTCATCTGGGTCCCGAACTCGAGCGAGGGCACGGCTTCCAAGGTCGATACGCGCACGGGGCGCGAGTTGGCGCGCTACCGCACCTGCCCGCCGGGCATCAACGGGAATCCCTCCCGGACCACCGTGGACCTGTTTGGCAACTGCTACGTCGCCAACCGCAACGCCGCCACCGTCATTAAGATTGGCCTGTACGAAAGCGGTCAGTTCATCGACCGGAACGGGGATCACCTCATCCAGACCTCGCATGACGCCAACGGCGACGGCAACATTACCCCGGATGAAATGCTGCCATGGGGCCAGGACGAGTGTGTCCTGTTCGAGGTCGTGGTCATCCCTGGCCAGGAGGGCACCTATCTTCCTGGCGCCCAGACCTTGCAGTACATCGATAACTACTGGAACCCCGGGCCGCGCGGGCTGGCGGTCGATGCCAAGGGTAACGTCTGGGTCGGCGCGCACGACACCATGCTGTTTTACTACCTCGACGGCAAGACCGGCCAGATTCTCAAGACCGTCGATGTCTCCTCTGTGGGGCACACCTCCTACGGGGCGGTCATTGATTCCCAAGGCATCCTCTGGTCCTCCGGCTACCGGGAGTCCGGTCAGAACAGCGTCCTTCGGATGAACCCCGTGGACTACAGTTTCTCGGTGATCAACTTCAACTTCCACACCTACGGTCTGGGCTTGGACCGCGACAACCACCTCTTCGTCTCCGGTCACCAGGAGAGCAAACTGGCCCGGATCAACGTCCTCACCACCAACGTGGATTGGATCGTCGACGGCTTCTATCGCTCGCGCGGCGTGGCCGTCACCGAGGACGGCGATGTCTGGGTGGCCTGCTCCCAGGACGGGCGGGTGGCCCGCTTCTCGCACGAGGGCCAAGTCAAGACCACCATCCCCGTTGGGCCTGAACCGACCGGCGTCTCCATCGACGCCTCCGGCAAGGTTTGGGCCGTCAACAACGGCGACGACTACATCCACCGCATCGATCCCGCTACCTCGCAGGTGGACTTGGAGAAGCGGATTCTCGGCAGCACTCATTACGGTTACAGCGATATGACCGGCATCATCGCCCGTAACGAGACCACCCGGCTGGGCACGTGGACGGTCATCCACAACTCCAAGATACCCAACGCCGCCTGGGGTCTGCTGACTTGGCACACCGACGATCCCGCCGGCACGAACGTGACCATCCGGGTGCGCAGCTCGAACGATCAGGCCCGGTGGTCCGATTGGGAGAATGCCACCAATTCGGTGCGGCTCCTCACCACTCCCTCGGGCAAGTACCTCGAGGTCGAAGTGACGTTCCAAGCCACGGGCGACGGCAAGTCACCCATCCTTTATGACCTCTTGATCCAACCTCTGCGCGTGGGCGGACCGGAATTGACCGCCACCCTGCTTGAGGACGGGCGCGTCGCCATCTCATGGGAACCGCCTGCCACCGGAACCTACCAACTGGAGTACATCGATAGTCTCGGGTCTGGCGGCGCGTGGGCGCCGCTCACGGTCCAGCCTGTTTTGGTCAACGGCCGCAACGTGGTGACCGTTCCAGCCAGTCCCGCCAAGCGGTTCTACCGCCTCCATGCCCAGTAATCGCCGGGCGCGAAGCTGACGGCTGACGGCCTTCGGGCCTAACCGGACCACTCGTCGCATGGGTGGTCCGGTTTGCCGGTTGGGGTTCGCGTTACCGGCTTGATTGCGGATTTGCATCCTTTTCGGGGAACCGGCATGCTCCAATGCCATGAAGACACTCTGGTCCGCGTTCATGGGTTTGGTTTTCACCGGGGCGGCACTGGCGGCTCAGACAGCGGCGGTGCAGCCGGTGGACCTGCGTTGTGAGTACTTGTCCAATCCGTTGGGGATCGACGTCACCGCCCCGCGGCTGAGCTGGGTGCTCGAGGCGGGGGATCGTACGGCCCGCGGGCAGGCTCAGTCGGCCTGGCAGGTGCGGGTCGCGGGTGATCGGATCGCGCTGCAAGACGGCCGGCCTGACCTCTGGGATTCAGGCGCCATCAAGTCCAGCCAGTCGCAGCAGGTGGTTTACGGTGGCAAACCGTTGCGCTCGGGGCAGCCCTGTTTCTGGCAGGTGCGCATCAAAGACCAGCGCGGCGCCTGGTCCGATTGGAGCACCCCTGCGTATTGGAGCATGGGCCTCCTGGAGCCGGGCGACTGGCGCGGCAAGTGGATCGGGACCGCCGACACGTTCACTCGCCAGCCCAATTCCCCGCCCGACAATACTCTGATGGACCCTTGGTTCCGCAAGAACGTGGTGCTGGGCCAGGCGGCGAAGCGGGCCACGGTCTACGTGGCTTCGGTGGGCTATCACGAGTTGTACGTGAACGGCCAGAAAGTGGGTGACGCCGTCCTCACGCCGGCTGTTTCCGACCACAACCGGCGCGCGCGCTACGTGACCTACGACATTACGGGCCTGCTCCATCCGGGCACCAACACGCTGGGCTTCTGGCTGGGGACCTCCTGGTCGATCTACCCGCATCACAAGGCGGAGGGCAAGCCGGCCACCCCCATCGTCCTCGCCCAGGCCGAGGTGGAATCGGTCGGCGGGGAGAAGATGGTGGTCGCCACTGACGAAACCTGGAAGACCCATCCGAGCCCCAACCGGTTGCTCGGCCTCTGGGATTTCACGAACTTCGGCGGCGAAGCCTACGATGCGAACCGCGAATTGCCCGGTTGGGGCAGGCCGGAACTGGACGATTCGACCTGGCAGCCTGCCACGACCTACCAACCCAAGCTGCTCCTTTCGGCGCAAATGGTCGAGTTCAACCGCAAAGTGAAGGAAATCCGCCCGGTGGCGATTGCCGAGCCCAAGCCCGGTGTCTACCGGGTCGACATGGGCGTGAACTTCTCCGGCATGATGGAAATGGCCTTCACCGGCCAGCCCGGTGACCGCATCGAGATGCAGTTCTCCGAACGGGAAGACCGGCCGATGACGCATCGGCATCGGAGCCAGTACACGTTGGGACCCTCCGGCAAGGGTATGTTCGAGCACCGCTTCAATTACGCGTGCGGGCGTTGGATCCAGCTTGAAGGTCTCCGTCAGAAGCCCCAGTTGAGCGATTTCCGCGGCTGGATGGTGCGCACCGACTACGCACGGGCCGCGCAGTTCGAGTGCTCCGAGCCGCTCCTGAACCGGATTTTCGAAACCACCCTTTGGACCTATGAGAACCTGACCGTCGGTGGCTACGTGGTGGATTGCGCCCAACGCGAGCGCATGGGTTACGGCGGCGATGCCCATGCCACCACCGAAATGGCCATGGACACTTTCGGCGTCGCGGCCCTCTACACCAAGTGGAGCCAGGATTGGCGCGATGTGCAGGGCAAGGACGGCAACCTTCCCTACACGGCACCCACCTACTGGGGTGGCGGCGGTCCCGGTTGGAGCGGATATTGCGTGACCCTCCCGTGGCAGATGTACCGGCACTACGGTGACCGGCGCGCGCTGGAGGTGAACTACCCGACGATCCAGCGCTGGCTCCAGTTCCTCGAAACCAAGAGCAAGGACGACCTGCTCGTTCGCTGGGGTGGCGAATGGGATTTCCTCGGCGACTGGCTCTGGCCCGGCGCGGAAGGCGTCAATGGCGACACCCAGGAGACCCTCTGCTTCAACAACTGCTACTGGGTCTACAACCTGCAGATGGCGGCTGGCGTGGCCGATGCGCTCGGACGGCAGGCGGACGCCCAGGCCTACCGTCTGCGGGCCGATCAGGTTCGCCGAGCCATCCACCGCAAGTTCTACGATCCGGCGACCGGAAACTACGTCAACGGCTTCCAAGCCTACTTGGCGGCGGCCCTGCTGACCGGCGTGCCACCCCAAGACCAAGTGGCCCGGGTTACCCGGAGCCTCGAGGAGGAAATTCTCGTTCGTCGGCACGGGCACATCCACGCTGGGATCACCGGCGGAGCGTTCTTGATCAAGGAACTCCTGGAGTTGGGCCGGAACGACCTGATGTACACCATGGTGAACCAGGACACGTATCCGGGCTGGGGAGACATGCTCAAGCGGGGCGCCACTTCCATCTGGGAAGATTGGGAAGCCCGGGAGTCGCTGCTGCATAGCTCTTACCTGCACGTCGGCCAGTGGTTTATGGAGGGGATGGCTGGGATTCGACCGGGCGACCCGGGAGAAGGATATCGGCACTTCGTGCTCAAGCCGGCGCTCGAGACCAAGGCCGCCTGGGTCAAGGCCTCCTTCCGCTCGCCCTACGGCCTGATCGCCAGCCGCTGGCAGCGGGATGGCCGGAAGTGCGGCTATGAAGTCACCGTTCCTCCCAACACCGAGGCCAGCCTCTTCCTGCCGGCGTCGCCCGGAGCCGAATGGCTCGAACAGGGAAAATCCCTGAAACGGGCCAAGGGTGTGAAGGTGGTTGACCGGCGGCCGGACCGGATCGTGCTGCGCTTGGCGCCGGGAGAGTACCGGTTCCGCGCCGACTGACCCTGCGTCCACCCGCGTCGGAAAATGGCTTGCTCGGGTGCAACGACTTACCCATTATCCCCACGCCATTCAGCGACGGTGTAGGGCCATTCGGATGATAACCGAGTCTCTGTTTTCCGGGTCGAAGGTGCTGGGCGACTGCGGGAGTCATACCCGCCGCCAGCGCTTCCACGCCTCGTTGGCGTCACGCCCGAATGCCGCTCGTTGTGGCAACAGGCGGGCGGCAAGTCGCTCTGCGCTCCATCCGCTGGCAACGAATCCTCGAGCTCGACGAAGCGCGCCGGGGCTTCGGATACCCTCTCTGGACCGCGGTGCCCCTTGGGCTAGTTGAAGCCAATCATGCAATCCATACCCTTGTATCGTTGCCTCGTCAGTGAGCAGGTTAAGACCGCCGCGCTCCGGGCGCTGGAGTCGAATCAGTTCATCTTGGGAGGGGAGTGCCTCGCCTTCGAATCCGAACTGGCCGCCCACACCGGCGTGCGGCACGCGGTGCTGGGCACTTCCTGGACCATGAACGCCTACCTGCTCCATCTGGCGCAGGGGCTCAAGCCCGGGGACGAAGTCATCGTTCCCTCGCTGGCGTCGTTTCCCATGATCGAACCCTTGCTCCACTGCGGCGCCACGCCGGTCTTCGCCGATATTGACGAGACGCTCTGCCTGGATGCCGCCGAAGTGGCCGCGCTGGTCACTCCCCGCACGGTCGGCATCGTGGCCGTGCATCTGTACGGGCATCCGGCCAATCTGGGGCCGTTGCTCGAGCTCGCAGCCCAGCGCGGGCTTTGGGTGATCGAAGACTGCGCCCAGGCCCAGGGCGCCCAGTACAAGGGCAAGACGGTGGGCTCGCTGGGCCATTTCGGCGTCTTCAGCTTCTTTCCTTCGCAAAACCTGACCGTGTTGGGCGATGGCGGCTGCGTGGTCACCAACGATACCGTGGTGGCGGACAAGTTGCGCATGCTGCGCGACCATGGCCGCAGGGAAAAGTACCTGCACGAGTTCGCCGGCTTCGATCTGCGTTTCAGCGAACTCCACGCCGCCATTGGACGGGTCATGCTGGCGCAGTTGGACGCCTGCAACGTCAACCGCCGCATGATCGCCGACCGCTACCAACGCCTCCTCAAGGGTTTGGTGGCGACCCCGCTCGAACGTCCTTGGGCGCGCTCGGTCTACCACCGTTATGTGATTCGCTGCCCGCGCCGCGACGATCTGCAGCAGTTCCTTCATGATCGCGGCATCGAGTCCGGCGTCCACTATCCGGTGCCCAACCACCTCCAGCCGGCCGTGACGAGCCGGTTCCCGGGCCTGCGGCCTTTGCCCCGCACCGAAGCGGCGGTCAAGGAGATCCTTTCCCTGCCGATCCATGGCGAGATGACCTTGGAAGAGGCTGATCGCGTCTGTTCGTCCGTCGCCGCGTTCCACGGGCGCAAGTAGCCCGTCGCGTCGTGGCCAGTTGCTCCGTGCCCACCTCCATGCCCAACCAACCTGAGCTCAGCCTGGTCCTCCCTTGCTACAACGAGGAGTTGAACCTGCGTCGGCTCCATGACGCCCTCAAGGCGGCTGCCGATCCCCTCGGGATGGAATATGAGATGATCTTTACGGACGATTGCAGCCGCGATAAATCATGGAAGCTGATGCGGGAACTTGCCGCCGCCGACCCGCGGGTGCGCGCGCAGCGCTTCGCCTACAACTGCGGCGAGAGCGCCGCGCTATGGGCGGGCCTGAAAGCCGCGCGCGGCCGCATCCTGGTCACCATGGACGCCGACCTGCAAAACGACCCCAAGGAACTTCCCCGGTTCCTCGAAGCCTTGAAGGGGGCGGATTGCGTCTGCGGTTCGCGGGTCGCCGCCCGCCGCCGGGGCGACAACCTCGTGCGGGTGCTCTCCTCCCGGATTGCCAACGCCGTGCGCAACTGGCTCAGCGACGAGCAGGTCAGCGACGCCGGTTGCACCTACCGCGCCTTCAAACGCGAGTGCATCGCCAATCTGAAGTACTTCAAAGGGATGCACCGGTTCATGGCCACGTTGATCAAGCTCGAGGGCTTCAAAGTGGTTGAGCTCGAAATCGGCTGCAACCCGCGGTTCGCCGGCCAGGGCAACTACGGCGTCTGGAACCGGCTCTTCGCCTCCTTCTACGACCTCCTCGCGGTGCGTTGGATGAAGAGCCGCATGAAGCCTTACCGCGTTGCCGAGACGACGGACTGAAC
>CAYYMW010000176.1:0-13747 GCA_964472515.1 uncultured Verrucomicrobiota bacterium | reverse complement strand
CCACCACACCGTAGCCTTCGGCAGTCTGGACGAACTACGAAGGCGGCCGCCTTCGGTCACGTCGATCAACACCAAGAACCCCCGGTTTGAACTCTCTCCCTGGCTGTTGTCATTCATCCGTGGGGATCTTGACACGATCCGCTGGCTGGCGGAGCGGGACGCTGATTTGACGCAAACCGGACGGTGTGGGATTTCTCCACTGCACCTAGCGGCTCAACACGGCCACCCGGCTGCCACGGCCTGGTTGCTCGACCTTGGTGCGGATCCGAACTTCGTGGACGATTTCGGCAACACTCCCCTGCACAGTGCCTCCGAGTGGGACCGCGTTTCCTGCGCTGCAGTGCTGCTTCGGCACGGCGCTCAACCCCGGCACGAAAACCCGCTTCAAGCGCAACCGATTCACGCTGCGCGGTCCTTGGAGATGTTGCACCTCTTGACTGAACTCGGGGGCGCTGATGTGAATGCGATCGACGGCTGCGGCGACTGGCCGTTAAGCCTCGCTGCTGCTGATAACGATTCGCGACGAGTTGCGTGGCTCCTCGGTCATGGTGCAGAGGTCAACCTGACCTCCACCGGCGCGACGGCTCTTCACGCTGCGGTTGCGGCCGATGCGCGCGAGGTGATGGACATTCTGCTGGCAAACGGCGCAGATCCCAACGCAACAGATGTCGATGGTTGGACTCCGCTCTTCAGCGCTGCTTCACGTGAGGCCATCGGCCGGCTTCTCGAGGCCGGCGCCAACCCAGGACTGACAGATCAGGCTGGCTGGGGACCGGAACGGTGGCTGAAAGACCCGATCCTTTTAAGTGCCTTGAAGGGTAAGTAACACGACATCCATGACCACTGACCCCCGCTTTAATCGCGACGACTGCACCAATCGGCGAGCGGGCTGTTGCTCGCGGTGGCTGCCTGTAATGTTGGCCCTGCTGCCTTTGACCTTCTCCACGGGGTGTTCGAGTGCCATCTACAGCCTGGGGCGTTATCACACCGTCCTTCGGAATGGGAAGACCCAGGAGCAGGTACGTCACGCCCTTGGCCCGCCGGTGAAATCAGGCATCACTGCCGGGGACTCTCTGACTTTCATGAACGGTCCCTACGACATATTCGTGGTGCGAGGACCGGTGCGTGACGACGTGTTTGCGACCGGCGCATCGATGTCCGCCGGTATGACGCTTGGCCTCAGCGAGTTCATTGCCACACCTCAGGCCCTCTGGTGGTACTTCTTTGACCACCGCAAACGATCGGTAGAGGTGGACTACAATGAAGACCGGACTTACAAGTGGCACTTCGTGTCGCTCGACCAACCACCACCAAGAACCGAACCTTCCAAATCGTCCTGTGATCGCCCCACAGCCCGTCATGATCCCTGACCCCCACCTGCAGCGCATCGTTGCGGCGCAGCCGTATCCGTTGATCTTTGCCACGATCAGCGGCGCGCACCTCTATGGCTTCCCATCCCCTGATTCGGATTTCGATCTGCGCGGCGCGCACGTCTTGCCGCTGGAGGCGGTGGTGGGATTGAAGACGCGCGGCGAAACCGTGGAAGACAGCCGGGTAATCGAGGGGTTGGAGATGGACATCGTGTCGCACGACGTGAAGAAGTTCTTCGGCCTGCTGTTGAAGAAGAACGGGTACGTGCTGGAGCAGTTGTACTCGCCGCTGGTGGTGCGGACGACGCGGGAGCACGGGGAGTTGCAGGCGATGGCGCGCGGCTGCATCACGCGGAATCACGCGCACCACTACTTCGGGTTTGCCGAGACGCAGTGGAAGCTGTTCACCAAGGAATCGCCCCGGCGGGTGAAGCCGCTGCTGTACGTGTACCGCGTCCTTCTCACCGGCATCCATCTCATGCACGCGGGAGTGATCGAGGCGAACCTACTCACGTTGACCGGGCATTACCCGTTGCCCCAGGTGCCGGAATTGGTGGCGCGCAAGCTGGCGGGTCCGGAGGCCTCGAAGCTGGAGGACACGGACTACGCCTTTCACGAGCGCGAGTACCAGCGCCTGCGGGCGGAACTGCAGACGGCGCACGAGCAGTCGTCCCTCCCGGAGGCGCCTGCGCCGAAAACCGTCGCCGCCCTGAACGACCTGCTGGTGCGGGTGCGTCTGCACGGGTGCCGGGAGGAGGGCCGGTAGGGAGAACGCGCGGTCGGCAGCATACGCACGCCATCTGGCTTTGCGGAAGCACAGGCGTAACACGCGCTCGCGCCGGCGTTTCGGGACAAGCCGTTTCAGCCGGTCCGGCGCCGACGGACGCCGCCGGCCATCTCTATCGGCGTTCCATCGGGCCGGCAAATTCCCCACGGAATGGTGAATTTCTCACCACACGATAGTGACATTGCACGTCCTCAGCGGATGTCGTTCCGGCTCCGAGCCCACCCTGCGCGGCGCGGGCCGCCCCGCAACTCCGGCTTGAACCCCGCGCCACCCCGGGTAAGGTCTCAGTCCGCAGGCACGAGAGCCCAGCATGAACCTCTCTCCCGAGATCGCGACCGCCCCGCCGGTCTTCCGCGCGCGCGGCCTGACGAAGGTCTACGGCCGCGGCGCGGCGGAAGTCCATGCCCTTGCCGGGGTGGACCTGGACCTGCATGCCGGCGAGCTGGTGGTGCTGCTGGGGCCTTCGGGCAGCGGCAAGACCACGCTGCTCAACAACCTGGGCGGGCTGGACGTTCCCACCACCGGCGAGCTCTGGTACCGCGACCTCGATCTCACCGCCGCCACTGAAGACGAACTGACCCGCTACCGGCGCGAGTCGGTCGGCTTTGTGTTTCAGTTCTACAACCTGATTCCCAGCCTCACCGCGCGCGAGAACGTCGCGCTGATCACGGAGATCGCCCGGGACCCGATGCCCCCCGAGACGGCGCTGGAACTGGTGAACCTCGGCGCGCGGCTGGACCATTTCCCCGCACAACTGTCCGGCGGCGAGCAGCAGCGCGTGGCGATCGCGCGGGCGATTGCCAAGCACCCGGAGGTCCTGTTGTGCGATGAACCGACGGGCGCGCTGGATGTCCATACGGGCATTGTCGTGCTGGAGGCCATCGAACGCGTGAACCGGGAGTTGGGCACGCTGACCGTGATCATCACGCACAACGCCATCATGGCCGGCATGGCGGACCGGGTGATCCATTTCTCGGACGGCCGCGTGCATCATCTTCACCGCAACGCCACCCGCGCGCCGGTGAGCAGCCTGGAGTGGTGATGCTCGCCCACCTTGACCGCAAGTTGGTGCGCGACCTCCGCCGCATGCTGGGCCAGGCGCTGGCGGTCGCCCTGGTCATGGGCTGCGGCCTGGCGATGATGGTCATGGCGCGCAGCCTGATCCACTCGCTCGAGTCCGCCCGCCGGGAGTACTATGAAGCCCACCGCTTTGCCGAGGTCTTCGCCCATCTGAAACGCGCCCCCAACTCGCTGGCGGCGCGCATTGCCCGGATTCCCGGCGTCGCCATCGTGCAGACGGATATCTCGGTCCAGGTCACGCTCGACCTCGACGGTCTGGACGAGCCGGCCAGCGGTCAGGTGCGGTCCCTGCCGGACTTTGCGGCTCCCGAGCTCAACCGCCTCTTCCTGCGGTCCGGCAGTTGGCTGACGCCGGGGGCCAAGGGCGAGGTGCTGGTGGGCGAGGCCTTTGCCGAGGCAAATCAACTGCGCACGGGCGACCGGGTGGCCATGCTGCTCAACGGCCGGCGGCAGGAATTCCGGATCGCGGGGATCGTCCTCTCGCCCGAGTACATCTTCGAGTCGCGGCCCGGCTCGGCCCTGCCCGATAACCGCACCTATGGCATCTTCTGGATGCCCTACGCGGAACTCGCCGCCGCCTACGACCTGGACGGCGGCTTCAATCACCTGGCGCTGACGCTCGACGCCGGCGCCGGGGGGAAGGCCGTGATCGAGGAGTTGGACCGCCTGCTCACGCCTTATGGCGGACGCGGCGCCTACGGGCGCGCTGACCATCCCTCGCACATCCGCGTCTCCGACGAGATCCGCGTGCTCAGCACCCTGGCCATCGGCTTCCCCATTGTCTTCCTGAGCGTGGCGGCGTTCATGACGAACGCGGTGCTTTCCCGCCTGCTGGCGTTGCAGCGCGAGCAGATCGCCATCCTGAAGGCCTTCGGCTTCACCAACCGTCAGATCGTGGTGCATTTCCTCAAATTCGCCCTGGTCATGGTGGCGGGCGGCACGCTTTTCGGCAGCGTGGGCGGCATTCTCATGGGCATCCGGATCGTCCGGCTCTACCACCTCTTCTTCCGCTTTCCCGACCTGCAGTTCCGGCTGGACCGCTCGGCGCTGTTGATCGCCCTGGTGGTTTGCACGCTGGCCGCCGTGGTGGGAGTGCTGGGGGCGGTCCGCCGCGCGGCGAAACTGCCGCCCGCCGAGGCCATGCGTCCCGAGCCCCCGGCCAACTACCGGGTGGCGCTGCTGGAGCGCACCGGCATCGCGCACTGGCTTTCGCACAGCTTCCGCATCGCCGTGCGCAATCTCGAGCGCAAGCCGATCCAGGCCCTGTTCACGGCCGCGGGGCTGGCCCTGGCCACGGGCATCATGATTGTCCCCAACTGCTTCCGGGATGGCGTGCAGGAGGTGCTCGGGTTCCAGTGGGATGTCATCCAGCGCCAGGACATCAGCATCGGCCTGCTGGAGCCGGCGAGCGACCGCGTGCGGCACCTGTTCTGGCAGTTGCCGGGCGTGGTGAACGTGGAACCCGCGCGCCAGGCCTTCGTGCGCTTGCGCTACGGCCCGCGCCACCGCCAGTTGGGCATCCAGGGCATGCCGGCGGGAGGCCTGCACGGCCGCGTCATCGACGCGCATTACCACCAGGTCTTCCTGCCCCCGGATGGCCTGGTGGTCTCCGCCAAGCTGGCCGACGCGCTGGGCGCGAAGGTCGGCGACGAACTGGTGGTGGAGGTCCTTGAGGGCAAGCGGCCCACGCGCTTCGTCCGCCTGGCGGGGCTGGCCGAGGATTTTGCGGGCATCGCCGCTTACATGGACATCCATGCGCTGAACCGCCTCCTTGGCGAGGGGGACGTGGTGAGCGGCGCAAGTTTCACCGTGGACCCCGCGCACCGGGCGGAGTTCCTCCACGCGCTGCGGGAGATTCCGCGCGTGGGCTGGGTGGCGGTGAAGGAATCGCTGCGGGCGAACTTCCGGAAGACCACCGCCGCCAGCATCAACCTGATCCAGAAGATCTACCTCGCGTTCGCCACGGTGGTGGCCTTTGGCGTGGTCTACAACAATGCGCGCATCTCGCTGGCGGAGCGGGCGCGCGAGCTGGCCACCTTGCGGGTGATCGGCTTCTCCCGCCGCGAGGTCGGAGCCGTGCTGGTGACCGAATTGGTGATTCTGGCGCTGGTGGCGGTGCCCGTGGGCCTGCTGCTGGGCACCGGTTTTGCCAAGGTGATCCTCGGTTCGGTGAACACCGAGACCGTCCGCCTGCCGCTGGTGCTGACGGTGGGGAACTACGCGTTCGCGGTCATGGTGGTGAGCCTGGCCTCCGCCCTCTCGGCCTTGATGGTCTTGCGCAAACTCAATCACTTGGACCTCGTCGGCGCGCTGAAAGCGCCCGAGTAAACGGACTTTTCCATGAGCGACCAACCTCAGGTCAAAGCGACGACGCCGTTGAAGGCGGCGCGGCAGAACCCACCCAACCGCCATTCCCGGCGCTGGCTCCCGTGGCTCGGCGCCGTGCTCTTGGTGGCCTTAATCGTGGCGGGCTTGTGGCCCAAGCCCGAGCCCGTCGAGACCGCCCGCGCCACGGTCGGCACGCTGCGCGCGACCGTCAACGAAGAAGGCCGTACCCGGATCCGCCAGCGGTACTTGGTTTCCGCGCCGGTCGCCGGCCAGTTGCGCCGCATCTCCTTCAAGGCTGGCGCCGAGGTCCAGGCCGACCAGACCGTCCTGGCGGTGATCGACCCACTCTCCCCCGCCCTGCTCGACGCCCGCGCCCGCGCCCTGGCCGAAGCCCGCCGCGACACCGCCGCCGCCAGCGTGGAGAAGGCCCGCGCCTGGCAGACGTTCGCCGCCAGCGAACTGCGCCGTTTCAAGAACCTCTTCGCCGACAAGACCGTCACCATCCAGGACCTCGAATCCGTCCAGTGGCGCGAGGAAGCCGCGCGGCGCGACCTCGCCGCCGCCGAGAGCGCCCTGCGCGAGGCTGAGGCCGCCTTGGCGGAGTTCGCCCCGGGCGCGGCCTCCGCGCGGGGCCCCATCGAGGTCCGGGCGCCGGTCTCAGGCAGGGTCCTGCGCGTCATGGAGGAAAGCGCGCGCGTAGTAACGGCCGGCACGCCGTTGATGGAAGTGGGCGACCCCGCCGATCTCGAAGTCATCATCGACGTGCTCTCGCGCGACGGCGCCATCATCACGCCGGGCACCAAGATCGAGCTCGAGCAATGGGGAGGCGGGCCGCCGCTGGAAGCCCGCGTGCGCTTGGTGGAGCCAGCGGCGTTCACCAAGGTCTCCGCCCTGGGGGTTGAGGAACAGCGGGTCAACGTCATCGCGGATATTGTCACTCCCCCCGAGCAGCGCCGCGGTTTGGGCGACCAGTTCCGGGTGGAGGCCCACATCATCACCTGGGAAACCGACCGGGCGCTCAAGGTTCCCTCCGGGGCGCTGTTCCGACGCGGCCAGACCTGGGCGGCGCTGGCGGTCGTCAACGGGAAAGCCGAATTGCGCAGCGTCAAAGCGGGACGGTCCAGCGGGGCCGAGACGCAGGTCTTGGAAGGGGTAAAAGAGGGGGATGAACTGATCCTCTACCCCGGGGACCGGGTTCATCCTGGCCAGCGTGTTCGCACGGTGAAGATCTGAGGCCGGACGCAGCGTCGGCGCGGGGATGCGGAAGGGGGCCACCGTGGGCTGAAACGTCACGGCCACCGGCAATTCGGCGCGTAGCAATGAAGGGGTGATGCCAGTACTGGCTCGGCTGGATGGTGACGGGCGAACCCCGGCCGGTGCCGCAGCGGGTGGCCTAGACCATGTGGAAGCACTGGTACAGGGTCCCTCCGCTGCAACCCTCGGGCCGCATCGGACCCGTGGTGTTCCGGGCCTTTATCCACATCGTCGTGGAGTAATGATCAACCAGGGAAACGGATGCCGATACGGTTCACCCTGCAATCCACTTACCATCTCTCAGCCAGTAGTCGGGTCGCCAATAGTAGAGACAGAGGTTCCCGGGGTTCTTCACGGTTTGCCAGAGGTCATGATCTGAGAGGTTGCCCCAATGAAGGTAGCGATCACGGGTGACATCCAGCGGTTGCCACAAGGAATCGCGACGACCGTCGGGAGCAGCGAGGCGAAACTCCGAAGCAACCCTGCGCTCGCAGGCCCCATACCGTGCATAGTTGGCCTGTCCCTCGATTAACGAGCACTTGTTTGCCCCACCTGCACAGTCCGGGAACGCCAACTGGACAATATCGTCCTCCCAGCAGCAGACCTCACAAATGGCGAACGACCCGGGAGATTGCTCGAACATCCAATGACCGCAACAAGGACAAGGAAAAGCGCGTTTCATCGGTTCACTCGTCTCCTGCAAGCAGCCACTCGTAGGCGGGTTGTGCGATCACCTGTTTAGGCAGATAGAGAGGCAGAGGGGCGCGTGTGAGCGTCAACAACCGCCGGGTGGCCTTGGGAAAGGCGCCCGCCGCGTCCTCCAGTGCGCGCAACTCGCGTTCGGCCACGTCCGGGGCGCTCGGATCCGCGCACACTTGGATGAGTTCCAACTCTCCCCCCGGCCGCCGCGCCAGGAAGTCCACCTCGTAGCCTGCCGGCGTCCGCACGTAAGTCACTTCCGCCCGCCGCCGTTCCAACTCGACCAGCACCGCCGTTTCCAATGCGTGTCCCAAGTTGGCCCGGCCGGCACGATCAAACACCGGAATCAGGCCGGGGTCCACCGGGAACGCTTTGCGGGGATTCACCATCCGCTGTCGCTCCGAGGCCGTTTCCAGGCAGATGGTCCGTACCAGGAAGCAATCCTCCAAGTGGGCGAGGTAATTGTGCAGGGCATCTTTGGAGGTGCGCACCCCCTGCGATCTAAGGGCGGCGTAGAACTTCTCGACACTGAACCGGCCGGCGGCGTTGCCCAACAGGTGCCGCACAAGCCAGCGCAACGCGGCGGCATTGCCAATGCCATGCCGCTCCATGACGTCCCGCAGCAGAGCCACATCCACGTAGCCGCGCAGCAAGCTGTGACGGGTGGCCTCGTCCACGCCTTGGGCCTCGGGAAACCCGCCCGTGATCAAGTAGTCCCTGAACGCCCTTTCGATGGCCGACCGCTCGCGGGGCGCAAGGAAATCCGCCCGGCCCGGCACCGGCACCCGGTGGTGTCGCAGGTACTCTTCGAAACTGAACGGGTGGATGACCACTTCCCAGGCACGGCCACGCATGGCCGTGGCCAGTTCGCGGCTCAGGAGCGCCGCCGAAGATCCGCTCAGAAAGACCTCGACCATTTCCGTATCCAAGATCCGCCGAACAAATCGTTCCCAGTCCGGAACCTGCTGAATCTCGTCGAAGAAGAACGCCACCCGCTCCTGCTGGCGCAATGCGGGGAACTGACGGTAATACTCTTCGATCAGGCCCCCCAAGTGAGCGGCCTGCAAGCCCGCCAGCCGCTCGTCCTCGAAGTTCACGTAGACCAACCGCTCCCGTGCCACCCCCTTCTCCAACCGTTCCCGGCGCAGTTGATGGAGAAAGGTGGTCTTGCCGGCACGCCGCATCCCTATCACTGCGGTGGCCTTGTTGGGGAGCGAAACCGTCCCGTGGACCTGGCGCGGCGTCGCCGCCGGCAGCGGCACTTGCAGGCTTTCCGCCAGCTTCTCCGCCAACCGCTGCTGATACTGGACCAATGACTCGCCGTTCATTCCGCGTTCCCGATTCTCCGCTCTGGAAGGAGAATAAACCGCAATATTCTCCTTGTGTAAAGGAGAATAAGGGCAAGGTCGATTTGATCGAGCCCAAGCGGGCACAACGCCCCTCGCGGCGCGGAGTTGCGGAAGGGGGGCCACGGTGGGCTGAAGCGCCACGGCCGCCGGTCATTCGTCACGACGCGATGAACGGGTGATGCCAGCGCGCGAAGCGCGGAATGGGCGAGGACTCAAAGCCCGGTGCGAGATACAGTATGCCGCCGAGCGTCAACAACGGTGCTCGCCACCGCCTGTATCGTGTTCCCGCAGCACGTCAAGGACACGAGATACGTTTGCTTTCTTTGAGGCTGATACGTATTCCAACAACGCGATCCCTTCGGGTCGCGCACTGACTGACGCACCCGCTCGAAGGAGCGCGAGCGTGGCCTGTAGATGACCGCCACGAGCGGCAATAGCAAGTGGTGAAACACCGCGATTATCGACCTGATTCACCATCGCTCCCGAAGCCAATAGCAGCTCAATGATGGCCGCATTCCCGGTCCGAGCCGCAATTGCCAGCGGCTTCATGCCTCCCGAACAGGTGCCATTTGGATCTGCTCCGCTGGCCAAGAACACGCTCACTCTATGCGCACTCCCTTGTCGAATTGACTCGCATAAGTCCGCAGGCAGCCCCCGCTGGATTTCTTTGCAGACACCTGTTTTGTTAAACCCAGCCATGAGGCTCTGCGTAGACTCTTCGCCTGAGGCGTTCGCAAATCCCGCGATCCTGATGAAGGCCGGCATCGGATCCTGCAGCCCCTCGCGTTGTGCAGCGCTGTAGAGCCACCCAAGCGCATATAGGAAGTCTCGATAGTCCGGTCGTTGATCGGTGATTGCGAGAGCCGTTAAGCCTCGCTCCAGAGTGGCAAGGTCGAGAGGTGCATGTACCGTGTTCGCAAGTCGCTTGGCAAACTCGTAAAGAAACCAAATAAGGTCCGAATCACCACATGCCGACTCGATGGTTCGCCTTGTTCCCTCGTCACTGGCGAGATAGTCTTGGCATAATGCCGAAACGAGGCGGTCAAGATCCTGCGGTTCAGAAATAGGGCTGCGAGTCACAAACCCGGAAATGCACGCGTACGTGAGTTTACGCTTCAGTTCCAGGGCAAGGGCTCGTACTACCTCATGCCACGACGCACTCATACACCATCAACTATCGGCACCCATTCCCGTCTCTGTTCGGATTCTCGGTGGTTCTTGACCGGGCTCATCGAGGCTCCACCCGAAACCCCGGCTAGCCCTGACCGCCTACGGCAGATTCAGGGCCTGGGCGGCGAACTGGGTGAGGTTGACGACGGTGTTGGGAAAGAGGCCAAGGAAGAGGATGCCGGCCATGCAGGTGTAGAGCGCCCAGCTCATGGGGCCGGAGACTTCGAGGGCGGAGGCGTCGTCGGGGGCCGGTTCCCAGTACATGGCGCGGATGACGCCGAAGTAGTAGTAGAAAGAGACCAGCACGCCGAAGATGGCCACGCCGAGGAGCCAGAAGAAACCGGGCGTCACCAGGGCCTGGGCCAGGGCGGCTTTGATCAGGAGGAACTTGCCGAAGAAGCCGGCCAGGGGCGGCACGCCCGCCAGCGAGACCATGGCCATGGCCATGCCGGCGGCAAGGAGCGGCGAGCGGCGGTGAAGGCCAGCCAGGGCGCTGAGGTCCTTGTCCTCCACCCGCTTGGTGGCCACGCTGATGACGATGAAGGCGGCCAGCAGGGTGAAGAGATAGCCGGCCAGGAAGTAGAGAATGGCGCTGATGCCCTCGCTGCTGGTCACCACCACGCCCATGAGCAGGTAGCCGGCGTTGGCGATGCTGGAATAGCCGAGCAGCCGCTTGATGTTGCGTTGCGGAATGGCGGCGAGGTTGCCGTAAAGGATGGTCAGTCCCGCCAGCACGGAGAGGAGGTTGACTGCGGCCGGCAGCAAGGCGGGCGGAAGGGCCTGGTGCAGCACGCGCAGCAGGAGGAACATCCCGGCGGCCTTCGAACCGACGGCGAGCAGGGCGGTCACCGGGGCGGGCGCGCCTTGGTAGACGTCCGGCGCCCAGAGTTGGAAGGGCACCATGGCGAGCTTGAAGCCCAGGCCGGCGAGCAGCATGACGAAGCCGATCTTCAGCAGGGGGCTGTGGGCCGCGGCTTCGGAGGCGCTGTGCAGAACGGAGAACTTGAGCGTGCCGGACACGCCGAAGATGAAGGCGATGCCGTACACGAGAAAGGCCGACGAGAGCGCCCCCAGGATCAGGTACTTGGCACCTGCCTCGAGGGACGTCACCCGGCGGCGTTGGTAGCTGGTGAGGATGTAGAAAGTGACGGTGATCAGTTCGAGCGAGACGAAGAGGAGGCTGAAGTCGTTGGCTGAAGTCGCGAACATCATGCCCGCAACGGCCAGGAGCACCAAGGCGTAGAACTCGGAGACGCCGGCAGGGAAGCGCTCGGCGAAATCGACCGACATGAGCAGGACGAGGAAACCCGTGAGGAGGAAGAACCGTTTGCCGAAGAGCGCCAGTTCATCCAGGACGAACATCCCACCGAAGGCGGGCATGGGGCCGCTTTGGAGGATGCCGACGCCGGGATGCACGCCGGCGAAGCTGCCCAGGAAGATCAGGCCGGTGACGGCGGCGGCAAGGTAGCCGAGGTAGCGCTTCTGCTCGGGGGGCGTCCAGAGGTCCAGCACCAGCAGCGCCAAGGCCGTGGCGACCACCGCCAGTTCGAGACCAATGAGGGCCAGATCGTGCATCGTGAAAGCCTAGGGTGACGGGGTAGCGCAGACTTCCAGTCTGCTGTATCGCAGGCTTCCAGCCTGCGTGAGGCCAGGGGCAGCCCCGGGCGCTTTGACTTCGGGGGTGGCCGACGGTGCCTCGGGCTTGGCGTCAACCGCGGAAACTGGGGGCATGCCGGCTGGAAGTCGGCGATACAGCAGGCCAGAGGCCTGCGGTACGTGGGGAATCCCCGCCTGGACGGCCGGGGTGAGGTTCTGGGTCTTGGTGGCGTCGGCCACGATTTGAGCGACCACCGGGCCGACGCGGTCGGTCAGGAACTTGGGCCAGAACCCGAACAGCAACAACGCGCCAAGCAGGCAGGCAAAGGGGAGCTTGCGCCAGAGGCTGGTGGCATCGGCAGTCTTGGCCAGGCGCTCGGGCACCGGGCCGTGCAGGATGGCGCGGATGGCGCGGAGCATGTAAACCGCGCCCAGCACCAACCCGCCCCAGACGGCCAGGGCGGTGAGCACCGGGTAGCCCTTCCACGCGCCGAAGAAGACCAGCAGCTCACCGGGGAAGTTGGCGAAACCCGGCAGACCGCAACTGGCCATGAACGCCATCGCCAGCACCGTGCCGATGAACGGCAGCTTCTGGAGCAACCCGCCCATTTGTTCGAGATTGGCCGTGCCGGCGTGCTTCTGGAGATAACCGCTCAGCGCAAAGCCCAAGGCCGAGGAAAGTCCGTGCGCCACCATGATCAGCACCGCGCCCGTGACGCCCGCCAGGCTCAGGCTGGCGATGCCGAGGAAAGCAAAACCCATGTGCGCCACGCTGGAATTGCCGAGGAGCCAGTTGAGATCTTTCTGGCGGAGGGCGACCAGGCCGCAATAGAGGATGTTGCCCAGGCAGAGCAGCGCCAGGATGTTGAGCCAGCTCTGCGCACCGGCGGGCAGCAGCGGCAGGGCCACGCGGATCAGGCCGTAAAGCCCGAACTTCTTGATCACGCCCGCGTGCATCATGGCGGCGGCGGTGGGCGCAGAGGCGTAGCCGATGGGCGCCCAGGTGTGGAACGGCCACAACGACACCAGGATGCCGAAGCCGAACATGAGCAGCGGGAAGATGACGTTTTGCGCCCCGCTCGAGATGGGGGCGAGGCGGACCTGCTGGACCATGTTGGGAATGTCAAAGGACCGTGCGCCGGTCTGCAGGTAGAGGCCGACCAGGCCGAGCAGGGCGATCAACGCGCCCAGGCTCAGGTAGATGGTCATCTTGAAGGCGGCGTAGTCGCGGCGGTCACCGCGGCCCCAGACGCCGATCATGATGAACGTGGGCACCAGGGCGAACTCGTGGAAGAAATAGAAGAAAAAGAGGTCGAGCGACGCGAAGGCGCCGATGATGCCGCCGGACATCATCAGCAGAAGGATATAGTACTCCTTTTCTCGCTCCTGGATCTCATACGAGACGCACACCGAGGCGAAGGCCACGATGGAGGCCATGAGGATCAGTCCGGCGTTGAGGCCATCGACGCCGAGGTGCCAGGAGATGCCAAGGGCATGAACCCAGGGAATGATCACCTCGAACTGGAAGCCGGGTGCGCCCGGGCAGGAGCGGAAGAACACCACCGCCGCCACGACCATGCTCAGGAAGGTCGCCACCACCGCCATGGACCGAAAGAGCACGCGCAGGGTGCGGGGCAGGCAGGCGATCGCCAAGGCGGCCACCAGCGGGCAGAGGATGATGAAAGCGAGCAAGCCCATGCGTCAGTGCGTCAACGTCAGCGCCAGGAGGATGACCAAACCAATCAGCGTGAGCAGGACATAGGTTTGGAGGTTGCCGGTCTGCTGCAGCCGGAGGAAGCGTCCCACCAGTTCGACCGTGCCGTGGAGGCCCCGGACGGCGAAGCCGGCCAGGACCCAGCGGTCGACAAAGTCAGCGAAAGTGGCGAGAGCTTCCTGGGTGTTCCGGATCAGCCACTCGTACACCTCATCAAAGTAGAAGCGGTGTTGCATGCCGCGCGCCAAGGCGCCGAGGGCCTTGGGCAGGGGATCGGTCACCGCCCGGCGGTAGATCAGCCAGGAAAGGCCCAGCCCGGCCAGCGCGGCCACGAGCCCGGAGATCGCGGCGACGGGCGCGTGGGCGAAGGGGGCGGTCAATTGTCCCACCACCGAGAGGG
>CAYYMW010000175.1:0-13915 GCA_964472515.1 uncultured Verrucomicrobiota bacterium | reverse complement strand
GGATCGCTTTCGACCACGGCCGGGGTGGCGGCCGGGGGGCTTTTGTGGTGTTCGGTCCAGGTGATCAGGCCCGCGCCCAGCATGATGAACGTGACTCCCGCCCAGCGGGCGGCGGTAACCTCCTCGTGCAGGAACCACTTGGCGGCCACGGTGGTAAACACGAAGCCCAGCGAGGTCAACGGCCAGACAAACGTGACATCGCTGCGGGACATCATGGTCAGGAGCCCGGCGAAGAACAGGGCTTCGAAGAAGACCCCCCAGAGGATGTTCTTGTTGGTGGCACCGGCCTTGACCACCCGGGTCAGGGCGGGGATCGAAGGGCTGTCGATGGCCGGGATTTGGCGCAGGCCGCGGTTGAGGAAGACCACTCCGATCGCCTCGAACAGCAAGGAGATGAAGAGAATTACGAGTATCTTAGTCATTTTCAAAGGTCTTGGTAGCGAATGAGTTCGATGCCGAGTTGATGGATCTCGGCGCGCGCCTCGGGGTTGCACAGCGCTTCGGTTTCATGACGGTGGGCCGTCATCGACGGGTGGGAGTACAGTTCCGAGTCACCGGCCGGCAACTGCCGCAGCAATCCCAGCACAAACGGTGCGTCCACGCGCGCGTTTTGGAGCAGACCGTAAACCCGTTGGGTATGGGCCAAGCCCCGCTGCCGGATGCGTCGGCCCGCCCAAGTGGAGAGTAGGCCGAAGACCAAGGCGTGGCTGAGGCGGTATCCCCACGCGCCCGAGGCGAGCTTCAGGTTCAGAGGCAGCGGGTCGCGCGTCAGTCGGATCGACTTAACCCGGTATTGTGCAGCCAGTTCCAGCACGCGTCCCAGCACGGCCGGATGCAGGTGGAAATGCAGGTGGCCGTTGACGTGATCCAGGGGCAGACCGGTGGCGGCGAACCGGGCGAACTGGGCTTCCACTTCCCGGCCGAGGTCGCGTCGCACCCCGGGCAGGAAGAAGAAGCGCAGGCCGGCCCAGACGGGGTTGGCCGGCAGGGAACCCTTCGGATCGGCCAGATGGGGAATGGTGGCAGGGGGGCAGACGGCTTGGCCGCAGACCAACGTCAGGTGCAGACCCACGCCCAAGCGGGGCAGTTGGGTGGCGAGTCGGACCGCTTCGTCGCAGGCCGCTCCGCCGGTCATCAAACTGGCGGTGGTGAGGATGCCTTCGCGATGCGCTTGTTCCACCGCCGCGTTGACCGCGGAGGACACGCCGAAATCGTCGGCGTTCACGATCAGCCGGCGGGGGCCTTTAGGAGACGCCATACGCCGAAGCCGAGTTGGCCGCGACCACCCGCCACCAAGTCTTGAGGATCAAGGCGAGTTTGTGGGGGGAACTCAGCCGAAGGACGCCGGGATGAAAGACATCGAAGGCGCGGCCTTCGAGTTTCTGGAGCAGCCGCCAGTAGATCGTGCCCATGAGTTCCGCGGCGATCATGGCGCGGCGATCCGCGGCCGGCAGCAGTTCGCGCGCCCGGGCGTAGCGGGCCCGCGCGCGGCGGTCCATTTCCCACGCCAAGGCGGCGTACTGTGCCGTGTAGCGGCCGGCCAGCACGTCGGCTTCCTGGACCCCGAACCGGGAGAGGTCTGCGCGCGGCAGGTAGAGGCGGTTGCGGGCGGCATCCACCCGCACATCGCGCAGGATGTTGGTGAGTTGGAGGGCATGGCCGAGTTCGACCGCATACTCGCGGCAGCGGGCGTCCTGGTAGCCGAAGATTTCGATGCTCAGAAGACCGACCACCGAGGCGACGCGGTAGCAGTAGGTCTCCAGCTCCGCCTGCGTCTCGTAGCGCTGGATGTCGAGGTCCATCTCCACGCCGGTCAGCAGTTCTTCGAAGTGGGCCAGCTTGAGGGCGTAGCGGGAGAGGAACGGCTGGAGCTCGCGGTTGACCGGGAGGCTGGGCGGGTCTCCCCGGAAGGCGGCGCGGATGTCCTCCCGCCAGAAGCGCAACTGTCGGCGCCGCTCTTCGAGGGGGAGGGTGTCTTCGTCGGCGGCGTCATCGACCTGCCGGCAGAAGGCATAGAGGGCCGCCATGGCGTGGCGCCGCGGCGGGGGGAGCAATACGAACGCGAGCGCCAGGTTGGAGGCGCTCTTGCGGGCGATGTTTTGGCAGACGGGCTGGCTCACGCTCCCGGAGGACTCTCTTCGTCGGGGCGGCGGGGAGGCAGGCCGCCCGTTTCGGCGAGGGTCGGATTGCGGCTGCGGTGATCGCGTCGCCGCTTCTTGCGGCGGTGCCGGTGCCCGTGCTGGCCGCCCTCCTCGTCCTCCTCGAGGATGCGGTGGGAGCGGTGGGAGCCGGCCTCCGGACGAGCCGGGCGGCGGAAATAAGCGGCCCACAGCACCAGCAGCAGGAGCAAGCCCAGGCCCACCGCGACGATCAGGAGGATGTCGCGCCCGAAATTCGGGCCGGCCCCCGCGCGCGGCAATTCGCGGCCCGGCACTTCGAGTTCGGCCAGCAGCAGCAGGGCGAAGCGGATCATGCTGGCTCCTTTCCGGGCTGGGCCGAGGGTTCGTCCTCGAAGGAATCGGACGTTTCGATGTTGAGTCTCTGCATGCGGTAGCGGAGGGCGTGGCGGCTGAGGCGCAACTGCTCCGCGGTCTTGGTCAAGTTGTAGCGACTCTGCTCCAGCATGTTGATGATGAGGTCTTTTTCGTACTGGGCCACGCGGTCTTCGAGCGAAGCCTCGGGGGAGGGGGCGTTGTAGTCGCCTTTGCGCAAGCGCATTTCGAGGGCGAAGTCCGGCAGGCTTTCGGCCTGAACCTCGTCGCCCAGTTCGAGGATGACGGCGCGTTCCATGACATTGCGCAGCTCGCGGACGTTGCCCGGCCAATGGTGGGCCATGAGCTTCTGTTGCGCCGCACCGCTGATGGCGCGGATCGACTTATTCATGGTGAGGTTGAAATGGCGCAGGAAGTGCTCGGCCAGCACCAGGATGTCCGGCCCTCTTTCGCGCAGCGGGGGGGGCTGGAACTGCACCACGTTCAACCGGTGAAAGAGGTCTTCGCGGAAGTGGTTTTGCCGGATCGCGTCGATGATGTCGCGGTTCGTGGCTGCGATCAGGCGGACGTTGACCCTGAGTTCCTGGTTCCCCCCCACCCGGGTGAAGGTGCCGTCTTCGAGGAAGCGCAGCAGCTTGGCCTGGAGGGGGCGGCTCATGTCGCCGATTTCATCCAGGAAGATCGTGCCGCCGTCGGCCTCCTCCACCCGCCCGGCCTTTTGCCGCAAAGCGCCGGTGAAAGCCCCCTTCTCGTGGCCGAAGAGCTCGCTTTCGAGGAGGGTTTCCGGGATGGCGGCGCAGTTGATGCGGACGTAGTTCTGCTGGCGCCGCTGGCTGAGGGTGTGCAGGGCGCCGGCGATCAGTTCCTTGCCGGTGCCGCTTTCGCCGAGGATGAGCACGGTGGCGTTGGTGGGCGCAACGGTCTGGACCAACTGGCGGAGGGCCTTGATCTTGGGGCTTTCGCCGATGATGTGCTCGAGCCGGTAGGCCTCGCCCGCCTGGGCGCGGAGCGCGGCGTTCTCCTGGAGCAGCCGGTGGCGTTCCCCGCAGCGGGAGATGGCATGCAGCAACTCCTCCGGGGCGAAGGGCTTGGCCAGGTAGTCCATGGCCCCGGCCTTGATCGTCTCCACGGCGAGCTTGGGGGTGGCGTAGGCCGTGATGACCAGGACGGGCAAGTCCGGCCACTTGAGCCGGATTTCGCGCAGCAGGTCGTAACCGCTCATGCCGCCCAGCCGGGCGTCGGTGATGACCATGAAGAACTCCATCTGGCCGAGCAGGCGCAGGGCTTCTTCCGCCGACTCGGCACAGCGCACTTCATAGCCCTCCTGCGCCATGATCGCCTCCAAGGAGAGGCGCATGTTCTTCTCGTCGTCAACGAAGAGCAACGGTGGCAAGGGCACGCTCATGTCCGCAACTTTACCAAAGTTCTGGCGGGGTACTGTATGATGAAGCGGCTGCCCTTTCCAAGCTCCGATTCCACCCGCACGCGGCCGCCATACATCTCCACGTTGTGCTTGACGATGGCCAAGCCCAGGCCGGTGCCCTTGTCGCGCGTCGAGAAGTACGGCTCGAAGATCCGCTCCAGGTTCTCCTTGGGGATGCCCGGCCCGTCGTCGGCGATGCAGATGACGACCGAGTACTGCTCGCCGTGCTGCGCGGAGACCCAGAGGTTGCCCTTGCCGTTCATGGCCTCGCGGGCGTTCTGCAGGAGGTTGACCAGGACTTCCGACAGGTGGACCCGCTGGGCGAGCAGGTTGGGCAGGGTGGGCGCGTAGTCCCGGTGCAAGTTGATCTCGTACTTGACGGCGGGCGGGAAGACGCGGAGGAGGGCGGCTTCGATTTCCTCCTTCACATCGAGGCGTTCGACCCGGCCTTCGACCAACTGGGCATAGCCCATGAGTTCGGTGATGATGCGGTCGGAGCGGTCGACCTCCTCGCGGATGATGGCGATTTGTTGCGTGATCGTCTTACCTTCCTTGACGGTGCGCTGCAGGGTGAAGGCGGCGTTGTTGATGATGCCCAGCGGGTTCTTGAGCTGGTGGGCGATCTCCGCCGCGAGCCGCCCGGCCGCCTGGAGTTGCTCGCGCCGGAGGGCCAGTTCGTGCTGCTCGTCGGCGCTCCGGCGCTGGCGGTCGAGCAACACCTGGATGCAGTAGCACCAAGCTGCCACGCAGACGGCCAGCCCGAGCTTCAGCAGGAACGGCTCGCTCAGGTTGGGCTGGGGTTCGTTGTCCATTTCGCAGACGCGGGCGTCGAGCACCACCCCCCCGGCGTAGAAGAGGCAGAGGAGCAGGTTGAGCATCACCTGCGGCACCGCCGCGGAGACGGTCAGAGAGTTGCGGATGATCAGGAACAGGAACACCCAATAGAGGGACGAGGCCACGCCGCCCGTGATGAGGAGCAGCGCGCCCAGGAAGAGCCCATCGAGCAGGGCCAGCGCGAACACGGTCCACTGCACCACTCCCGTGGAGACCTGCTGGATGGCGAGGAGGAGGAAGGCGAAGCCGATGTTGAGGGCGGCGTAGAGCAGGTAACTCAGTTGGATGACATCGAACACGAAGATGCGGGTCACCTCGTCCTGCGCGACCCCGCGGGCCGACGGGGTGTCCGCATACCAACTGGACAGGAAGAGGTAGTAGAAGAGAATGCCGAGCACGACGGCGCGCACCGGCAACCCCACGTTTCGTTCGATGAACTGAATGCGGTACTCCTGTTGCTGCGGGTCGGGCGAAGACATCGCCAGCAGTTGGGGCAGCCGGCCGAAAGCCCGCCAGCGAGAGGAGGTGGTGGTCATGGAGGCTCCGGGGTATTACGGGCCGCCTAGGCCAGCAGTTCCAGCGCCCGCTTGCCGATGCCGGCAACGTCCCAGAGCCTGCCGACGCCCTCGTAGCCGCAGGCCAGGAGGCCCTCCTCCGGGCCGATGAACTCCACGCCGCGCGCCTTGAGCGTCGCCACATTGGCCTGCGTGGCGGGGTGGAGCCACATTTTGCCGTTCATGGCGGGAGCCACGAGCGTCTTTGCTTTGGGGTTCAAGGCCAGCGCCAGGCAGCTCAGGGCGTCGTTGGCCAGGCCGTGCGCCAGTTTGGCGATGAGGTTGGCGGTGGCGGGCGCGATCAACAGCAGCGCGGCCTCGTCCGCCAGCCGGATATGGGCCGGCTGCCACCCCTCACGCTCGTCGTAAAGGTCGGTCACAACCGGATTGCGGGAGAGGGTCTTGAAGGGCAGGGCGGTGACAAAGCGCTGCGCGTCCGCCGTCATGACCACATGGACATCGGTTCCCTGTTTGACCAGGAAACTGGCCAGGTCCACGGCCTTGTGAGCGGCGATGGAACCTGTGACTCCCAGAATGAGGGTCCGGTTTGGCACCGAGGGCGCGTTCATGTTCCCGCTCCATAATAGCCGTTCGCGCGACCCGTACAAGCAGACGCAATGGGATATCTATAATAGATTGCGCAGCAATGCTTTGTGGGGTGGGTAGGCATGCGGGTTTCAGGCCGGCAACGGAGGACGAACGCGGATGGTCCGCAGCTTCTCGGCCTCATAGATCAGCCGGGCCCGGCGCAGGTCGTTGACGAGGGTCGTGGTGACCATCAGGTAGTCATACTCACGCCAGTGTGCAATCTCGGCGCTGGCGGCGTCCAGCCGTCGGCGGATGACTTCGGGGGAGTCCTGCCCGCGTTTGACCAGGCGATCCTCGAGGGTGGCGATGGACGGGGGGCAGACAAAGAGGGAGACGAGCGAGCGGCGAAGCTCGGCGTCCTGCTGCGCGAGTTGCCTGACGGTGGCGGCGCCCTGCACATCGATATTCAGGAGCACATCGCGTCCCAGTCGCAAGTTGCCGGTCAACTCCGACTTGAGCGTGCCATAGTGGCAGCCATGAACCAGGGCGTGTTCGAGGAATTCGCCGGCGTCCAGGCGTTGCTGGAAGCGCTCGGGGCTGAGGAAGTGGTAATCCACGCCGTCGCGCTCGCCCGGGCGGGCGGGCCGAGTGGTGCAGGTGATGGCCCGCACCAAGTTGGGGGTGGTGGCCAGCAGTTGGGTGCAGATCGTGGTTTTGCCCGCGCCGGAAGGGGCGGAGATCAGCAGCAACAGCGGGACGTCGGTTTGGGCCAGGTCGTTCATGGGGCGGGGGCGCCGGGCTATTCGATGTTTTGCACTTGCTCGCGGAACTTCTCGATCTCGGCCTTGAGCAGAACCACGGCCTTGGAAATCCGGCCATCATTGGCCTTGGAGCCGATGGTGTTGACCTCGCGGTTCATCTCCTGAGCCAGAAAGTCGAGGGTGCGTCCGGCGGGTTCGCCCGCCGTGAGGCACTCTTGAAACTGGCCGAAATGGCTCTCGAGGCGCGTCAGTTCTTCGCTGATGTCCGCGCGATCGGCGAAGAGCGCCACCTCTTTCAAGAGGCGTTCGTCGTCGGCGGTCACGCCCGGCAATCCGGCCTTTTGGATGCGGTCGAGGAGTTGGCGGCGATGGTTGACCATGACCTCGGGGGCGACCGTTTCGATCTGCCGGGTCAACTGCCGCATCGTCGCGATTTGCCGCCGCAGTTCCGCGGCCAGGTGGCGGCCTTCCCGGGCGCGCATGCGAGTTAACCGTTGGAGGGCCTGTTGGACGGCCTGCTGGACGACGGGCCATACCCGGTCCGAGTCCAGCGTTCCGGCGTCATTTTCGATGACGCCGGGAATGCGCAGCAGGGTGTCGAGGCTGACTTGGGGCGGCAGGCCGGTGGCCTTGGCAAGGCTCGCCAGCTCGCGGGCGAAGGTTCTGGCGACGCTGGCGTTGACCCGCACGCGGCGCGAAAGCCGTTCCTCGCCGATTTCCAAGCGGACCCGGACGGATACCCTTCCGCGCGCGAGGCTCTTGGCCAGTTCCTCGCGGATGCGGGATTCCAACGGTTCCATCTCGGAAGGGGCGGCGATCACGATCTCCAACTGGCGCCGGTTGACGGAGGAGAGTTCAATTTCCACCTGATAACCATCCCGGGCGCATACGCCGCGTCCGTACCCTGTCATCGAATTCATACGGAGAGAGTGACTGAAACGGCGAGTCCGGTGCAAGCCTGCCCTCGCGGCCTTCCTGAACCGCGCGCGACATCGCCGGGCACCCGGATCGCGATCAAAGCTGGAGACGGCCCATCAGTTGGGAGACATCCTTGTCGCCGCGTCCACTCAGATTGACGATCACGATCTGGTCGGAGGAGAGTTGGGGGGCTTGTTCGAGGCAGGCCGCGACGGCGTGGGCGGATTCCAGGGCCGGAATGATGCCTTCCAGTCTGGCCAGCCGGAGGAACGCCGCCAGGGTCTGGTCGTCGGTGGCGTAGGTGTAGGCCGCGCGCTCCTGGTCGCGCAACCAGGCGTGCTCCGGTCCGACGGCGGCGTAGTCCAGTCCGGCGGAGACGCTGTGGGTGAGCTGAATCTGACCGTGCTCGTCCTGCAGTACAAAGGAGCGGGTGCCTTGCAGCACGCCCAGGGAGCCGCCCTGGAAGCGCGCCGCGTGGCGTCCCGGTTGGATGCCCTCGCCGCCGGCCTCGACCCCCAGCATGCGGACGCCGGGATCGTTCAGGAAAGGATAGAACAAGCCGATCGCGTTGGACCCGCCCCCGATGCAGGCGATCAGCAGGTCGGGCAGGCGCTTTTCCTTGGCGAGGATCTGCTCGCGGGCCTCGTCCCCGATGACGCGCTGGAAGTTGCGGACCATCATGGGATAGGGATGCGCGCCGTAGGCGGTGCCCAGCACGTAGTGCGTGGTGCGGACGTTCGTGACCCAGTCCCGCATGGCTTCGCTGATGGCCTCTTTGAGGGTTTGCTGGCCGGCCCGAACGGGCACGACCTCCGCCCCGAGCATCTTCATGCGGCAGACGTTCAAGGCCTGCCGTTCGCAATCGACGGCCCCCATGTAGACCGTGCAGCGCAGGCCGAACATGGCGGCGACCGTGGCGGTTGCCACGCCGTGCTGGCCGGCGCCGGTTTCGGCGATGACGCGGGTCTTGCCCATGCGGCGGGCGAGGAGCGCTTGGCCGAGGGAGTTGTTGATTTTGTGCGCGCCGGTGTGCAGCAGGTCTTCCCGCTTGAGGTAGATGCGCGCGCCGCCGAGTTCCTTCGTGAGGCGTTCGGCAAAGTAAAGCGGGGTGGGCCGCCCGGCGAATTCGCGCAGGTAGTACTGAAGCTCAGTCTGAAAGGCCTGGTCTTGTTGTGCCCGGTGGTACTCCTCTTCGAGCTGCATCAAGGGATGCATCAGGGTTTCGGGCACGAAACGGCCGCCATAGGGTCCAAAATGGCCTTGGCGGTCGGGTTGGGATTCGCAGGGTGCTTGCATCGTTGGCGGCCGGTCAGGCGGTTGCTTCAGGCCGGCGCCTCCGGTCCCGGCCACCGGCCCGCGCGGCCCGGGTTGGCAGCCCGGCCTTCCGGCAACGCAGGAGAGTGCGGAAGCCCGGTGGCGCGGTCATGGCGCCGGTCAGGTGGCGGACTTGCCTGCCTTCTCGGAGGCCTTGCCGCCCTTTTCCGAGCCGCCCGGCTTGTAGTGGCTCGAGTAGTAGCGGTTCTGGTAGTAGTAATACGAGTAGTAGTAGGAGTCGCGCCCCTCGAAGTCGATGTCGTTCAGCACGACGCCGAAAACATGGATGCCGGCATCCTGGACTCGCTGGATGGTTTTGCGGGCGTGCTCCCGGCGAATCTTGTTGAACTTGGTGACGAAAATGACGCCGTCCGCCAGGGCCGAGATCACGAGCGGATCGCTGACCGCGCTGATGGGGGGGCAGTCGAGCACGATGCGGTCGTAGCGTTTGCCCGCCTCTTGGAGAAACTGCACCATCCGCTTGGAGCCCACCAGTTCCGACGGGGTCTGGGGCGTGGCGCCGCAGCAGATGACGTCGAGGTTCGGCACCTCGGTGGTATGCACCAATTCCTCGATGCTGGCGGCGGTTTCCTGGAGGTAGGCGGCGAGGCCGACCGGGCTGTGGAGCTGGAAGGTCTTGTGGACCGAGGGCCGCCGGAGGTCGGCATCGACCAAGAGGGTCTTGAGGCCGGTTTGGGCACTGACAATGGCCAGATTGGAGGCCACCAAAGACTTGCCTTCGCTGGGGATGGTGCTGGTGACAGCGACCAAGCGGAGACGGTCGGGTTTGTTGGCGAGCGAGAGGGCGGCGCGGACGGTGCGGAACGCCTCGGCGGCGTTCGACTGCGGATGCAGGTGGGCCTGGAGGTCACGCTCCACGACGCTGTTCGTTTTGATGTTCGGCACGTAGCCCAGGAAGGTGAGCTTGAGATAAGTCTCGATGTCGTCCTGGCTCTTGATCGAGTCGTCCAGATAGTTGACGAAGAAGGCCAGGCCCACGGCGATCAGCAGGCCGCCGACGACACCCAGGAAGAGGGTGGCGACCACGCGGGGCTTGATGTGTTTCATGGGCCGGGCGGCGAGGTCGACCAAGCGGACGTTATTCGCCTTGTCTTTGCCGACGATCTCGATCTCCTTCATCTTGCCCAGAACCTGGTTGTACAACACCTTGCTCGTCTCGGCCTTGCGCATGAGGTTGTCGTACTTCATCTTGGCCTGGTTCCACTGCATCTGGCGCTCCTCCCAGTCTTTGTAGGTGGCGAGTTGGGCTTCCTCGTTGCTCTTGGCGATCAGCGCCTGCGAGCGGAGGGTCTCCGCCACCTGCACGGCCGCGGCCTGCAAGGCTTCCCGGGCGTTTTGCACGCGGGAGCGGATGGCGATCACGTTGGGGTGCTTGTCTTTGTAGCGCTTGAGCAGGCCGGCGAGGTCGTTTTCGAGGACGGAGAGCTGAATCTGGAGCTGCTTCACCTGCTGGTCGCTGCTGATGAAGGGGAAGGCCTCCATGGGTTTGCCCTCCTGAATGTGTTTGTCCAACTCTTGAACGGTGGTTTCCAGGCGGCGCGCCTCGCTGCGCGCGGCGGCGTAGGACTCCTGCGCGCGGCCCAAGGCGAGGTAGATGGTGTTGCGCTCGGCGTCCAGGGAGACAATCTTGGTCTGCTCGCGGTACTCCTGCAGGGCACGGTCGGACTCCTCGACGTTTTTCTCGACCGAGGCCGCTTCGGTGCGGAGGAAGAAGAGCATGTCGAGCGTACGCTTCTGTTTTTGGTCGAGGTTGCGCTGGATGAACTCCTCCGCCATGGCGTTGGCGATCTTCTCGGCCTTCTCGGGATCGGTGTGTTCCACGGTGATGTCCATCAGGCGGCTCAGACGGACGGGAACGACCTCGATGTCCTCCGCCAGGGCACGGATCGGATCCGGGCGGTTTTTGTAGCGGGGGTCTTCGTTGAGGCGGAGCTTCTGGTAGACCGCGTTGATGAGTGAGCGGCTCATCAGGTTCTTAAACATGGTCTGGAGGTAGTCCTGGTCCACCGCCCGAACGCTCAGGGCCTGAACCATCAGCGCGTTGTCGGGCTCGCGGTCAATCTGGATGCGGGCGGTGGCGGCGAAGATTTTGGGCGCGTTATAGAGGAAGAGGAGGCAGAGCGCGACGACCGAGATGAACGCCGTGATGACCAGCCAGCGGCGTTCCAGGACCACATGCCAGTAGTGACGCAGGTTCAGGTTCTGCATCGAGAACTCCGAGCCTGTCGAGGAGGGGGTGGACGATTGCATGAAAATCAGAATAAGCTTTGGCCAACCTCGACGATGTCATCCGGCTCCACCCAGACCTTCTTGGCCGGGTCAGTAATGTCCTTGAGCTTGGTCAGGCTGTACTTGGTGGTTTTGCCTTTGCGGGTGTGGTTGATCTTGTCCTTGTCCGCCAAGGGGGTGAGCCCGCCGCCCGCCGCGATCACATCGACCACGTCGAACCGTTGTTCGCTGGGTAATTCGATCAGCCCGGGCTTGAGCACCTGGCCGATGACCCGGACGAATTGTTTCCGGTACTGGCGCACCGAAACGACCACCTGGGGGTCGACGAAGTAGTCTTTGGCGAGCGCATCGCGGAGATTCGCCGCCACTTCGGCCGTCGTCTTATCCTTCACATCGACGTTGTCGAGGAAGGGGAATTGGATGGTGCCGCTGGCGGAGACGGCGAATTCGATGGGCAAGTCTTTCTCGCCGACAATGTAGATGTTGAGGATATCCTGGGGGGCGATCTTGCGATCCGCGGAGTTGTCGCCGTCTTTGGCCTTGTCCTTGGGCTGCCCCTGCTCCTGCGCCGACACCTGGGTGGCGAAGAGGCACAGCAACAGACCCAGCCAAAGGCTGAGTCGCGCTTGCGTTATTACTTGCATCATAAGCACTAATATCCAACTGCCACTGCAAGGGTAACCCGGTTGACATCGTAGTCAATACTGAGTTTGCTGTCGCGCTTCTCGAAATCGTAGGTGAGCGAGGCGGTCAGCCACAGCCGGATGCGGTAATCCATTCCCACCCGCACTCCGTAGTAATTGTCACTATACGTGAGGTTCGTGCCGAGGTTGTCGTACTCGTTGTAGCCGTAGGAGAACGACGCGCTGGCGGCGAGCCGCTGTTGGGCGCCGATCAACTGCCTCACGCGCAGCGTCGCCCAGTTGGCGTTGACCGACTGCTTGCTCCCCTGGACGGCGAGGGTCGTCTGACGGCTGTAGCTCAGGCTGGTGCTGGTCCGCTGGGCGAGCTGATACGACAGCCTCGTCTCCACGACCGGGGAATCGGGGGTGGCGGTGCCGTCCCGGTAAGCGCCCGCTTGATAGCCCACCTTGAGCGTGCCAGTGAGGCGCGGCGTAAAGGTGCCGCGGGCGCCGATGAAGCCGCCGTAGAAGTCGGCGTCCGGGCCGGTTTGGACCGTGCTCAGGTTGGCCCGGGTGGAGGAGTAGCTGTAGAAACCCTCGGTGAAGAAGGAGGTCTTGGCCAGAGGTTTGAAGTCGAACCCCACAGTGCCCTGGGTGCGCTGGAGGTCGAGCAGGGTGACACCCTTTTCGAAGTCGAGCCCGGTATAGGTCCCCTTCAGGTAGGTTTTCGTGCGTTCGGTCAACGTGTAACTGACCGTGTGGGCCAGGTCATAGTTGGCCCGGTTCAGCGTGCTGCCCACGGCGGAAGCGCCCTGCTGGAAGCTGACGTTGCCGCCATAGATGCTCGAGGCGAAAATGGCCCGGTCGTAGTTTTCCAAGACCAGTCGTTGGAAGGTCAACGTGCTGTCCAACACCACCTCGTGGTCGGAGGAGTCCTGATTGGGGTTCTTGGCGTAGAACGATTGGTCCAAGGTGTACGCGAGCCGGGCGTAGCGCGGGGACTCCGGCCGTCCGAGCCAGAGTTCCAAGTTCGGCCGGACGATGGTGACAAAATCATCGGTCCGAATCGCGGATTGGTAGAAGAGGTTGTCGTTGTATTGCTCCGCGACCGTGAGATGCGGGCGCAGCGTGACCGGTCCCGCCGTGTAGGAGAGGACGTCCGAAGCGTCGAGGGCATGGGCGTGGATGGCGGCGGCGGAGAAGCCCAGCGTACAACACCAAACCAGCCGAGTTTGCTTCTGGTGGACCATAATCGATAACGAATCGCAACGCCCTGGCTCCCCAACCACAACGTTGTGCCCGGGAGTCAAGGTCCGGTTTCTTGCGCAAGCACAACCAACCCAACCCAATAGGGTCTTGAGTCAATCCGTGCAAGCGAAAACAACCTCGCGTGCGGGTCTTTGGCTGTCCCCCGGACGCAAGGCGGCCTCGAAATGAGACTGGATGCGGAGAGCAAATCCCGTGCCGTGCAGCGGGCCAAAGTGCCTGCCCGCCGACGGGGTCCGTCCGTCCCGCGCGCTTACGCGAACAGCTCCGCAGGGGTTCCGGCGGCGTAGAGGGTTCGGCCGCCCTTCCAGAGGGCGGTGGGCGCGCCGTCCTGCCAGCGCCGGAAACGGTAGAGGGTGGCGAGGCAGAAGTCGGGCGCCGCCTGTCCTTGCCCGCCCACCAGTTCGCCGCCCCGGCGCACATTGTCGTGCATCCAGGCGGGCAGGGTCAGGTGGTAGGGGTTGCGCTTCACCTCTTCGACGTGGAAGGTGATGGCGGCCACCAAGTCCCCCACCTGTTCCGCCGTCAACTGCACCATCAAGTTGGGGTCCGCCATGGCGCCCCAGAACTCGGTTTCCGCCAGGTAGCAGGTGAAGGCGGGATCGAGCGTTCGCAGGGCGTCCATGACCAGGTGGTGGGTTCCCACGTGGGTGCTGTTCCAGTCCGCGTCGTGGGGGAAGAAGAGGAGCCGGGGACGCCGCTCGCGCAGGAGGGCGGCGATCACACTCACCTTTTCCCGCCAGGCTTCGGGCTGCTGGGCGCGCACCTTGGCGTTGACCCCTTCCAGCCCGGTGGGCGTGGTCTGGCACAGGCCGAAGCCCAGATAGGCGCACGCGGCCCGGAGTTCCTCCAACCGGGGCAACTGGCGCTGGCGGTTGCTGCCGAGCGTCACCGCCACGTTGGTCACGCGGTAGCCGGCCTCGCGGAGGAAGCGCAGCGCCAAACCGCCGAC
>CAYYMW010000174.1:0-13993 GCA_964472515.1 uncultured Verrucomicrobiota bacterium | reverse complement strand
GTATTCTGGGCCTTCGACCTGGGCGCGCCCAAGACCATCCACGCCGAGGTCAAAGACTGGGATTTCAAGACCCAGGGCGACGCCTTCCCCAAGGGTGACCTGATCACCTACGAGTTCCCAGCCAAGGGGGATCGCGGCCCCATCACCCTCAAGTGGTACTCCGGCACGCAACGCATTCCGCGCCCGCCCGAGTTCGAGCCCGACGAAAAGGACATCGAAATCGGCGCGTCCGTCATCGGGGACAAGGGCACCATCGTCTATGGCTCCCACGGCGCGGGCAATGTCCGGCTCATCCCGCAGTCCCGCATGGACGCCTACAAGCGCCCCGCCCAGAAGATCCCGCGCATCAAGGAGCACCACTGGGACTGGCTCGAAGCCATCCGCACCGGCCGCAAAGCGGGTTCCGATTTCTCCTATGGCGGGCCGCTGACCGAGGTTGCCATGCTCGGCGTGGTCGCTATCAAGATGGCCGGCACCAAGCTGGAGTGGGACACCGCGAAAATGCAGTTCACCAACTCCTCCGAGGCGAACCAGTACATCAAGCCTGAGTATCGAAGCGGCTGGTCGCTGTAGCACGTGGGGAGGCCGCCAGGCGATTGCCACGACGCCCCGGGAAGACTCGGAGGGCTCGCGGCTTGGTAATGGGCTGCGGGCGCCCCTCCCGGGGGGGGCGGCGTCGCCGCAACTGCGCCTGCTATCCGGAGGTCTTGATTTCGCTCGACCCACCGGCTTTCACCGTCGCAAGCAGGTGATCTACCATGGTCGGCGATTCCGTTGGAATCGCTTGCACGCAGCTACGGGGAACCTGAAGGGATGCCAGACAGGAACCTTGGCCCTGGATCAGTTCGCCGCGCCACTTCCCGAACGCCTCCCATCAGTAGTTCGCCTGGATGACCAACGGCCCGGCTGACGGCGCCAGCGTGATCGTGCCTTCCTTCGGCGAGGAATTGCGCCAGGGTTTGCCGTTCACAGTCACCGCGCGGAGCGGCTTGCCTTCGGGATGCCGCAGACGCAGGACGATGGCTTTGGGCGGTTGTTCGGTTGGCGGGGTGAGCTTGACCTCAATGGTCCCTTGCGCCACGTGCGAGGCGATACGATAGCTGACCCGTCCAAACCGAGTCGGGGTGTTGTCCACCCGCAAGGTACGGCCATCCGCCAGCCACGCCGAGGGGACAAACGGCGCGAGCCAGAGTGCATCGGCCCGCTCGGTCACCAGCATGGTGCGCGTCTGGTGCAGGAAGTAGCCCGTTTCGTGCGTCTTGTCCCATGCGCCGCTGTGGTGGAAATGCTCCCAGAACGACAGCACCTCGCGGTTGGCCAGCGACGCCAAGCTGTTGAAGTAGGTGCGGATGAAGGGCTTGATGTCGTCGCGCAAGGCGTAGATTTCGGCATTCCGGGCGTAGTAGGGCTGCACCTTGGCGAAGCCGCCCAGGTTGAACCAGTCGCGATCGCTCGCTTCGGCCGGGTAGTCGAACCATCCCGATTCGAGGTAGGAGACGTCTTCCAGGTGGTCCAGCATCCAGCCCGTGCGGGGTGAAAAGGCCGACAGTGTGCCCGGGGGCACCATCTGGTGCGCCCCCAGTTCGACGTTATACGCCCAGCTCCGGCCGGCATCCTCCCCGGGGAAGGAGCGGGCGAGGGGACCGGGCGTGTGCGCCTGGCTCGGATAGTAAGGAACCCACGTGCCGTTCCGCAACGGGACCACCGGCGCTTCCGCGGCCGTGCGCTCGAAGGCTGCCAGGGTGGCTTGGATCAGCGCCTGGCTCTCCCGTTGGAACCGGGCGGCCTCCGGATGCCCGATGCTCCCCAACGCGTTGCCCAGCTCCCGCAACGCGGCCGCGTAATACGCGCCCAGGCAATAGTACTGGGCAAAGACGTTCCAATCGGCGAGGACAGCCGGCGGCATCAGGCCCGCCCCGCGCAACGGCTTGCCATCCGCATCGGTTCGCTGGGTGATCTCTTTTTGCGCGATGATCCACCGCCCCACCCGGGCCAACTCCCCGGCATGCGCCCGCAGCCATGGGGTGTCGCGCGTCAACTGGTAGTGTTCCCCCAACGTCCACAGGTGCCAGCCGGTGCCGAACGTGGTGTAGCCGGTCGTCAGGAAACCGTTCGTGTTGTAGCGATGGACGAAGAAGTCGAGCCCGCGCCGGGCGAAATCGTGATGGCCCAGGAAGTCCATTCCACGGATCACCGAATGCGCTTCGCTCTCGAGCGGCCCGTAGGACATCGCGGCGATCCACGCGGCCACCCGCTGCCCCTCCGCCTCGTTGCGCGCCGCAATCAGGCAGCGGACCTGCGACGAGCGGATCAAGTGGTTGAGGAACGGCTCCGGCGTCTCGATCTGCGCCGCCCCGGCCAGGGCGTCCTGCCAGTGACGCTCCGTGGCTGAGCGCAAACGCGCCACTTCCAGGCCATCGGGCAGTGTCTGACCGTCCAACGCGAGGAACAGCGTGGCCGTGGCCGAAATGCCCGGCGGCAGCGCGCCCGCCAGCTTGAGTGACGCGCCTTCCCCTTCCAGTGCCAACGGCGCCGCCACGGTCCATCGGCCGACAACCCGGTCACCAAGCTTGAGGACGATGCCATCCGGTACCGCGCCGAACGCCATGCCGGTAGCTTTCCCGGCGTCCAACGAGAGCGAGAGGGACGGATGCGCCTCCGCCGCGCCGGTGTTCGTCAGGGAGAACTCGACCACGCAGCCCGGGGGACGCAACAGCCGGCCGGGGTTCGTGCCATCGGGATCGGTTGGGGCGACGAACGTGCGCTGGCGCAGCACCACGCCGTGCGCTTCGGTCGAAATGACCGGAACAGGCAGCCAATCGCCCTCGAGGGTACGGGAACGGTTCGTACCGGTGTCGCCGGCCAAACGCACGTTCAGGCGGGCCACCTGGGCGTACCAATCCGGCGTGACGCAGGGCGAAGTGCGGAAGAGCAGATCGCCGTAGCGTTCCACGACCACCTTGGCGTTGTCGCAATTGAGCGAGAGCATCACGGGGCCATCGTCCTGGGTGTCGTGATGCGTGCGCGCCAGCGCCTGTGCGAGGGTTTGGTCCGGCAGCGCGCGCACCTGCTCCAGGATGGTCTGCTTGCCCGCGATCTGCCGCTGATACGCCACCATGGCCACGGGCCGATCCGCCCGGCAGACCAGCACCCCCGCACTCGGCACATACACAACGCCCTTCGCCAGCACATCCTCCACCGCCACGGTCACCTGCTCGCGTCCTCGCTGGAGACGCAACTGGGTCTGCTCTGAGGTCAGGCTCGACGATCTGGCCGCGCGCACCTTGACCGCCACCGGCTCACCGGCCCGCAAGGTGCCCACCCGCGGCTCCAGCAACTCGCCGTCCACCACGCCGAGGCGGGCGCGCTTGGGCAGGCTGGAGGCCCCCTCGCCGGTGGGTTGGCCCAGTTCCACGTTCAAGATCACGTTCTCCCAACGCGCCCGGGTGTAGGCCGCCAGGTTGTTGACTGAAGCGCTGCCGCCCTTGGCCGGCCAGACCCACCGCACCTTCCACGTGCGCAGCAGACCGCCTGCGGGCGACTTCGGCGAAATCTCGAACTCCAGTCGGCGTCCGGCCATGACGAGCTGGCCGTTCAGCGGTTTCCACTCGCCCTGCCAGAGCGACTCCCCAAACCACGCCTCCACCCGCACATCGTTGGTGGCGGGCATGGGCGAATCCCCGGCCACTTCGAGGGCTAGCGATTTGAGCAACCGGCGGTTCAGCCACTCAAGACCCAGGCACGCCAGACCATTCGTCACCGGCACCTGGTACGCGCCAGCCCGGTCTGGCAGCAATGTCCGGTCCAACACGTAATCCGCGGCGGGGAACTCCTCCAGCCGGGTGGCTTTGGTCCCGTGCATCCGCTGCGGATCGCAGGTCATGATGCGACCCGAGGGTACGATGTTCACCGGAGGGAAGCCCGGCGGGAGCATCGCCCGGTTGGCCTGCGCGCTGCGCGTGAGCCGGGCCTCGGCCCAGTTCGCCACGTCACAAGTGATGCCGTCGCCGGCGTCGCCGGATTCCAGTTGCAGCTCCTGCGCGCCCGCCACGTCCACCCGCACGGGCACCGCCGGATCGTTCTTCCGGCGCACGCCGCTGTCGAACTTCACCGTCCCATCGACCAGCACGCGAAAGACCACGCTGCCGGCCTCACAGGGCTGGAGCCCCACCTCGGCCTCGAAGCGGTCGTACTCGCCATCCAGGAGCACGGTGATCGTGCCGGCGGCGTGATGGCCCAAGCCCTTCGCAAAGCGCCGCTCGCCAATCTGCAGCGGGGCGCCTTCGCGCTGTGGATCGTGCGCGGCCGTATCGAAACCCAGCACCCCCCAGTTCTGCTGCATGGCCAGCAGCCGCTCGGGATGGTCGCTCAGGTACTCGGTGGCCGGGGATTCGGCACGGACGCTGAGGCCGGTCAGGCCAGCCATCAGACCAAAGATCGCCAACCGCAGGGAGCGGCAGGTCCAAACGCTGTCTTTCATAAGCATGTTATCCAGTCAGAGTCACCGCCAGTTCAAGTACCAATGTGCCGGAGTCTTGACGCCACGCAGCGGGTGCTTTGGCGCTGGATTTCACCCGGTGTAGCCTTGCCGCACAGCCTGAGGTTAATGAGCCCGCTGGAGGCGGAAGAACCGCGCGGAAGCCTCCACCGGAACCGTCAGGACTTGCATACTCCCCTCCGGTTGCGGTACGCCGACGGTTGGAGTCCAGGTCGTTCCTGACGGGGAAAGTTCACTGGTTTGCTGCAGGGCAAAACCCGTTGCGGTGGCGGGCCACGAGAGCCGGAGGACGTCCCCCACGCGCGCGAAGTCGAGGGTGGGCACTTGGGTCACCAGGAAACGCACCGGGAAGCCGAGACGCTGGCAATCGGTGACGTCCCAGCGGCCCGGGTTCCCGGCCCCGTCAGGCACGTTGATTCCCTCCAACACCCACCAACCGGGCTCGGCGTCCACCGGCAGCAGGCCGACCGCCTCGTAAACGCCATCCATGGCGTCACCGCTGACGCGCGTAGAACGATCGATGGGGAAGTTGGCACGTTGCTGTCCGGAAGGGCTGATAAACTGAACGCCGCCACCGGTGTAAGACGGGTAGTAACTCGACTCGGCGAGGTTCAGGAAGGTAACGCCACTGAGGTCATCGCGGAAGCGGAGGCGGGCGACGAGCGATTGCGGCGTGCCATCCAGGAGCACTTCCGCCGAGTCGAGGCCGAACTCGATCAACGTGGGCGGATCCGTGTCACCCTGCCCGGTAACGGTGAAAGCCGTCGGGAAACCGAGCCGGAGCATCTCGCCAAGGTAGATGGTTTGACGGTTGCCCACCGCATCGCTGAGCAAAACCTGATCGAGCGTCCAGACTCCCGGTTCAGCGTAGGGCGGAAGTTGCAGGTTGCCCTCATAGATACCCTCCGGGGCCGCATTGCGCGAGTCCAAGACAAGGCGCGCCGTCTGGCTGCGGGACGGGCTCTGGAAGGCCGCCGCAACCATGGCACGGTAACCTCCGTCGGACGAGACCCCCATGCCGCTTTGGGCATCCCTGACCCGCACGCTTGCCTGCAGCGAGACGGCCGGTCCGGAGGCTACCACGTTGGTGGAGAGACTAAAGTCGCCGAGAGCCGGGGGCACCGTGTCCTCCTCCCCCGTCACCGTGAACGAGGCGGCGAGCTGTCGGCGCGCCAGCTCGGTCACGTCCCAGCTTTGCTGGTTGCCCAAGGCGTCCCTCAGATCGAGTCCGGCCAGAGTCCAAACGCCGTTTTCGCTGTACCGCGGCAACTCAGCCCGGGCGGCATAAACGCCATCATGCGCGTCGCCGGAGATCTGGGCGCCCATGCCGAACGCGAGGAACAAGCGTTGCTGCTTGGAGGGGCTCTGGAACCAGGCCGAGCAACTGCCGGAATCGAATGCCTGCCGTTGCCATAGGCCAACGCCCTCGTCCGTGATACGGACGGTCAACTGGACCGCCCGGTTGGTGCCGTTCGAATCGTCTTCGCCGGGCTCAATCGCGACGGACCGGACGTCGGGTGGGCTTTGGTCAGCAGTGCCGGACACTCTGAAACTACCCGGGCCCACCCACGCACGAACCTCCCGTTCGCCCAGTTTGCGGCTAACAGTCTGTCCCAACCACGTGGCGCTGGTCATTTGCCAGACGCCGGGCTCGCTTCCTCGGGGGACGGTGAGAGTCCCGATATACCTAGTGAGCGAGTCGCCCGTTTGCGCCTGTGAAAGGGTCAGGGAGGCGCCCGTACTCTGCTTTCTGGAAGGGCTACCAAAGCCAAGCTGGAGTTGCTGCCAGGCATCGGGCACGGACGGCAGCGAGGCGGCGTTGGTGACGGTAGCCGTGAGGGCGAGCGTCTGCTCGGCACTGCCTGCATCCACGCTGGAGGGAGTGATCGTGATCGCGGTCAGCCAAGCCGCCGGGGCATTGCTGGAGGAGGCTACCAGAAATGAGGTGGCGACCGCAGCAGTGTGGGGGGCATCAGCGCTCAACTGGCGTGAGTTCCCCAACGAATCGGTCAGGTTGAAGTAGTTGAGGCTCCAAACGCCGGATTCACTCTGAAAGGGCAGCGTCACCAAGTTCGTGTAGACCCCGTCGAGTTCATTTCCCGAGACGCGGCCGGAAGAGGAGAAGAGCACGTTGACCCACTGCCGCCCCGAAGGGCTGAAGAAGGTGGCGGTGGCGCCGCCATAGGTCGAAACGGCAAAGCCGCTTTGATCGTCCGTGATGCGGGCGGTGAAGAGGAGGGAGCGGTTCGTGGCGGACGTGTCGACACTCGCCGGCTCGATCGCCAGCGATTGCAGTTGCGGAGCCTGGGTGTCACCAACCCCCGTGATGGTGAATTCAACCGGAAAGCCGGACCAGATCAGGTCCGCCGTCTGGAGCGAGCGCTGGTTGCCCGCCGCATCCGCCAAGTTGACGCCTTCCACCCGCCACCGCCCCGGTTCGCTATATTGCGGCAGCCCGATCGTGTTGGTGTAGACACCGTCGAAGGCGTCGCCCGAAGCCCGCTGAGCCAGCGGTACGTAGCCCGCGACCCGCTGCTGGCCGGAGGGACTGCGGAAGACTACGCTGAGATTGGCCTGCGAGGGCCGTTCGGCAGTCCACGGGAACATCCCTCCCTCGGCGTCCGCCACCCGGAGCCGGACGCCCACCTGCCCGGGACCATTCGAGATGTCCGCGCTGAGCACCTCCAACGAGAACTCCACCAAGCGGGGTGGATTGAGATCTTCCGCCGCGAGGGTAGCGGCCAACGAAAGGAACGCGACCGCGAGACCAAGGCTTGGCATCCACGGGTTCATAGGCTCTGAGGCAACTGGTTGCCACGCACGCTAGTCCCGGTCGTCGTGTCTGACAAGCCCAACCTCAGGGCCACCTGGTCGCAAGGGTCCATCCTCTCCCCCGCCGTGGCTGGCCGGAGGTCTGCCGTCCGCTCTGGACGAGGTGACGCCTACGGCCCGGCCTTGCCGCCGGCGGCGAACTCCTGCCAAAGCTCGTCAGGCGTGCCGCCGGTCAACTGCTTGAACAACTCCGGCGTGTATTTGCCGTCGTGGGAGGCTCGGTTGAGCAGGAGCACGATCTGCGGGTTCTTGTGCTGTTCGAGCCAGAGCAGGAACGCGCCAGCGGCGTTGTAGCCATCCGTGTAACGGCACTTTTTCGGGTCGACCGCCAGCTTGTGCGTCTCGGGCTCGAAACAGTGGTAGCGGAGGTAATCGGCGATGCCCTCGGTCAGCCAGCCTTCGCCTTTGCCCTGGTAGTCCTGCACCACATGCACCAGCTCATGCACGATCATGCCGTAGTCGTCCGGGGCCTTCTTGGTGACCCATTCGGCCGCCACGGTGATCCGGTTGCCGCCGGTGGCGGCGATGCCGTCGATGCGTTCGAACTTGAGTTCCACCTGAGGATAGGGCGGCTGGCTGTCCGGCCCGTTGAGCAGGGCGCACAGGCGCGGATACCATTCGTTGACGATGGCGGCGGCTTTGCGCGCGAACGGCGCGGTTTCCGGCGCGCCGGTCCAATCGACGGTCACCCACGGCCCGGGGATGCCCGCCGGCAGGTCCGCCACGCTGGGATTCTCCTGGATCATCGAGCGCAGCAGCCGGGTGCTGCGGACTTTCCCGCCGGTGGCCAGGTAGAAGCCCGCCGGGGTCAGCCCGGCGTCGATGTTGTCGCGCGATTCCCATTCCGCGCCCGAGGCCGTGAAGCGCGCCCGGCTCAACGACAGCCATTCGCCGGCCGTCGTCTTCACCCAGCCGTTGAAGTACCGGGCCCGGCGTTCGTCCTGCGCGCTGGCGCCGTCGCGGCGGAAGTCTTCCACAAACGAATAGAGCCCTTTGAGGGGCGTGCCGCCGGTGCGGGTGCGAAAGGTGACCAGGTGCCGCCACTGCTGCTCGGCGGGCGCCCAGAGGTAGCCCGCGTAGGCGGTCTTGGCGCCCTCGACTTTGGCGTGGAGCATGAACCGGTTGGTCTCGCCGGGCTTCCACTCGAAGTCGGTCATACATTGTCCGCCGGTTCCCTCACCGCCGAAGCGCTTGATCCGCACGCCGTCTCCTTGGTGGAGCAGCTCGACGCGGTCCTCCGTCTTCACATTCTGCGGGTCGTCCCCGGTGGTGGGGTCCCAGACCGAGAAGATGGCCACCTTCTTGCCGGGCTCGGTGAGTTCCTGGATGCCGAAGTAGCCCGTATTCCAACCGCAGGCCATGAAGTAGCTGCCGGGCGTGGACTTCTCCACCACCATGTCCAACAGGAACAACTCGCTGTCCGGCGCCGGCCAGCCCAGGTGCACGGATCGCGCCGCCCGCGGGGCTTCCGCGCCGGTGCCGAGTACGCTCAATCCCCAGCAACCCAGGGTGATGGTCAAGCCTCGCCAAAGCCAGTTTGTCTTCATCGTCATGTCTCGCTGGCCGGCAGCATAGCCCGCGGACGGTCGCCGTGGCAACGCGCGAGCTGGCCGGTCTGTGTCCTAATCGCTCCCCAGGCGGGCAAGGTTCCTGGTTCAGCGCCGTGCCCGGAAGAACCGCCGCGCATCCCCCGGGGTCAGCTTGAGCGGGGACGTGGCGTCCGCTTGATCCTGCCACGGCCCGGTTACTTCCGGCGCGCTTTGGAGCGTTCCGCCGTCCCAATTCACGGTCACTTGCGCGCCGCTCCGGGCGATGGCCAGCGTGGGCGGGGCGCCCATGAAGCCGCTGAAGTCACCCAGCATTACGGTGCGCACCTGGGCCTCGGTCAGGGCGCCGGAGAACACGGCCGCATCGTCCAGCCAGCCGTTCCAGGTGCGGTCCGCGCTCATGTTGAGCTGGGTGCCGATCTGGATGGCCCCCGTGTACCCGCCAAACGTGAGCGCCGCATGCACTGGCACGGTCACCTTGCCGCCGAGGGCGCCTTGGTTGCCATTGCGGTAGAGGGTCAGGTTCCGGCCGTCGTAGACGAGCGCCCAATGGACCCACTGGTCGAAAAGGGGCGTGGCCGGCCCCTCGGTCCCCGCGCCGTAACGCCAATCGCCCAGCGTGCCGTGCCAAAGGTACACCTGCGAGTCACCGTTGGCGCCCGAATCCCATTGGATGCCCTGGCCGCCATCCTGCGCCAGAAACCGTCCGTAGGTCGCCACGTACCCGCCGCCCCCATCCGAGGTCTCCTTGGCCCAGATGGTGAGCGACCACAGGTCGTTGGCGGTCTGGCCGATCTTCAGACTCTCGCTGGCCGGCACGTCGACATAAGCATGATCGGCCCCGTTGTTCTGGAACTGCAGGGCCTGGCCGAAACCCGTCTGTCCCTGGCTCCAGGTAGGCAGGTTGTCGTTCTCGCCCATGAGCGTGCCGTGGTTCGTCATGCCCGAGGTGTCCGCCACCGCCGTACCCTGGCCCTCCTCGAACCGCCAGAGGCCCACCACCCGTGGCGGCCCGGTCAGGACCGTCAGCGTCGCCACCCGGCTGGTCACCGAGCCGAAGGCGTTGGCGACCACGGCCGCGTAGTCTCCGGCCTGGTTCACGACCACGGCCGGCAAGGTCAACGTCGCGTTGGTCTGGCCGGTCAATGTCTGTCCGGCATGCCACCACTGATAAGACAGCGCGCTCTGGCTGCTTGCCGATACCGTGAAGCTCGCGTCCAGTCCCAGCGGCACCTGCTGGTCCTGGGGCTCCCCGACGATCTTCGGCTTTCCCGCGCCCACGAACGCCGCGAAATCCCCGTTCATCACCGTGCGCACCTGGGCTTCGCTCAAGCCGCCGCGAAAAACGGCCGCGTCGTCCAGCCAGCCGTGCCAGTTGCGGGTGCCATCCATGTTCAACTGAGTGCCGATCTGGATGGCCCCGGTGTAGCCATTGAACGTGAGTGAGCCGGTCACCGCGACCGCCTGCTTCCAACCCAGCGTGCCCTCGTTGCCGTTCCGGTACAGGGTCAGGTTCTGCCCGTCATACACCACGGCCCAGTGAGTCCACCGGTCGAGCAGGTCCGGCACCGAGTCAAACGGGCCGAAACCCTGCCGCCAGGTGGCCAGATTGCCATGCCAGAGATAGACCGTGGGGTCCCCAGACATGCCGGAGTCCCATTGGAACCCAAAACCCGAATCCTGGGCCATGAACCGGCCGTAGGTGGCATAGTAGTCCTGGGTGCCCTCGGACGACTCCTTGGCCCAAATGCAGAGGGTCCAGCCCTCGCTGGCCTGCTCGCCGATTCTCAGCAAGGCGTTGCCGGGGACATCCACGTACGAGTGGTCCACGCCGTTGTTCACGAACCGCAGGGCACCGCCAAAACCCGCCTGGCCGCTTTCCCAGGCCGGCAGGTTTCCGTTCTCGCCTGCCAGCGTGCCGTGGTTCCCCAGGCCTGAGTCATCTTTGGCCACCTCGCCGGAACCGTCGTTGAACCGCCAGAGCCCCACCAACACGGGGTCTGCCGCCCATGCGCCGCCGCCCACCACCACCGCGAGCAGAGCCGAAAGGACGCCTTGGAAGGAGATGCTCGTCTTCATAGATTGGATGTGGATTGACCCTGCCACTGCGCGCCCACGGCGGCAAGCGGCAAAATGGCCCCCAGACTTGCCACCACCTCCCTCAACGGCAACCACCGCAACTCGATCCCCCTGGCGGCGACTCCCCGACCGCCTTCGCCAACTTTCCCTTTGCCGCGCCGCCGGTTTCTTCGCATCCTCAGCCAGCAATGGCCACCGACGCCCAACTCACCCCCATGATGGCGCAGTACCGCGGCATCAAGAGCGGGCTGCCGCCGAACACGCTACTGCTGTTCCGGCTGGGCGATTTCTACGAGATGTTCTTCGAAGACGCGCAAACCGGCGCGCAGATCCTCAACGTCGCCTTGACCAAGCGCGGGGTGGTCCCCATGTGCGGCATCCCCTACCACGCCGCCAACGGGTACATCGCCCGCATCCTCCGCGCCGGCCGCCGCGTGGCGATCTGCGACCAGGTCGAGGACGCCCGCCCCGGCCAGTTGGTCAAACGCGAGGTGACGCAGATCCTCAGCCCCGGAGCCCATTTCGACGAACGGATGCTCGCCGCGGAGCGCAACAACTTCCTGGCCAGCGTCGCACGGGTGGGGAAGAGCTTCGGGCTGGCGTGCGTCGATCTCACCACCAGCGATTTCCGCGTCACCGAACTCCCCACCGAGACCGCTCTCGCCGCCGAGTTGGACCGCCTCCGCCCGGCCGAAATCCTCTACCCCACCGAGGCCGCAGACCTGCCGAAACTGATCGCCGGTCCGCAACGGTTGCTGACCGGCTACGACGACTGGACCTTCGCCGCCGAGACGGCCCAATTCACCCTGCGGGACCATTTCAAAGTGGCCTCGCTCGATGGTTTCGGCCTGCGCCAGCGCGACGCGGCCATCGGCGCGGCCGGCGCGGTCGTCCACTATCTGTCCCAGCAACTTCGCCGGGACCTGAGCCACCTTACCCGGCTGACCTTCTACCTGACCGCCGATTTTCTTCTGCTGGACCCCTCCACGCTGCGCCACCTCGAGGTGTTGGAACCGCTCCACCGCGACGCCCCCGCCAACGCCTGCCTCTACGGCGCCCTGAACCGCACGGTCACGCCCATGGGCGCCCGGCGGCTCCGCGACTGGCTCTCCCAGCCGCTTGCCTCCGTGGAACCGATCCGCCAGCGCCAGGCCGCCGTGCAGCGCTGGATGCAGGCCCCGGCCGCGTTGGAGGGGTTCCGGGTGGCGCTCAAGGAAGTGCGCGATCTGGAACGCACCCTCAGCCGCCTGAGCGTAGGCTCGGGCAACGCCCGCGACCTCGTGGCGCTGCGGCTGGGCTTGGAACAGGTGCCCGGCCTGCGGCAGGCCATCGAGCAACTGCTCTCCGGCGATCCCGCCGCGCCCGGCACGCCCTGGCTGAGCCGCGAGGTTTTTCCCCCCGAGGCCGCCACCGAGGAAACCGGCCCCGGCCTGCTGGGCGAACTGGCCGGCCGGTTGACCCCGCTGCCCGACCTCGTCGAGCTACTCGCCAAGGCGCTCGCCGACGAACCCCCGCTGGCCCTCAAGGAAGGCGGGCTGATCCGCGACGGCTACGATCCCGCTCTCGACGAACTCCGCCGCGCGTGCCGTGAGGGCAAGGACTGGATCGCCCAGCTCCAGCAGCAGGAGATCGAGCGCACCGGCATCCCGTCGCTCAAGATTCGCTTCAACTCGGTCTTCGGCTATTACATCGAAATCACCAAGTCGAACCTCGACAAGGTCCCGCCGCAGTACGTCCGCAAGCAGACCATCGCCAACGGCGAGCGTTACATCACGCCCGAGCTGAAGGAGATGGAGAACAAGATCCTCGGGGCCGAGGAGCGGAGCCTGAAGCTCGAGTACGAGCTGTTTCTCAAGTTGCGCGAGGCGGTCATCGGCCGGCTGGCGCCGATCCAGGAGACCGCCTTGGCGCTGGGGCAGTTGGATGTGCTCACCAGTTTCGCCGAGAGCGCCCGCCTGGGCGGTTACTGCCGGCCCGTGGTGCGGGACGAGGGCGTCATCGAGGTGCGCGAAGGCCGCCACCCGGTCCTGGAACAAACGCTGGCCGGCGAGCGTTTCGTGCCGAACGACGTCATTCTAAATGTCACTGAGCAGCAGTTGGCGCTCATCACCGGCCCCAACATGGCCGGCAAGAGCACGTTCATCCGCCAGGCCGCCCTGCTCACGCTGCTGGCCCACACCGGCTCGTTCCTGCCCGCCAAGTCCGCGCGCATCGATCTGGTGGACCGCATCTTCACCCGCATCGGCGCGAGCGACGACCTCAGCCGCGGCCAGTCCACCTTCATGGTGGAGATGAGCGAGACGGCCAACATCCTCAACAACGCCACCGCCCGCAGCCTGATCATCCTCGACGAGATCGGCCGCGGCACGAGCACCTTCGACGGCCTGAGCCTCGCGTGGTCCATCGTGGAGCATCTGCACAGCCAGACCGGCGCGAAGACCCTCTTCGCCACGCATTACCACGAGCTGACCGAACTGGCCGGCCGCCTGCCGCGCGTGCGCAATTTCAACGTCGCGGTCCGCGAGTGGAACGACCAGATCATCTTCCTGCACCAGATCGTGCCCGGCGGCACGGACAAGAGCTACGGCATCCAAGTGGCGCGGCTGGCGGGCGTGCCGGCCACGGTATTGAGCCGCGCCAAGGAAATCCTCCGCAACCTCGAGGAAGCCGAACTCACCCCCGACGGCAGCGTCCGTCCCGTGGCCCGCCACCGCGCCGAACGCGAGAAGCTCCGCCAACTCCCCCCCTCGCCGCAGATGGATCTGTTCGGAGGTTAACCGCCCTGCCATCTCCCCAAACGCTTGGCCAACCCGCCTATGGAGTGCGGTGGCAAGCGCAGCGCGACACCGCTTTCGGGCTCCTTGGGAAAAGCGCCGTCGCGGCGATGCCTTGCCGGCGCACTCCACAGGAGAGAACCCGCCGTCTCGCCCGCCGCGATATCGCCCTCCGCAGGAGCGTGCGCAGCACCCCACCGCATGTCCCGTAGCGCAACACCTGAGGTTGTCCGCGCAAGGGTTTTTTTCGACAAAAGGGGAAG
>CAYYMW010000173.1:0-14021 GCA_964472515.1 uncultured Verrucomicrobiota bacterium | reverse complement strand
TTCCCGCCCACCTTACCCGGTTCCTCGCTGCAAGGACTTTGTCACTGGCCGTGGCGTGCAGGCAAGGGTGAACTGCCGCCACCGCCTGCGAAGAGCGGCTTTGGCCAAGGCCAAGCTCCGGAGAACCCTGGCGAAACTCAGTTTTCGAGATTCTGGCGGACGGGAGAACCCGGCGAATGCGAAATCAAGCTGTACCGGAGGCAAAACCGCCGCCCGCGGCCCATCAGCAGGGCGGCGCTCAAGCAGATCAGAGTGGAGTTCTCGATCAGCTTGTAGCAACTCCACACCTCGCCCTGCCCGCAACCGCAATCGAACTTCACGCCGCAGAGTGGAATCGACTGAGCCAGAGCCAATCCTCTGGCCCGCCAGTAGATGAGTGCGGTGAAAGGCAGCAACATCAAAAGCGAAACCAACGCCGTCCCACGCACCGCCAGCCCGGTCAGCAGGAGAAACCCGCAAAAGGCCTCGAACCACGGCAGCACGACCGCAATGGCGTTGAGCAGCAACGGGGTTTCCACCAGGCCGTACTCGCGGACGAGCTTAAGGAAGGCCACCGGATCGAGGGCCTTGCGCAAGCCCAGGTAGAGGAACAACGCACCAAGCAGCCAGCGGGCCAGCAAGCTCAACCAGTCGGACGCCCCGGTCACGGGTGGGTAGGCCGTTGGCTTCATGGGGCAGCTTGCTGAATCACACCGCTCTTGCGGACACCGGTTTCCACCGGCCGGCCCCTGGCCGTCCAGTCCGGCATTCCCTCGAGGTAGACTTGGAACTTGGCCTTGGCTACACCGAGGTTGGCGAGCAACACGGCCGCGATCTTGCTGTCCTCACAGTCTCCGCCGTTGCAGTAGACGACGATTTGCTCAGCCTGCTCGCACACGGGCAGGACGACGCCGAGGTAGGTTTCGGGCCGGTACGGATCAAGCTGATAAGCGCCGGGAATGTGCCCCTCGGCATAGTGCGCGTCGCTGCGGGCATCCAGGAACAATACCAAGTCCTGCTCGCGCTTGGGGTCGCTGAAAAGTCGCTCCACGGCATCGCCGTCCATCCATTTCAAGCCCTCCGCCTCGACTTTCGCGGCCAACTCCGCCATCACGGAGTTGGTCGCGCCTGGTTGACCGGCGGTCCGAGGCGGAATCCCGGCGACTGGGCCGGGGGGGGCGGTCGGCGCGGCATGCGGGAAGTAGTTTCGCGTGAGGGAGAGTCCCTTGGGCGACAAGGCGTTGGCCGCCAGCGCCACGGCCACGCCCACCATGACCACCCCCGCGCCCTCAGCGAAAAGGCGGCCCATCCGGGGGCTGCGGTCACAGCCCGTGCCAATTGTCGATCGGTCAGTTGTCATCGGCACCCGTTGCCAGGATCCCACTTGCCCGCACCCAGATGCCGCCCGGTCCCGGCTAGCCGAGGGGTGATCCGGCTCATGTCTGTTGGCTCAAACCTGACGCCGACGGCGGCGGCAAACGGTCTGCGGCAGGCCAGACCGATGAGAATCGCATCCGGGCCAGCCGTCAGCCTCGGGCAAAAGCGTAGCGCTGCGGCGGGCCGATGTCGAGGCGAACGAAACCGCCGTCAGGCCAGACGGCAGACCGGCATCGTGGTACCATGAATCGGTCTCCCGCCCGCACGAGCCGAATGACACACGAGGCCGGTTGACAGGAACCCGGCTTTACCTATGCTGGCGGGCAACTTGCGAGCCCGCGTCGATCAGCACCACGCCGCTTGCCCTGGCTGTCTTCGTCAGGGCGCGCCGGTTCGCCTCCCCGAGTCTTCTCATGGCTGAGTCCAAGTACCGCACCACGCCGGTGGAAACCAGCGGGATGCCGCCCGGCATCCCGTACATTGTCGTCAACGAAGCGGCCGAGCGCTTCATGTACTATGGCATGCGCTCCATCCTGGTCATCTTCATGACCAAGTACCTGATGGATTCCTCCGGCGCGCTGGCCACGATGACCGAGACCGATGCCAAGGGGTGGTATCACCTGTTTATTGCCTCGGTGTACTACTTCCCACTGGCGGGGGCGGTACTGGCGGACGCCGTCTGGGGCAAGTTCCGCACCATCATGGTGCTGTCCCTGGTGTACTGCCTGGGGAGCTTCGCGATGGCGTTGGATGGCACCCGGTTGGGGCTCTTCGCCGGCATGATCCTGATCTCGATCGGTTCGGGGGGCATCAAGCCGTGTGTCTCCGCCAATGTCGGCGACCAGTTCGGCCCCGCCAACCAGCACCTCCTGGCGAAGGCGTTCGGCTGGTTCTACTTCTCGATCAACGTAGGCTCAACGTTCTCGATGTTCCTGGTGCCGGAATTGATGCAGCGGTATGGCCCCAAGGTCGCTTTTGCGGTGCCGGGCGTGTTGATGGTCATCGCCACCATCGCGTTTTGGGCCGGGAGGTACAAGTTCGCCCACGTGCCGCCCGCCGGGATGTCCTACCTCAAGGAGGTCACCAGTCGCGATGGCCTGATGGTCCTGGGCAAACTGGTCATTCTCTACGCCTTCGTGGCGGTGTTCTTCTCGCTCTACGACCAGAGCAGCTCGGCCTGGGTGCTGCAAGCCGAGCGCATGGACCTTCATTTCCTCGGCAAGGACTGGCTGCCTTCGCAGGTGCAGACGGCCAACCCGGTGCTGGTGCTCCTCTACATCCCGCTGTTCGGTTATGTAGTCTACCCGGCCATCGACAAGGTGTTCAAACTCACGCCGTTGCGAAAAATCGGGATCGGCTTGTTCATCACCGTGCTCTCCTTCCTCCTGCCGGCGTGGATCGAGGCGCAACTCGACGCCGGGCACAAGCTCAACGTCGGCTGGCAGATCGTCTCGTTCATGTTGCTCACGGCAGGCGAGATCATGGTGTCGGTGACCTGCTTGGAGTTCTCGTATACGCAAGCGCCGCGCAGCATGAAGTCCCTGCTCATGGCTATCTACCTGGCCTCCATTGCCTCGGGCAACGCTTTCACCTCGGCCGTCAACTTCTTCATCTCGGATGGCAAGGGCGGCAGCCGCCTCACCGGCCCCGAGTACTACCTCTTTTTCGCCGCCTTGATGCTGGTGGCCGCCCTGATCTTCATCCCGGTGGCGATCTTCTACAAAGAAAAGACGTACTTGCAGGAAGAGGCGAAGGCCGCCTAGCCAAACTCTCGGAGTCCGGCAGCGGTAACGGCCGCTTCGGACTTCCCATGCGCGGTCCGCCACGCTAGGGTTTCCGTACATAGGTGGCCATGCGCAAGCGAATCCTGGCGGTTGGCGAGATATTGTGGGACCTGCTCCCGGACGGCCCCAAACTGGGGGGGGCGCCGTTCAATTTTGCCTACCGCATCAACTCCCTGGGTGAACTAGGCGGCATCGCGAGCCGGTTGGGCAGCGACGCGTTGGGGCAGATGGCGCTGGAGAGGTTGGCCCGGCTCGGAATGGATGCCGCCCTGGTGCAGACCGACGCCGCGCATCCGACGGGCACGGTACCGGTCACGTTGGACGCCCGCGGGAACCCGGATTACACCATCCTCCCAAACGTAGCCTACGACCACCTCGAAGCCACCCCCGAGTTGTTGCGGGTCGCCGGCGAGGCGGACTGCATCTGCTTCGGCACCCTCATCCAGCGGGCGCCCACGGCGCGGGAGACTCTGCAAGTCCTGCTGGATGGCTCCCCGGCAAGCTTGAAGCTCCTGGACCTGAACTTGCGCCGCGACTGTTACACCCCGGAGACCATCGCCGGTTCGCTGGACCGGGCGGACATTCTCAAGCTGAATGAGAACGAGGCCGCCTTCCTGGCGGCGCAGTACGGGTTGCGAAGCGACTTGCCGGAACTCGCGGCCGATCTGCTGAGCCGCTGGGAACTGGAGGTCGTGGTGATCACCTTGGGAGAGCACGGCGTCATCGCCCGGGACCAGTCTTGCGGGGCGGTGCATGTCCCGGGCTTCCGGGTTCAGGTGGCGGATACCTGTGGGTCCGGCGATGCCTTTACCGCCGCTTTTCTTCACGCTTGGATGCACGGCTGGCCGCTGGTGGAGTCTTGTCAACTGGGCAACGCCTTGGGCGCCTTGGTGGCCGCGCAGACCGGTGCGACGGAGGTCGTGGAGCGGTCAGCGTTGACTGCCCTGCTCCAGACTGCTGCCGCGCCGATGACCCTTCCTTAACCGCGTGCAAACTGGCCATCTTCCACAAACCCCGCTCCGAAATCCTATCGCGCTACTCCCCCATCCTGCCGCTATGAAACTCTCCGTGTCCGTTGGCCTCATCTTGGGTGTTGCATTGGTCTTGGGCTCGTCCCCGACCGCCGCCGCAACCGACGACCGCGAAGCCGCCCTGCTCAAAGCCATGAGCAGCGTGCAGAACGCCGCCGAGCGCGCCGCCTTGGACCCCCAGCGGCCAAGCTACCATTTCCGCCCCCCGGCCAACTGGATGAACGATCCCAACGGCCCCATCCTGCACGATGGTTGGTACCACATGTTCTACCAGACCAACCCCTACGATGACCGCTGGGAGAACATGCATTGGGGCCACGCTCGCAGCCGCGATTTGGTGCGCTGGGAGCACCTGCCCATGGCCCTCTGGCCATCGAAAACCAAGGGGGAACAGCACTGCTTCTCCGGGTGCGCCACCCTGGACGGCGCGGGCAATCCGCTGATCTTCTACACGAGCATCGGTCATCCCCAGCCGCATTGTTGGATCGCCAAACCCGAAGACCCCGGCCTGGTCCGCTGGCAGAAGTACACGGGCAATCCAGTGTTGACCGAGAGGTCGCCCGGCATCCCGTATTATGACTTCCGCGATCCGTTCGTCTTTCGTCATGGCCATCGCACCTTCATGGTTCACGGCGGCAACCTCAACCAAGCCAAAGGCGGTCAGGCGGTGGTAACTCTATACGAGGCGGAAGACGCCGCCCTCGAACAATGGAAGTACCGGGGCATCCTCTTTTGGCATCCCGATCCGAAGGTCGTCAACATCGAATGCCCCAACTTCTTCGCCTTGGACGGCAAGTACGTCCTGATTATCTCCCCGCATCGTACCTGCGACTACTTTGTAGGCGATTTCGATCCCGAGGCCGGCACGTTCACCGTGCAGCAGCAGGGCGTGGTGGATGCGGGGCATTTCTACGCGCCCAACACCCTGCTGACCGACCCCAAACGCTTGCTCCTCTGGGGTTGGGTTAACGGCTTCACCAGCGGCAAAGGCTGGAACGGATGCCTGACCCTGGCCCGCGTGTTGCGGCTGCGGGAAGGCCTGCTTGCCCAGGAACCGGCTCCTGAGATCGAATCGCTCCGCGGCCAACGCTGGCAGGGGGCCAAGGTGAACCTGGCGGATCAGCCGGTGACTCTCGAAAACGCGCGCGGCACGATGCTCGAACTCAAGCTCGAGCTGCAGCGTCCCTCGAGCGGAGTGGTCGGTTTGCGGGTGCGCCGCTCCGACGACGGCCAGCGCGGCGTAGCGATTACTTGGGATGGCGAAACGCTGGAGGCCGCTGGCGCGAAACTCAAACTACCCGGGGTGCCTCGCACATCGCTTCCGCTGCGCGTCTTCCTCGATCAATCGGTGCTTGAAGTCTACGCGGCCGATGGCCTTGGGTGCATCACTCGGGTGATCGCTGCGGACGCTCGCGACGTGGGGGTGGAGGTCTTCGCCCAAGGCGGCACCGCCAGTGCGGGGCCATGGGAGGCGTGGAGCCTGAAGTCCGCCTGGTAAGGACTCGTCGCGCGGCTAGAGCAGGAACATCGCCTGGCGCGGGCCGGACGGCTCTGATCGCTCGGATTGCGAGACCGGCGGTTCCGCTGCCTGCGCCACTTCTGCCACGGGTCGCGGCGGCATTTCAGCGGCGGGTTCTGTCGAGGCAGCAGGCGTCGGCTCCGGTTCCGTGCGCAACTCGGGCTCGGACTTCGGGATGGACTCTACGGAGGCTGCGCCCGGCGCAGGGTGAGGCTCGGGGCGGGAGTCTGCCGGCGGAGTTGGCGCTTCGGCGACAGCGGCTTGCGGTTCCTCCATCTGATCGGGGACTTCCGGCGCCTCGCCTGACTCCAGCAGGGCAGCGGAGGACGGTTCCGGCGGGGCGGAGGGAGCGGGAAGCGGCGGCGCGACGGTGATGGAGGTCGTCGTGGCTGGCGGCGCGGGGCGGCGGGTATCCACGATCACGACGGGCAGGCGTAGGACCTGGCCTTGGAAGCTGAACCCAGTGCCCAGGGTGTCCACCACGATGGCGCCCTCGGGAGCGGGCGCATTGGGATCGGGTAGTTGGTGCAACTGAGGGTCGAACGCGAGGCCATTCTCGGCGATGTAGGCCACCAGACCCACCCGCCGGGCCACATCGCGGCAGGCGTTTTGGAAGTTGCCGATCTGCTCCATCAAGCCGCGTTGCTCCGAGCGCAGGGCCGCGCGATACAGTGCGTAGACATGATCGAGGATGCGCACGCTCACCTGAATCCAATCCCCTTCCGCGCGCCGCAACTTCTCGATCTCGAGCTGGAGGGTCTGGCGCTGGCCGTCGTTGGCCCGCTGCATGAAGTTCGTGAAATCCTTGGTCTCCGCCGCCATGCGTTCGGCAATATCTTTGGCCGAGGCAACGGTCTGCGCGGAGGTGTCCTGCACCATCTGCCACAGCCCGGTGGCGTTGGCGATCCGGTCGGCAACCTGCTCGACCTCCCGCAAGCGCTCGACCGCGGCGACCACCCGTTCGGTCCCTGCCAGCGTCTCCAACAGCCGCGCTTCCTGGCGGTGGCGCAGGAGGAAGGGGAGCGTGCCCAAGCCCGCCCCCAAGGCTACGCACACGGTGAAACAGGCGACCTCGATGGCGTTCATCGGTCGTTGCGCCTGCGCAAAAATCACGCCGCTCGCGCCCAGCAAGATCACATCGCCCAGGAGAAACGGCGCATAGAACCGCCACGTGGGCGTCTCAACCGGTCTGCTCTCGCTCATAGTTCCCCGCACTTTAGGCTCCCCACCCCGGCGAGGCGAGCAATTTGGAGCGCCGGGATTTGATCAGGTCTCGTTGGGGCGCAGGCGAGACCGGCCGAAACCGCAAGTACTATATGTTGGAGGCGAACGGACGGGAGGCCGCAGCCCAGCACGACGAACAGGAGTCGTTGGTCCATCAGGTTCTGCGCGGTCTGCGAAAGGAGCAGTATGTTTGACCTCGATTGGAACCCTGCGAACTGGCGGCGTGAACCAAGACCGCTGTGACGAGCAACTTCCCAACCCACATAACATCCTGTTGGCCATGGTGATGTGGATGGGGCGCGCTGCCGCGATAAATGACGATCTGGTCTTGGGTGCGGCTTGGTTCGCCACCTGCCTGGCGTACTGGGTGCGCGGCGAGGTTGACGGAGCCGAAGAGGCGTCCCGTCCTGAGGTTAGCGGCTGACCGGTCGCGGAACACCCAGGCAGACGCCGAGCCGAAGCCGCCCAAGGGGTTCCACCGAGTACAAGGAGGCATCCCCGCCTTGGGTCGCCCACGCCTACAGTGGCCGCGCGGGCCGCCAGGCGGCGGTGGGTCGAGGCGCATTAGGACACGCGTTAGGTATTGCGTGTTCGCGATGGGTCACCTAGGCTGTTGCTACGAAGAAAGGCATGAAAATCTTCATCGACGGCAAGTATTACAGTGAGCAGAACGCGAAGGTCTCCGTGTTCGACCACGGGCTGCTTTACGGAGACGGTGTGTTCGAGGGTATCCGCGCCTACAACGGACGCGTGTTCAAGCTCAAGGAGCATATTGACCGGCTTTTCTACTCCGCCAAGGCCATCCTGTTGGACATCCCGATGTCGCATGCCGACATCATGGCGGCGACGGTGGCAACCTGCCGACGTAACAACCTGCGCGACGGCTACATCCGTCTCGTGGTGACCCGGGGCGTGGGGACGCTCGGGCTCAATCCGAACCGGTGCAAGAATCCGTCCGTGATCATCATCGCCGACAAGATTCAGTTGTACCCACCGGCGTTGTACGAGCAGGGCATGGACATTGTAACGGTGGCCACGACGCGGAACCTGCACAATGCGGTGAACCCGGCCATCAAGTCGCTGAACTACCTCAACAACATCCTCGCCAAGATCGAGGCCAATATCGCCGGCTGCGAAGAGGCGGTCATGTTGAACTCGGAGGGGTTCGTGGCGGAATGCACCGGGGATAACATCTTCATCATCAAAGGCAACCGACTCCTCACCCCCCCCCTTTCCGCCGGTGCGCTCTATGGCATCACGCGCGGAACGGTGATGGACTTGGCGGCGGAAGCCGGCATGCCGGTGGCGGAGGTCAATTTGACACGATACGACTTGTTCAACGCGGACGAGTGCTTCCTGACGGGCACGGGGGCCGAACTCATCCCGGTGGTGAAGATCGATGGGCGGGTGATCGGTGCAGGCAAACCCGGCCCGCAGACCAAGTCGTTGGTGGCCAAGTACCGGGCGCTGACCCAGGTTTCGGGCGAGCCGATCCCACGCTAGGCGGCGCAACTCCCTTGACGTGTTGCCGGTTTGTGACGATATAGCACCGCCAAAACTATGCTGTGCATGATCTGCAAGAAGACCGAGGCCAAAGTCCATCTGACGCAGATGGTGGAAGGCAAGGTCAAGAAGGTGGACCTCTGCGAGGACTGCGCCAAGGCCAAAGGGGTGGATGACCCGACCGGCTTCTCCTTGGCGGACTTGCTGCTCGGCCTGGGGGCTTCGCAGGAGATTGCCCAGACCGCCGCCGCCCCAACGGGGACGGAACTGGCATGTTCGGTGTGCGGTTTCACGCAGGCCGACTTCAAGAAGAGTGGGCGGTTGGGGTGCGCCGAGTGCTACAAAACCTTCGCGGAAGGCCTGGACGGACTGTTGAAGACGATGCACAAGGGGACGCGCCATACAGGGAAAGTGCCGCGCGCCACCGGTCAACTCCGCGATGCGGGGGAGCGGATCAAAGCCCTGCAAAAGCGGTTGGAGCAGGCCATCGCCGCCGAGCGCTACGAGGAGGCCGCCCGGTTGCGGGATGAGATCAAGGGACTCAAAGAACCCGGCGCGAGCAGCACGATGACCGCCTGAGCCGATGAACCTGCACGAATTCCTTTCTCCGGCCGCCGAGGCCGCCCGCCGCACGGGTCCGCAAGACAAGATCGTGATGTCCAGCCGGGTGCGGCTGGCACGGAACCTTCGCGGCCACTCGTTCCCCGGGTGGGCGAAGAAAGCGGAGCGGGTCCGCGCCTGCGAGTTGATGCGCGGCGCGGTGGAGGCACTCTCCGGGATGGAGAACGCCTTCTCGGAGTCGATGGAAGCGCTGACACCGCTGGACAAACAGATTCTCGTCGAGCGGCACCTGATCAGCCGCGAGCACGCGGCCAAAGGGGCGGGCAGCGCGATGGTCCTGAGCAAGGACGAGAGCCTGTGCGTGATGATCAACGAGGAGGATCACCTGCGCATGCAAAGCCTGCGGCCGGGCTTTCAGTTGCGGGAAGCCTACCTGGGCATCGACCAGGCCGACACAGGGCTCGAGAAGCGCCTGGATTTCGCGTTCAGCCAGGAACTGGGCTACCTCACCGCGTGTCCGACCAACCTCGGCACCGGCATCCGGGTCAGCGCGATGTTGCACCTGCCGGCGCTCGTGCTGGCGGAGCAGATCAACCAGATCATCCAGGCGGTCAACAAGCTGGGGCTGGCGGTACGCGGGCTCTATGGGGAAGGCACCGAGGCGCTGGGCAATGTTTTCCAGGTCTCCAACCAGATGACGCTCGGAGAGAGCGAACAAGAGATTGTCGAGCGGCTGAACAAGGTGGTGGCGCAGGTGATCGAGCACGAAGACAACGCCCGGGCTTCGTTGCTGGAGAAGAAGGCGAAGATGGTGTTCAACCACATCGGCCGGGCCTACGGCAACCTGGCCAACGCCCATATCATCTCCTCGAAGGAGACGATGAATCAGCTCTCGCTCTTTCGTCTGGGCCTGGAGTTGGGGATGTTTCCCGGGGCGGATCACGCCCTCGCCGAGGAGTTGTTCATCCTGACGCAACCGGCCCACCTGCAACTGCAGTTCTCCGAGAAACTTTCCGCCGAGGAGCGCGATATCCTGCGGGCCGACATGGTGCGGGAGCGCCTCCGTCAGCTCAGCCGGCCCGTGGCGCCGCCCCCGGCCCCGCCTGGCGCACTGGACAAACCGGGCGGATCATAGCATGTTGGAATAACGCTACGTTGCGAGTAATTGCCTATGCCAAGCGACGAATCGCTGAATAATTTCACCCCGCGCGCCCAGCAGGTGCTGGCGCTGGCGCGGAAAGAAGCGGACCGGTTCAACCACAATTTTGTGGGCACCGAACACCTCCTGCTGGGGCTCATCAAGCTCGGGCAAGGCGTGGCTGTCAACGTCTTGCAGAAAATGGGTCTGGACCTGGAGACGGTGCGGATGGAGGTGGAGAAGCAGGTCGGCACGGGGCCGGACCAGAAGATGCTCGGGAACATCCCCTACACGCCGCGCGTCAAGAAGGTGTTGTCGCTGGCCGCGAAGGAAGCCAAGGCCCTCAACCACACCTATGTCGGCACGGAGCACATCCTGCTGGGGCTGCTGCGGGAAGGGGACGGGGTGGCCGCGCGCGTGCTCAAGAACCTGGACGTCGATATCGAGCTTACTCGCAAGGAGATTCTGAAGGAGTTGGACCCCAACTTCAACGCCACCGAAGAGACCCCGGCCGGAGAAGAGCCGGAGAAGCCGCAACCGGAGAAGAAGGGGGACGTCAAGACCCCGGCGTTGAAGGCGTTCGGGCGCGACCTGACGGAGATTGCGCGCAAGGGCGAGATGGACCCGGTCATCGGCCGCACCAACGAGATCGAGCGGGTGATCCAGGTGCTTTGCCGCCGCACCAAGAACAACCCGGTCCTGCTCGGCGAGGCCGGGGTGGGCAAAACCGCGATCGTGGAGGGCCTGGCGCAGGAGATCGCCCGGGGCAACGTGCCGGAACTGCTGCGCGAGAAGCGGGTCATTACGCTCGACCTCGCGCTCATGGTGGCGGGCACCAAGTATCGCGGCCAGTTCGAGGAGCGGATCAAGGCCGTGATGGACGAGATCCGCCGGGCCAAGAACGTGATCCTCTTCATCGACGAGTTGCATACGATCGTCGGCGCGGGTTCGGCGGAGGGGACGATGGATGCCTCGAACATCATCAAGCCGGCGCTGAGCCGCGGCGAGATGCAGTGCATCGGCGCAACCACGCTGAACGAGTACCGCAAGTACATCGAGAAGGACGCGGCGTTGGAACGCCGGTTTCAGAGTGTCATGGTCGATCCCCCCTCGATCGAGGAAGCCGTCCAGATTCTCAAGGGCCTCAAGCACAAGTACGAGGACCATCACAAGATCGAACTCACGGACAAGGCGCTCGAATCGGCCGTCAAACTCTCGGACCGCTACATCACCGGGCGGTTTCTGCCGGACAAGGCCATCGATGTCATGGACGAGGCGGGTTCCCGCGCGCGCATTGGCGCCATGACGCGCCCGCCGGATGTGAAGCATCTCGAGGCGGAGATCGAGCAGATCAAGACGCGCAAAGAACGGGCGATCAAGGAACAAGACTTCGAGGGCGCGGCTTCCATGCGCGATAAGGAGAAGCAGGCCAAGGAGAAGCTCGAGGCGGTGCTCAATGCCTGGCGCACCAACCGCGACGAGAAGCGCGTGAAGGTGGACGAGGAGGAAATCCTGCAAGTGGTGTCGAAGTGGACGGGGATACCCCTGAAGCGGATGGGACAAGGCGAAGCGGCGAAGCTGCTGGCGATGGAAGAGGAACTGACCAAGGTGGTCATCGGCCAGCGCGAGGCGGTGACGGCCTTGTGCAAGGCGCTGCGCCGTTCACGGGCGGACCTCAAGGATCCCAAGCGGCCCATCGGCACGTTCGCGCTGCTGGGACCGACCGGCGTCGGCAAGACGCTGCTCGCCAAGACGCTCGCGGAGCAGATGTTCGGCGACGCCAAGTCGCTCATCCAACTCGACATGAGCGAGTACATGGAGAAGTTCAATGTCTCGCGCCTGGTGGGCTCGCCACCCGGATACGTGGGCTACGAAGAAGGCGGTCAACTTACCGAGCAGGTGCGCCGGAAGCCCTACTCGGTGGTGCTGTTCGACGAGATCGAAAAGGCGCACCCGGACGTGATGAACATGCTCCTCCAGATTCTCGAAGAGGGCAAGTTGACGGACAGCGTGGGCCGGGTGGTGGATTTTCGGAATACCATCGTGCTCATGACCTCGAACGTGGGCTCGGAGAGCCTGCGGAAACAAACCACGATCGGGTTCGGTTCGGCCTCCGAGGAGCAGAATTACGAACGGATGAAGGACAAGATCATGGAAGAGGCGAAGCGGGTGTTCCGTCCGGAGTTCTTGAACCGCTTGGACGACGTGGTGGTGTTCCGGCAATTGAGCAAGCCTGACCTGATCCAGATTCTCGACCTCGAGGTGGCGAAAGTCATGGTCCGTCTGAAACATAAGAACATCCGCTTGGAGTTGGACGTGAAGGCCAAGGACTTCCTGACCGAGAAGGGTTTCGATCCGGCCTACGGCGCCCGGCCGATGCGGCGGGCGGTGGAACGCTATCTGGAAGATCCGCTGGCGGAAGAGATCATCCGTGGCGTCTTCAACGAACATGAGCCGATCTCGGTAACCGTGGAAGCGGACAAACTGGTATTTGTGCAGAACAAGGGCAACCAGAGTGCCGTCTCAACCTGAAGCCGCATCGAATCCGGCGCGCGGGCCAAGCCGCGACGTGGCCGCGGCAAAGGCCACGCGGCTGGATCGCGCTCTGGCGAAGGTGTGTCTGGCCTGCCCTTTTTGCCGGCAGGCCCGGGCCAAAGGGAAGGGCTTTGCGTACGGGGTCGTGGCGAAGGTGGAACACCGGATCTGCCCCTTCTGCCAAGCCTACCAGCGCGTTTATGGCCGCCCTGCGTTCGAGCCGCCAAATCGTTCCCAGTGACCCCACCTGACGAGCGCCGTTGCACCACCCATCCAGCAGGAGGGAGGCTTGGTCCGCCCAGCGTTCCCCCCGGTCACGCGGCGTCGATTTGGGCTCGGCCTTTCCCCGGCTTTGCTTCCGGCAGGGCCATCATGAGTTGGTTTGCCAGCGTCGACTGGCCCGGCATCGGGCAGGCTAGGCGAAGCCAGTGGGCCTGGCGCACGTGGGTTGTCCTCCTGGCCGGTGGCGTGCTGGCCGGGTGCGCGCTGGGTGCCGTCTCCCCTCCGGTCACCAATCTTCTGACGGAAGCCCGGCAGATTCTGGCGCTGGGACCCGAAGAGGCGGCCCGAAAGCTCCCGGCGCGCGTTCAAGGGGTGATCACCTGTTACGAACCGCGGGCGGATCTGATGTTCATCCAGGATGGCACCGCCGGGGTGTACTTCTACGCGTATCGTCCGCCGTGGCCGCTGCAACTGGGGCAGTTGGTCGAGCTTCGCGGCGTGACCGATCCCGGCCGGTTCGCACCGTTCCTGCTCGCGGATGAGGCGCGGGTACTCGGGCGGGCTCCGCTGCCCGAACCCAAGCGGGTGACGTTGGAGCAACTCAATTCGGGAAGCACCGACAGCCAGTGGGTCGAGGTGGAAGCCGTGGTGCATGAGTCCGAGGAGAGCTGGGGGCACCGGCTGCTGGTGATGGCCAATGGCCGGATCCATATGAGCGCGCGGGTGCTGCAGTCGCCCCCCGGTTGGGGGACGAATCTGCCAGACGCCCGGGTACGCGTCCGCGGGGTGGCCGCGACGCATTACAACCCCAAGGGGCAGTACACCGGCGTCCACTTGATTGTGCCGGACGCGAACCTCGTCGAGGTGCTCGATCCCGCCCCGGCCGACCCTTTTGCCGGCCCTTATTGGAAAGCCCGGCGGGTGCTCTCCTACGCGGGCGGCGAGGCGTACGGCCGCCGCATCCGGTTGCGCGGCACGGTGACGCTGGCTTATCCGGGGCGCTGGTTCGCGCTGCGGGACGAGAGCGGAGGCATTGTGGTGGAGTCCACGCAAACGAACCGCCTCGAGCCGGGCAACGTGGTGGAGGCCGCTGGATTCGCGCTGGGCGGGCAGTACAGCCCGGTAATTGAATCCGCCATCTTCCGGGT
>CAYYMW010000172.1:0-14052 GCA_964472515.1 uncultured Verrucomicrobiota bacterium | reverse complement strand
GGGGACATTCTCTCGTGAGTTAAACAGGGGACATTTCTAAAGAGTTTTGACATCCAGATCGCGGTCAGGGACGCCTCGGCGGTGATTGGCTACTTCAAGCCCAACGTTGACAATCTCGCCGAATAGGGGTTTGTTTGGTTTGGCATGAGCGCAGAAGCGACGAACTACGCAGCCCCGCCGAGAACCCGCAAAGAAATGCGGAGCTTGGTGGATCGCGCCATAAGAAAAGCCTCTGCCATGTCCCCCAGCGAACTGTTCGGCACCCTGGTCCGGGCGGGCATCTATACGAAGAGCGGCAAGCTGCGCAAGGCTTATGGCGGTTGAACCCTGCCGGTTTCCCGCAAGTTGCCCTCCAGCTCAGAGCGGCCCATCGATTATTCCCTCGCACGTTGCCTTGGCATGCCGCGGCGGGCACCGTGGATTGAGTCAGAGAGCACTCCTATTCGGCATGCGGGTCCAGCGCGTCGCGCAGGCCGTCGGCGAGGAGGTTGAGGGCGAGCAGCAGGGAGCCCAGGCTCAACGCGGGGAAGAGGAGCAGCCACCAGCGGGTGCGGATGGGGTTGATCTGGGTGGCGCCTTCGGCGAGCAATGACCCCAGGCTCGCCTGGGGTGGTTGCACCCCCAAACCCAGGTAGCTGAGGAAGGACTCGTACAACATCACCGAGGGCACGGTCAGCGCCAGGTAGATGATGATGATCCCCGCCGTATGGGGCAGGATGTGCCGGAAGAGCACGCGGGTATGGGAAGCCCCAAGCGCAAGGCTGGCTTCGACGAACTGCGTCTGACGCAACGCCAGCACCTGCCCGCGCACGATCCGGGCCATCGTCAGCCAGGACACCGCCCCCAACCCGGCAAACAGGACACCCCACTGAATGAACCGGGCGTGGCGATCTCCGAAAGCGCCGCCGCGCAGTTGGTCGGTAATCCCCTGGCTCACCGCAAGCAGCACGATGACGAACACCACCGTGGGCAGCGCGTAGAGGAGGTCCACCACGCGCATCATCACGCCGTCCCAGCGGCCGCCGCGATAGCCGGCCACCGAGCCCCAGAGCACGCCGATGACCAGGCTGATCCCCGCGCCGATGGCGCCAGCCGCCAGGGAAATGCGCGTCCCGAAGAGGACCCGGCTGAGCAGATCGCGCCCGTGCACGTCCGTGCCAAACCAATGGCGCCAGGTGGGCTCCAACAGACGGTCGTCGCTGAGTTGGTCCGGCGGATAGGGGGCGATCCACGGCCAGAGCACGGCCACCCACAGGAAGCCGAGCAGGAACACGCCGCCCACGACCGCCAGGCGATTGCGACAGAACCGCTGCCAAGCCTCCCGGGCGGGGCTGAACCGCGCCGCTTCCGCAGCGCGGTCAGTCGCAGTCGCTGACAATGGGCCGGACATAGCTGCGCGGGCAAGACTACGCGGCGGGTGCGCTCTCTCCGCACCGGAGAACCGCCACGCTACGCCGGGTAGTCGATCGCCTCGGGAATCATGACCTTCGTCAACTCCTCGGCCGCGCGGTCCTTGGCCAGACGGGCGCCGGTCAGGCAGCCATCGAGCTTCATGCGCAGCGTGGCGAACTGCTCGATCCCACGGAAGCTCGCGCACGGCCCGGCCTTGATCGGATGCACCGCGCCGACGGGCGTGACATCCGAGCACGCCGGAGCCAGCGAGGCGATGCCGGGCATGATGCCCTCGAGCGAATCCAAGTCCTCCGTGCCGTAGCAGGCCTGGCACGCGGCGGAGTCCCACGCCGGATGCCGGTTGTAGCCGTAGACCAACTCAGCGCAGACACGGCCGACTTCGCCCGCCGTGCGGGCAACCTGGACATGCGTCAGATCCGTGTAGAACGAGGCCAACCCCGGCAGGGCGTCCGCCAGCGCCGGGTTTTGCGGGCCTTTGCTTTCGAGTTCCACGACATCGAGGATAAATCCGCGCGCCGCCAACAGCCAGCAGAGGGTGTCCGCCAACGCAAAGGTGACGCCCTGGCGCGTGCCGTGGTAGAGCTTGGCGCCGTCGGCATCCGTGGCAGTCTGGAGGTGCTCGAGTGTCCAGAGCCAAAGCTGCATCGCGGTGGCCAGCGAGCAGGCGCCGGTGCCAGGGCGGTCGGCCGCCAGGCGGCGCAAATCGGCGATCCACTGCTTGAACTGGGCGAGGAAGACCTCCGAGGTCATCGTGATGGTCAACTGCCGGCGTTGGACCGCCTCCGGCCCCTCGTAGGTGGCCTCCAATTGGGCGTCCATCCACTTCTGCCCGAGGAATCCGGGGCAATCTTCGGTCACGCCGTAACCGCCCATCAGGCTGACCGCCTCGCGCATGGTGTTGGCGCCATGGCCGGTATTCCACAACTTGCAGGCCGGGCAGAAAACATTGGCCTGGGCGTCGAGCAGGGCGAACTGCACCAATTCATCGGCCTTGAGAGCCTCGTAGCGGGCCTGGTCGCGCTGGCTTTCTGGTTTCGCGGAAAGCGCGATCAGTTCGAGCGCCTCGGCCTGCACCTTGGCCAGCGCCTTGATCTGCGCACGGCTCCCCTCGATCTTCCGCTCGGCAAAGAGCTGGTCCTTGCGTTTCTCCAGCGGATCGAGCTCGTCAAACATGCGGGCGGCGGCAAATCCGAGCGACGCGCTGGCTTCGCCCGTGGCCCAGATATCCACCAGGCGGTGCAGCACGTCCTCCTTCTGCTGCAGGCCCAGGTCGTACCGCGGCGAACCCGGCGTGCCGGACTCCCCACCCCGGAACCGGCTGCGCTGGTACCGGATGATCGGCTCGACGGCGGAGATCAGCTTGGCGGAGGTCATCAGGCCCACCGTCACACGGGTGCGGCGGAAGACGGCCTCGATGATGTCGCCATGAGAGTACTTGGGAATGATGACGCCGTCCTTGACGGTGTAGCCCCCAATGATCCGGCTGGCGGGAATCTTGAGGCTGAAAACGGGATCGCGCGTCGAGGAAAGCTGGTGGACCAGCTTCTTGGTGGGCGTGCCGCGGTCGAACGTGCCCGGATCGGTCGCCTCCAGGATCACCATGCAACTGCCCTTGATCCGCTTGTCCGCCGAATCCACGGCGGCGGTGACGAAATTGGCAAAACCCATCCCCGTGATGAACCGGCCGCGCTTGTCCACGTGCAGCACCGGTTCCTTGCCCTCCTCCCATTCCACCACCCGCACCTTGCCGTTGAGCATGCCGGTCTCGACGCCCACATAGGGCAGGGGCTCCGTCAAGGCAAACGCGCCGCGCCACGGCGGGGTATCCGAACCGGCCTTCGGCGCGCTGCGGCTCATGTAGTAATCGCGCTGCTCCTTGGTGCCGCGTTCGTGGATGGGGGCCAATCCCAGGTTGCCCGCCAGGCTCGACGTCGCGGCCCCGGCATCCACCCAGGCCAACTCATAGGCCACCAGGGCGAGCGCCAGGTTCTTCGGCCCTTCCAGGAACCCGCCCTGGCCGGGATCGAGAAAAGCGCCGGTGATGCCGCTGTCGTCGAAATGCTGAAGCAGGGAGTTCTTCTGGGGCGTCCACTCGTGGGTGTTGCGCGCGCCCTCCGCCACCAACCGGGCCACCGGCCCTCGCGCCACCGCCCGGGTGGACTGTACGAGCATGGCCAGGTCATAGCGGTCGGCGTACCGCCACATAATCTGGCGAACATCGTCCCCGGGCAGCGTCTGCAACGTCGGTTTCACTGCGGTTGTGGTTGGTGTCTGCATACTTAACTGACTCTCGATACCAGCTCTGGCCCCGGCTCCGCGCGCCGGGAAGCCCCGAACTGGACGGAAGACGAACGACCGAAGGCCTGCCCGGAAGGCAAGCCGGTGGCCCTTATACGGTCTGGCGCGGTTGGCGACAATAGAATTGTGCCCAACCATGCTCCGCTCCGGCGCGCGTGCGTCAGGAGGCTTCGTGGCTTCGCCGGGCGCTGGTGGGCCGGCGGGGAGCCGCGCAAGGCGCAGGCGGAGGAGCAGGTTGATCCAGTCCTCCAAGGTGAGGCGGTGACCGCTGACGGTTCGCAGGAGGCCAGCATGCTCTCGTACAGCCGTTTCGCCCCAGACGAAACGAACCGGGGAGCGACGGCGGGCCACCCCTGCCTCAAGGAGGAAAGCGACGCCGTGATCGCCGGATGCGCTCGCATTAGACACTCATATCCAATAGCTTACAGAAGAGATGCTTCCGTTCGATCAGACTCGACCCCACTGGGCGAGCCGGCACCCCACCATCGGTGGTGGCACAGGCAAACTCATAACGGCCTGCCATTGGCGGTTTTCGTCACCTGATTGTAACTTGTCTTTGGAGCCGACGACCCTAGTCTGGGCGTTTGCTCCGCCCGGGCTCGCCCAGAGGTTCGCAGGGGTCGGAGCGGATTGAGCCATTCGGCCGAGAACCATCCGATGCCATGAAGCGCAACCAAGCTGATCGTCAAGAGCCTTCACAACCAAGCGTGAGTCTGTCCGAATTGGAGCTTGCCGCCGCGGCGGCAACGCGTCAGGCGACGCAAGCGAAAGCCAAGGCGCGGGCGGCGAAGACTGCCGCCAAACGAGCGCGGCAGGTCCATAAGGCCGCCAAACGGGCAGCGCAAGCGAGCCAACAAGCAGCCAAGGCCGCTGAGAAGGCGCTCAAGAAAGCGCTGAAAAAAGCACCAAGACCTGCCAAATCGAAAGCCAAACCCAAGCAAGCATCCTAGCCCAGGCCGAGGCGCGCGGTTGCCAAACGCAGCGCACAGGGGAGGCATGTGGAAAGGGGACGGTAGGTGCCGATGAAAGTGCTCCGCCAAGTTCGCCCCAAACCTGCATCGCCTGGGGATTCTCGTGGCGGACCAGGCGGCCCCGCATGCGGCGAGGCGGCAGCGTGCCGAAACGGAAAGCTTGGCGTTCGCCGAAAGCACGTCAACCTGCCCCGGTTCCTAGCCAAGAGCGCTGCGGCGCTCGAACGGGACTTTCGCCGACGGCTAAAACGCTGCCGACACGGCTTCTCCCGGGAGGATGTGCATCAGTTGCGGGTGGCGGCCCGCCGCCTCCGTTCGGAATGGGAGCTGGTTGCGGGGTTGGCGCCCGGCCTTCCGGTCAAGCGTGTCCGCCGTCGCCTCAACCGCTGGCTGCAGGCCTGCAGCCTCCTCCGGGACACGCAGGTTCAACTCGAGTTTCTGGAGTCGCGGGCAGCCGCCTTTCCCGAGTCTCTCGGGTTTCGCCGGGCGCTTGCGCGCAAAGAACGGAAGGGGGCACGGAAACTCGACCGACAGCTTCGCAGAGTGGACCGCTTGGCACTGCGGGAAAGCGTGTGCAAGCTCTGCCAACGCCTGCGCCGATCTTCCCGGCCCGGCATGCCCCGCAACGACTGGGAGGCTCGCGCTGGCCGGGCGCTGGCCAAGGCCGCCGCGCGGGTGAGTTTGCGCTTGAAGGCCGTCGATCCCGGGGAGGCTCGCACCCTCCACCAAGTTCGGGTTGCGTTCAAGCGATACCGTTACCTGCGGGAAGCCCTGCCTTGCACGCTCTCCGGCTTGGACGAACAGACTGAGAACGCCCACCGCGATTATCAGCGCCGCATGGGGGAAATCCAGGATACGCAGGTGCTCCGGGAGGCCCTGAGGGATTACCTTGCCGACCACCCCGGAGAAGCCGGGCCGTTGCGCCGCCTGGCGGGCTTCCTTGACCGCCGCCGCCGGGCGTTGATCGCGGGATTCATGCGGCACGTCGACGAATTCGACGCCCTCGTCTCCCGGCCCGGGTGAACCGGCGCGCCCTCAAGCCAACCCCAAAGCAGGGGCGATCCCCTGCAGGGCGCAAATGAAGTGCTGGATATGCTCATCCAAGGGCAGACCGGGCAAATCCGCCCCCCCGCTGGATCTGGTCGCGGCTGACCGCCGCGGCGAAGGCCTTCTGTTTGAGCTTCTTCCCCACACTGGCGGCGGTCACCCCAGCAGCACGCGGAGGTCCTCCCCGGAGGGAACGAACTCCATCGCCGCCCGGCCACGCTTGCGGGAAAGAGCCCGGGGAAGGAGCTGGTCAGGCTGGGCCGCCTGGCAAGGGCGGTCGGTCTTGCGCGCGCAAGGTCCGGTGAATGGCCAGGGAGAGTTCGTCCTGACCGATGGGTTTGAGCAGGACTTCGCGAATCCCAAGCCGACGGGCGTTCTCGGAGGTCCAAGCACCGCCAAAGCCGGTGGCAAGGATGACCGGAACGTCCGGCCGGACGGCGAGGACGTGGAGCGCCAGGTCGACCCCGGTCATGCCGGGCATAGTCAGGTCGGTAAAGACGAGATCGAACTGGCGGGGCGACACGGTAAACTGGGCCACCGCCTCCTGGGGATTGGTGTGCCACACGACGCGGTAGCCGCGCTTTTCGAGCGTGCGCTGGGCCACCTCGCAAACGGCCCGCTCGTCGTCGACATACAGGATTCGCTCGCCCTGGCCGCGCGGAATGGCCGTGGGCGCTTCGGTGGCGGCTTCAGGACCGGCGGCGCAGGCCGGGAGGAAGAGGTGGAACGAGGTGCCCTTGGCGGGCTGGCTGTAGACCTCGATCACGCCTTCGTGTTCCTGGACGATGCCATGCACCACCGCGAGGCCAAGTCCCGTGCCCTCGCCCGGCGCTTTCGTGGTAAAGAAAGGGTCGAAGATGCGTTTGAGCACGTCGGGCTCCATGCCATGGCCGTTGTCGCGGACGGTAATCCGGGCATGGGGACCCGGGCGCATGCCCGCGCGGCGCTGGACATCCTCCGGACCGGCCTCGTAGGCAAGCAGGCTCACTTCCAGACGGCCGGGCCGGCCGCGCATGGCGTGCTCGGCGTTGGTGCAGAGGTTGACAATGATCTGGTGGATCTGGGTGGCGTCGGCCCGCACCGTCGGCACGGCGGCGTCGAAGTGTTCGACAATCTCCACCGAGGCGGGCAGCACCGCGCGAAGCATGCGCAGGGCTTCCCGCACCACGGGACCCAAGGCGATGACGCGGCGTTCCTGCTTGCTCTGCCGGCTGAAGGCCAGAATCTGTTGGACCAGTTTCCTCGCCCGTTCCGCAGCCTTGAGCACCTCGTCCAGGTTCTCGCGCACCGCGGGCTGTTCGGCGGCATCCTCGCGGGCCATTTGGGCGGCGGGAATAATGGCGGCAAGAATGTTGTTGAAGTCATGCGCGATGCCGCCCGCCAAGCGGCCGATGGCTTCGATCTTCTGGGCCTGGCGCAGTTGCGATTCGAGCCGCTGCCGCACCTCCTCCGCGCGGCGCTGCTCGGTGACGTCCTCGGCGATGGTCAGCAGGTAGAGCGGACTGCCCTGGCCGTCGCGAATCGGCACCCGCAGCGTGCGCAACTGACGCCGGCCGCCGTCCGGCGCGGGCACCTCCTCGATCCCCTCCGCGATCACGGGACTCTGGAGCGCAGCCGCCTCCTTCTCCTCCCGCGCAGCGGCTTCGGCGGGGGACAGCCAATCGCGATCGCTTCGCCCCAGGACGGCTTCGGGAGCCACGCCAAACAGCTCCGTCGCGCGCCGGTTCCAGTACTCATGGCGGAAGCCATTCCGCGCATTCTTGACGGACACCGCCACCGGCAGATGGCCCAGCAGGGTATCGAGGAAACCCTTCTGCTGACGGAGGTTCTGGTGGGCCTCGTCCAACTCCCCGATCTTGTCGCGCAGCTCTCGAATGGTCTGCTCCAGGCGCCCGGCCATGGAGTTGACCCCCTCCTGCAGCCGGCCCAGATCGTCCGCTGCCGGCGGCAGTGTGACCCGGGCGGACAACTCGCCCTGGCCGAGCCGGCGGGTAACGTCCATCAGCCGATGCACCCGGCGGCTGATCACGCGGTAGATGAACCCGGTGATGACCCCCCAAGTGACCAGCAGCACCACCGCCCCCCCCATTACGAACGTGCGGGTGATGGATGCCTTGGCCTGATCGGCCCCCTGGGCGCTGACCCGAATGTAGGCAAACGCAAAGGGGAACTGCCCCGCCGCCGCCAGGAGCGGGGTCAGACTCGTGACGTACGAGCGCCCTGTTTCCGCCTCCACGCGCACCCGCCCCTCCGGGGGAAGCTGACGCAACTCGGCCGGACTCAGCCCGAGAAACGCGGAGTAGACCTCCGTCTTCCGGCCGGGATCGAGGGAGTGAAAGACGTTGCCGTCGAGCCCCAGAATCAGCGCGTCCACCACGCCGTCGCCGACCAGGTTGTGCATCACGTCGGCGCGTTCCACGGCATCGTAGCTGAGGAGCCCGCGCGTCATCAACTGCCCGGGGAGGCGCACGCGGGCGAGCATTTCGTTGTCCACTTGCTGGTTGAAGCGCTGCGAGTAGTAGAACCCCAGACAAAGCATGGCCACCAGTTCCACCAGCAGCACGGTCAGGGCCAGTTTGAAGGTCAGGCCGCCAGCGGGCCAGCGCCAGCCGGAGGTGGGGCGGTCAAGGGTCATGGTGCGAGGAAGTACTGACAGGGAAGCGTCGGCCCGGGGCTGGGATAGCTCCAAGCGCTGGGCATCACCAGCGGTACGTTGCGAAAACGCTCACGGACAACGCCGAAGCCGGGGCCTTGGAGACAGATTCCCATCGCATAGAACTGGTCGGCGGAAAGCTCCAGAATCTGTCGCATGAGCCGTTTCTGGGCGGACAGCCCGACTTGCGCCCGCAACTGGGCGAACAGCTCATAATGCCGCTTGACCGCCGCCGGCGGCTCCTCCCCCGCCCCAAGGTCCCCGGCCCACCACTTGTACCACCGGATGCCGTAGTTGGACTCCCAGGTGGTAGGCAGGTAATACCGGGTTTCGAGCAGGGGGTCGCTGCCGCCTTCCCCTTCCCAGATGACCGCGTCGTGCGCGGTGCGATCGTTCTTCAGGGCGTAGAGTTCCTGACGGCGAAGCTCCTCCACCACCGTCTCCACGCCCACCTTGCTCCACGCCGCCGCCACCGCCCGCGCCACCTCGCGCCACAACACGGTGCAGTAGGGGTTGTCACAAATGCTCAGGCGCAGTCTGAGCCGGCTGCCGTCGGCGCGCAGGCGGAAGCCCTCGGCATCCTTGCGGGCCAGGCCGGCTTCATCCAGCAACCGGGCGGCGCGCGCGGGATCGTATTCGGTGTGCTGATGTGCCAACCGCTCGTCGTAGAAGGGCGATTCCGGCCGGGGAGCCAGTTGGTAGGGTTGCCCCAAGCCAAGGCCGATCTCGGCGGCCATCCGGGCGCGATCCAAGGCGATGGACAGAGCCACGCGGACGTTGCGGTCGTTGAAGAGCCGGCGCAGTTCGGGATCGGGGTGGTTCAGGTTCAGGCTTAACGCGGCGGCGCTTGACACACTCAGCAGACGCCGGAACAGCCGGAAGCCGCCAGTCGGCGCGCCCGTCTCGAAGCGTTGGCGGTTTTCCTCCCCGCCCAGATAGAAATACTGCATGTCGAGCTTGCCTTGCAGGCCCAATTCCACAATCTCGGCCGGGTTCGAGGCCACCAGAAATTCGACCCGATCGAGATAGGGCAACTGCTGGCCCGCCGGGTCAATCTTCCAATAGTAAGGGTTGCGCACCGCGATCAAGCGGGTTCCCGCCAACTGGATGGAGTCCAGCTTCCCAGGCAGTTCATTGGTCGTCACCCAGGCCCCAAGCGTGGGTTTGCCTTTGAAGTACTGCTGCGCGGAGAAGAGGAACGCCGCCCGCTGCAACCGCTCGGCGGCACTGGCGAAACCGGCTTCCCGGGCCAACCGCTCGGCGTCCGGACGATAGCGCGGGTGGAACTGCTGCAGGTAGTGTTTGGGAAACGTCGTGGGGGCGGCCACGTTGGGGCTGGCCAGGTACTCCAGCAGCAATCCGTGGGGTTGGTCGAAACGAAACCGCACGGTCTGGCCGTCCACCCGCTCGACCTTCAGGTCCCTCCCCAGCCATTGCCGCTCCGCCCCGCCATAGACGCTGTAGACATCCTCGAACCAGAACAGGATGTCGTCGACCGTGAAGGGCGCCCCGTCCGACCAGCGCATCCCCTTGCGGAGGCGGAAGGTGTATTCCTTGGCATCCGGACTGACGGTGTAAGCCTCCGCGACATTGGGGACCACATGCGTCCAGTTGGCATCCCAGGAAACCAGGTTCTCGTACCCGATGGTGCGATAGAGGATATCCGTGTCGTTGGGGCTGAGGATGGCCAAGTGCCACGTGCCCCCGTAGCGCCCGATGCGTTCCACCGGCCTCACCAGCAGCGGCCGCGCGGGAAGCCGTTCGTCCAGCGCGGGCAGCCTGCCCCGGGCCGCCGCCTCGGCACACTCGGGCGCTTGGGAATAGGCCGAGAGGCTGTTGGTGCCAGCAGCCGTCGCGGACGAGGTTCCGACCAAAGTCAGCAGCCAACCGGCAAGGAGGGCTGTGCAGGCTGGACACCGCTGGCAAATCGGAGTGTCGGCTGACATGGGCCGTTTGGCTTGGGCAACGTACTGGCCATGCCGGGCCAAGTCAAGGCGGACAGAGGCAATACCCGGGGAGTATTCCGCCATCTTATCAACGTTGCCTTCCGCTCGGCCCCTCTCGCATGAGGGAATCGTGGCGCCAACCCGGCTGGCCTCGAACCGGCCGCCAACCTCGGCTCCCATGATGCCCCCTCCGTGGCAACCCGCCCAACCGTCACCTCCTCTGCCAAAGCCCGAGGCTTGCTCTCGTGGATTATTTGCGTCAATGTGCCTTATCAGTCGTTCGAAGATGGTCGCGCAACCAACGCCAACCCCGAACCGAAGGCATCGCCGATGAAAACCTCGCCATGCGTTTCCCGCCCCAGGAGCCACGATTCGAGCCGCTGGCTCTGCTCCATCTGGCTGGGCCTCGCCGGCATCTGGCCTGGCGGGGCAGTCCATGGCGCCGAAGGCACCGCCGCCAGCGCGGTTTGCGCCAGAGTGCTCCAACAGATCGGCAGCCCGCGCGGCCTGTGTGCCGTGGTGGGGGGGACCAACGCCACCCTGGCGCTTGAACTCGCGGCGAAGAGCGAGTTGCTCGTGTACGTGCAGTTGACGGATGCCAAGGCCGTGGAAGCCGCCCGCCGGGCCGCCGATGCCGCCGGGTGGTACGGCACGCGGGTGTTTGTCGAGCACGGCGCCGCGTCAACGTTGTATCTCGCCGACAACCTGGCCGACGCGCTCGTCGTCGCCGGAGAGGGCGTCACCGTGCCCGACGCCGAGACCTTGCGAGTGCTGCGGCCGCAGGGCAAAGCCTTCCTCGGCAAACGGGAGCTGACCAAGCCGGTCCCGCCGGGGAGCGACGATTGGAGCCACCCGTACCACGGGCCCGACAACAACCCCGCCTCGCGGGATCGGTTGGCCAAAGGGCCGTATCTGACCCAATTCCTGGGCGATCCCCGGTATGCCCCCCTGCCCCAGGTGGCGGTGGCCTCGGCCGGACGCGTGTTCAAGCTCTTTGGGCACATCGCCTTCAAGGAACGCGAGGAGCCGTGGCTGAACACGCTGGCGGCCTTCAACGGCTACAACGGCGCGTTCCTCTGGCGCCGCCCTATCACGCCGGGCCTGATGGTCCATCGCAGCACGTTGATCGCCACGCCACAGCACCTCTACTACGCCGACGAGAAGTCCTGCCAGGTGATCGACGCCGCCACCGGAGCATTGCGGGACGAGATAACGATCCCCGCCGAAGTGGCGGGCGGGACATTCTGGAAATGGATGGCGCTGGAGGACGGCGTGCTTTGCGCCCTGGTCGGGCCGGACGAACCCCGCGACCCGGTCATCCGGATGCGGAGCGACCGCCACGGCTGGCCGTGGGACCCGCTTTCGCCGGGCTACAACCAGCCCGACAATGCGTGGGGATTCGGTCGCACGGTAGTCGCCATCGATCCGGCCACGAAGAAGATTCTCTGGAAACACCAGGAATCCGAGGACATGGACAGCCGGGCCCTGTGCCTGAAGAACGGCCGCCTGTTCCTCTTCGCGCCCGGAGCGTATCTGGCCTGCCTCGATACCAAGACGGGTCGTGAACTCTGGCGGAAGACCAAGGCCACCTCCCCCGACCTCTTCGAGGCTTTGGGGACCTCGCTAAACCGGCAGGACTGGCGCACCAACTGGCGCACCACGGCCTACGCCAAGTGCAGCGACCAGGCGCTCTACTTTGCCGGCCCCACGATGGGACGCCTGCTCGCCCTGGCGGCGGAAGACGGCCGCCTGCTGTGGAGCCATCCCTACAACAACTACCAGATCGTGATCCAGGAGGACGGCGTCTACGCCCTCAGCGGACAGATCGACAGCGAGGTCAGCCGGAAGTTCGAGCCCCTCACGGGCAAGATCCTGGAGGAGGTGAAGCTGGGCCGGCGCGCCTGCACCCGCCCCACCGGGGCCATCGACGCCATCTTCTGCCGGGCCAGCGGCGGCTCCACCCGCTGGGACAAGCAAAGCGACCGCGCCCAACTGATCTCCCCCATGCGCGCCCAGTGCCAGGACGGCGTGACCATTGCCAACGGCCTGCTCTATTGGTGGCCGTCGGTTTGCGACTGCAACCTCACGCTCTACGGCATCACCTGCCTCGGACCGGCGGGCACTTTCGATTTTGCCCAACCGTCCAAAGAGTCCGAACGCCTCGTGCGCGGCGACCATCCGGACGCGCCGGTCCAGGCCCTCCAAGAGGCCCCGCAAGACTGGCGCACCTACCGCGCCGACAACACGGCTTCCGCGATGAGCGAAGCGGCCGTTCCCACGCGAAGCGGCCGCCTTTGGCAAACCACCCCGGTAACCGAGATGACCCCCACCGCGCCGACCACCGCCGGCGGGATGATCTTCCTCAGCGGCTCCGACGGCATCGTTCGCGCGCTGAACGCCAGCAGCGGCCGGGAGGTGTGGAAGGCCTACACCGGCGGCAACGTCCGGTTCCCGCCCACGATCTGGCAAGGCCGGGCGCTGGTCGCCTCAGGAGACGGCTGGGTCTATGCCCTCGAAGCCAAAACCGGGCGGGAACTGTGGAAATTCCGCGCGGCCCCCGCCGAACGGCGGATTCCCGTTTACGGGCAACTGCTCTCGACCTGGCCGGCGGCCAGCGGGGTGCTCGTCCAGGACGGAGTCGCCTATGTGGCCGCGGGCATCGTCAACTACGACGGCACCCACGTCTACGCGCTCGACGCCGCGACCGGCCGGCTCAAGTGGCAGAACAACACCTCCGGCCATCTGGACCCTGAAACGATGGCGGGCGTGAGCGTGCAGGGAAACATGCTCATCCACGAAGGCAAACTGTGGCTCGCGGGCGGCAACGTGGTGTCGCCCGGCGTGTATGACCTGGCGGATGGGAAGTGCCTGAGCGACCTCGGGCTGGTCCATCGCGTGGTGAACAACAACGTCCCCGCCTCGGAAAGCCCGCGCGGGGCGGAACTGTACCTGGTGGGCAACCAGGTCATGGTGGGAGGCCAACCCTTCTACGCCCACCCGAAATACAAGGTTTACGATGCCTCCGTAACCGACAAGACCTGGGTGGGCTCCCGCGAAGGGCGGGACTTCACCTGGGCCTGCAACCTGACGGAATCCAAGGTGAGCTGCTATCCGCGCGTGGAGGAAAACCGGGCCGAACGCCTCGCCACCGGCTGGGGCAAGCCGAAGCTCCGCGGCGTGGAACCGCTCTGGGAGGCCCGCTGCAAGGACGTCACGGCGGTGGCCCTGGGCCGCAACGCACTGGTCGTCGCCCGGGGATCGGAACTCTGCGCCTTCGACCTTCAGAACGGCCGGCCGTTGTGGGCGCACATGATGCCCGGCGTGACCGTCCCCTGGGGCCTCGCGCTCGATGCGGCCGGTCGCGCCGTCGTGACCCTCGAGGGCGGGCAGGTCCTCAGCTATGGCGCGGGCGACCAGCGGGCCGCCCGGTAAGCGCCCTGCTCCGATGAGACTCACCCCCTGGCTCGGCGCGCTCCTGCTCGGAAGCGTGTTGCACCCCGCCCCGACGCTCGCCTGCCGCTACAACGTGCGCGATGTAGGGTTTGTCGATCTGGGGACGGAGCCTTACGAGTTATACTGCTTCGTGCGCGAAGCCACGCCCTCCGAAAACGTCGCCTGGCTCCGCGAACTCCCCGCCACCCGCCTCCGCGACGCTCCGGTGCGGGTGGAACTCGTGGACGCGGACCACCAGCCGGAGCATCCCGCCCTCAAACACCGCCCCCCC
>CAYYMW010000171.1:0-14065 GCA_964472515.1 uncultured Verrucomicrobiota bacterium | reverse complement strand
TTCTGAGCGCCGGAGGCATGGTTGCCGGCAGACTGCGCGTTTGATGACGGTGGGGCAACCGGCTCCCTTGCGAACGAGCTTAGCGAGAGCGGCATCTTCGAAGCGCCGGAGGCGCGGGATTGCGGGAGCCTGGGGCAAAGCTCCAGGACAGTGAGATTCGTCGCTATTTTTCGAGCACTGAAAGCGCGAGATAGGTCGAACGATTCGGATGAGGGGGATCACAATCTCGCCCTTACAGGGCTCGCGTTCCCTACCGCAACCGTAAACCCAGGCCGTTGGCCTGGGCTCCCACAATTACCGCCCCCGTTCGGGGGCTTGCAGGGGAGCGTGAGGGACGCAACCCAGGGCGTCAGGCCGTTCCGTGAGCGGGGCGTTTCCGAAGCGCCGGACGCGTGGTTCCAGGCAGACTGCGCGTTTGATGACGGTTGGGCAACCGGCTCCCTTGCGAACGAGCTTAGCGAGAGCGGCATCTTCGAAGCGCCGGAGGCGCGGGATTGCGGGAGCCTGGGGCAAAGCTCCAGGACAGTGAGATTCGTCGCTATTTTTCGAGCACTGAAAGCGCGAGATAGGTCGAACGATTCGGATGAGGGGGATCACAATCTCGCCCTTACAGGGCTCGCGTTCCCTACCGCAACCGTAAACCCAGGCCGTTGGCCTGGGCTCCCACAATTACCGCCCCCGTTCGGGGGCTTGCAGGGGAGCGTGAGGGCACGGACCCGGCACCATGAAGTCCTTCGTCATGATTCGCGTCTGACATGATAGACTAGGCCGACGACCGCCCCGGTAAGAACCCATTGTGCGACGACTGCGAAGGGAATTACGCTCCAGCCGGCTTCCCCGTGAACCAAACCAGTCGTCAGCAACAGGGCTGGCGTGTGGAGGACCTCGAACGGCCCCTCAGGGAACCACGAAGCCCAGCCGAGAACCTGTACTAAACACGCGAGGCCGATTACTAGCCCACCCCCAGCGCCAACAAGAATGCGCGTGGTCTTCACTTGGTCGCAAGGCCGCTTTCCATCATACCTACTGCCGCAGCCCCCTCACACCCTCTCCGGCACCACGAACGGCGCGCGGTAGTCGCGGGTGAGCATCGCGTTAGCGGCGGCGTTGCCGGAGAAGCGTTCCTTTTTCGGATTCATCTTCAGCACCGGTCCCAGCGTCAGCTTCGAGGTCTGCACATCCACCTGGTTCACGCCCAGGTGCTCCACCATGCGCTGGAAAGTGGCCTCGGCGTCGCGGTCGGCCTTGATGGCTTCGCGGATGGCCGCCGGGTCTTGCTGGCGGCCCAGGCGGTACGAGATGTTGCCGGTATGGCAGAGGGCGCTGGAGAGATGGCCTTCCAGAATGTCGGCATGCAGGTCTTCCACCTTGCGGCTGCGGACGGCCTTGAGCCAGTTGCCATGATGGCTGCTGGAGCCGGCGAACTTCTTGATCTCCTTGCCCTCCTTGTCGAAGGCAATGGCGCTGTTGTAGTCGGGCACCAGCACATGGCCGCCCTCGCAATGCACGATCACGCCTACGCCCGCGCCCATGAACTTGCCCATCTTGTCGGACCCCGACTTCTCGGGCAGTCCGCGCACCTCGAAGATCAGCGGTGCCTTCGCGTAGTTGTGGTAAACGATCTGGGTATTGGGAGTGGTGCCGTCATCAATGTAACCCAACCGCCCGCCCACGCTGAAGACCATCGGGGAGAGCGCGGGTTCGCCGAGGAACCACCGGGCGATGTCCATCTGGTGGATGCCCTGGTTGCCGAGGTCGCCGTTGCCGGTTGGCCAGACCCAATGCCAGTCGTAGTGGAGGTTCTTCCGCATGAGCGGTTCCTTCGGGGCCGGTCCACACCACAGATCGTAATCGACGCCGGGGGGCGGGGTTTGCGGGCTATTGACCTTCCCGATGCTGGCCCGCCGCTTGTAGCAGAGGCCGCGGGAGACAAGAATCTTGCCCAGGTTCCCGGCTTGGACCCATTCGACGGCTTCGCGGATGCCGCTGCTGGAACGGCATTGGGTGCCGGTCTGCACAATCCGGCCGTACTTGCGCGCCGCCAGGACGATCTGCCGCCCTTCCCACACGTTATGGGAAACCGGCTTCTCCACGTACACATCCTTCCCGTGTTGCACGGCCCAGATCGCCGCCAACGCATGCCAGTGGTTGGGCGTGGCGATGGAAACTGCATCGATCTCGCGGCTTTCCAGAAGGTTCCGGAGATCCTGATAGCCTTGAACGGACTGGCCTTGGTCTTTGAACTCCTTTACCCCCTTATCCAGAACGTCGCGGTCGGCATCGCACAACCCCACGATGCGGACCTTCTCCGTCTTGGCCAGCTCGCGCAGGCTCCTGATGTGACTGCCACCCTGGCCGCGGAAGCCGATGATGGCCACGCGGATTTCCTCGTTGGCACGGACGACCACGCCCTTGGCGGCGGCTGCCTTGGTGCTGGAGCAGGCCGTGAAGGCTGGCGCCAACCCCAAGCCGGCGCCCGCCAGCAGAGTGGCCTTCAGGAAGTTGCGACGATTAGTGGAGCAAGTTTGGCTGGGCATAGGGGAGGAGGGCTTTGGGGGTGATCAAGGCTGCGAAGTGACGTATTCCTGATAGCGCTCGGCTACCAAGCCGGCCTTCTCATTGCCCCGGTGGAAGTAGAAACGGTAGCGGAAGGTGAGTTTGCCGTTGGCAGGGACGATGAGGTTGCCTTCACCGGCGGCCTTCTTTTCGAAGTCGTGGATGCCAAACGGGTTGGCAGCAAACAGGCCGTAATCCCGCACGTGCCACCAGGTCGGATGGCGGGGATTGGTGGGGTGATCGAAGATGGCTATGCCGACGGTCTTGCCGTCCACCGGGCCGAAGTAGTCGCACCACTTGGCGCGCTTGCCCCACGTGTCTCCGTCGCGCAGACCCTCGCTGTTCACGATGTGGCCCTCGCCGGGCTTCTTGTCCTTTACCACCCGCATCGACTCCGCCACCCGGATGGCCATGGTGCCTTCCTTGGTGTCGCCGAGTTTCAGTTCGCCGCTGGAGGCATGGACGGTGATCTCGAAATCGATCATGCGGTCGTCCTTGCGGTAGGGGATGCGGAGCGCGCGCTTGTCCGTGGCGACTACCTTGCCATCGAGGGCGACGTACCGGTTGCGGGTGCGGATGATGGCCCCCGTGTCGGTGGCGGTGGCTTCGATCAGCTCCGTCTGGACGGTTCGGCCCGCCTTGGGGGATTCCGACCAAAAGTCCTGGGCGTTCATCTCGCCGTGCGCCCACCAAAACGAGCGGTGGTGGGGATGGTCATGGTCTTCGCCAGCCAGTTGTTCCATGGGCCAGTGGCGGGTCATGCGGGCGCCGTCCGGCCCGATGATGGGGTAGAGGTAGGGGCGGGAGGCGTTGGTGCCGAAATGCAACTCGGTGAAGAGGGTGCCATCGATCTCCACCGTGATCTTATCCGGCGCCTTCTTCAGGCTGACCCCGGCTTCCGCCAGCAGGCTCCAGCCCAGTGCGACGGTGATGGCAACCACCCAACCGGCTTGACGCCGGCCCAGACATCCGCTTTTTCCTCGGAACATACTCGAAGCCTAGAAACGCAGGCGTTCGCGGTCAAGCTCGTGCGTCGGCCCGTCAGAACCCTGCCCGCCAGGACGGTCCAAGCAATTCGGAGGCATCTTGACCGGCCGCAGTCCTCTGCCCTAGGGTGCGGCCGCACGCTGAACGGTTCGGAATGCGGCTCCGCTGCCTGCATAGGCGCAAGGCCGGTACGGGACCGATGGCGGCAAATATCTTATGATCCACGAATCTTCTCACGCTCCCTTCAATCGTCGCCGTTTCTTGGGGCGGGCGGCCGCAGCCGCGGCCGGACTGGCCTTCCCGATGGTAGTCAGCAACCGCGTCCTGGCCGCCAAGGGGCGGTTGGGCGCGAACGACCGCATCCGGGTGGGTTTCATTGGTGTGGGCGGCCGGGCGCGGTGGATCATGGGCAAGGAAGCCCTGCCGGGGGCCGAGATTGCCGCCGTGGCCGACTGCTTCCTGCCGCGCTGCCAGGACGCGGCGAAGACGATGCCGGGGGGAGATCGCTGGAAGCTCTACCAGGACTACCGCAAGATGCTGGAAGAGCAGAAGTTGGATGCGGTCTTCGTCGAAACCACGACCCACGCGCGGGTGCTGGCCATGATTACCGCCATGCAGGCCGGTTGCGATATCTACGGCGAGAAACCGATTACCCTGACCATCGATGAAGGCAAGGTCCTCCGCAAGGCGGTCAAGAAGTACAAGGTGGTCTTCCAGACGGGTTCCCAGCAACGCTCGATGCCAATCAATATGCATGCCAGCAAACTGGTGCGCGAAGGGGCCATCGGCAGACTGCGCGAAGTGATCACCTGCAACTTCGAGGGACCCAAGGTGTGGAAGGCCAAAGAACCCGATCCGGAGCCCATTCCCGAGGGGTTGGATTGGGATCACTGGTGCAACCAGACCGCGCTGCGCCCTTACTACCGCGAACTCCAGAACGCCTGGTCGGACTGGACCGACTACGACGGCGGCGGCCAGGTCTGGGGCGTCACCGGTTGGGGCACCCACAGCTTCGACCAAGCCCAATGCGGCATGGGGCTGGACGACACCGGTCCGGTGGAAATCACTCCCGAGGGCACCGGGCCGCTCTGTCCCATCACCATGCGTTACGCCAACGGCGTGCTGCTCAAGATGGCGGCCAAGCGACGGGGCATGGAGGATCTGGGCGCCATCTTTGTAGGGGACAAAGGGCGGATCGAGATTCTACGGGGAGATTATACAGCTGATCCCAAGGAACTGCGCCAGAATGCCCCTCCGGTGACACCTCAGGGCGATCATGAGTCCATTCCCCATATCCAGAACTTCTTCGACTGCATGCGATCACGGAAGAAGACCAACGCCGATGTGGAAACCGGCCATCGTGCCACCACGCTCTGTCACTTGGTGAATATTTGCCGGGCGGTGCAGCGGCCGTTGAAGTGGAATCCCAAGGCGGAGCAATTCGCGGGGGATGACGAGGCCAACCGGTTCCTCTCACGGCCACGCCGTAAGGGATACGAACTGCCGAAGTTGTCGTAAGTCGGCGGCCGCGCCTCGGCAGCTCGGGCCGGTTCCGTGGTGGACCCGAGCGCGGCGCTAGCCCACGCGCAATGCGTCCTGCTTGCGGACTGGTTTATTGCCAAGCACTGGCTCGTTTCGCTTGGTGGACACGCCGTTGGCGCCCGCGGGTGCTGGCTTCGCCCCGGCCGCCGTCGTATTGGCGGCCATCTTGCCTTCCACAAAGGCCCGGAGCTCATCCACGGAGCGGTGAAGCACCCGGGCTTGCGAGCGCAGTTCCTCGGCTGCACTGGCACTTTCCTCCGCACTGGCGGCGTTGGCCTGCGTGACCTGCTCCATTTGGGTTACCGCTTTGCTAATCTGCTCGATCCCCTGACTTTGCTCGCGGGAGGCGGTTTCGACTTGCGTCACGATCTCGTCCATCCGGCGGATGCCCGTGACGATCTGATGGAGTTGAACCGTCACCTTCCCGCTGATGGACACGCCTTCAGCCGTTCGTTGGATGGCCCCTTCGATCTTCTCGGAGGTTTCCCGGGCGGCTTGGGCGGAACGGTGGGCCAGGTTGCGGACTTCTTCCGCTACCACGGCGAACCCCATGCCCGCTTCCCCGGCGCGCGCGGCCTCCACGGCGGCGTTCAGCGCGAGGATGTTGGTTTGAAACGCGATTTCATCAATCGTCTTGATGATCTTCGCAATGTCGTCGCTGGACAGCTTGATCGCCTGCATCGCGCGTTCCATGGCTTCCATGTCGACGGCGCCGGCGTCGGCCGACTGCCGGGTGGTGCGGGTGAGTTGGCCGGCTTCCTGGGCATGTTCGGCGTTCGCCCGGGTCATGCCCGCCAGCTCCTCGATGGAGGCATTGCTCTCCTCGAGCGTGGCGGCCTGCTCGCTGGCGCCTTGAGCCAGCGTGTGGCTGGCATCGCCGAGCTGGTTGGAGGCTTGACTGACGCGTTCGGTCGCGTTTTCAACCTCGTGCATCACCGCCTGAATCCGGCTGCCCAGCCGGCCTGTGCTGATGGCCGACCACCCGCCCAGCAGTGAGCCGACCAGCAGCAGCCCGCCGCCGAGCCAGAGGGCGATCGTGGACCTGGCGTTGGCCACAATGCGCCGGTCTTTGCCGGTGAAGAACATGCCGATGATCGTGCCCCCCGCATTGCGGATGGGCCAATAGACCGCGTCGTGGGATTCGCCCAGAATCGTGTTGATCCCCTGGAAGGTGGCCCCCTCTTTGAGCACTTTGGTGAGCACTTCCGGGTTGTCCATCTTGGTGCCTACCGCGCGTTTGCCGTCCTTCAGAATCGTGGTGCTCACCCGGGTGTCGGCTTGGAAGATGGTGCACTCAACGCCGTAGCGTTTCTTAATGGCATCGACGAACGCGTCCCCCGTGGTCAGGTCGCAGCCGGTGGTAATGGTGCCGACCATCTCGCCGCCCAGCTTGATTGGATGCCCGGTGCGCAAGGAGAACTTCACCACGGTCCCTTCCTCGACGGTGGAATGCACCTCGCCAGCCACTGCCTTCTTGACATTTTCCTGGCTGGCGACGCTGTCCCCGGTCTTGTCCGAGTGGCCCCGGGCGACGACGATGCCCTGCTTGTCCGCCAGGGTGATGACGGTCAGGCCCGTGCGTTGGAGCGTCTCTTTGGCGACCCGTCGAAGGACGGTGCTGTCGTGCTTTGCCAAGGCTTCGGCCACGTCGGTCCGGTCGGCGATCAAGGCAGCGGTTTCAATGGTCTTCTGCCGCGACTGATCGAACTCAGCTTGGACATTGCTGGCGATCATCTTGAGGGTTTCGGAGTTCTGCCGCGCCATGGCTGTGGAGACCACGTACCAGGCAACGCCGAAGGCGAAGCCTGACGTCAGGACGATGCCAAGCAGGTTCTGCGAGACAAATTTAGTGGTAAGTTTCATGACTACGTTCGGGTTGGGTGCTTCAAGATGAACGGGCGGCGCATCCCGACTGCGCTGATCGCCTTGACTCCCTGGCGTGGCTGCCCCTTGCAGGAGTCCTCCCTGTGAGGCCCTGCTTCCAGCGGGCCCCGTGAGACGTTGCTGTTTCATCGGCAGAATCAGCCAATGACTTGAGCCTCTTCCTGAGGCGGGATGAGCACGACTTGGCCCGCGGTTGAGCAACCAGATCAAGGCTCCCGATCCCGTTCCGCAACCGCTGATTTGAGCTGCACAAAGCGCTCGGCCAGCGCATATTCCGGGGCATGAAACCGCGCAACTGGCTCGCTTGGATGGGAGTGACCATGGTGGTGGGTGCCCGGCTCTGGGGGGGCGAACCACCGCGTTTGATCCTCGACTCCATGCCGGAGACCCGGTTCCGCTTTGAAGGCCCGGTGGGGGAGCGTGTCCGCGCCAATCTGGACGAGTGGCTGCTCCGAGCCCCCCAGGCGAACCCGGGCATGATTGACATGTTCCGGTTGCGGGATCGCGAGCCCAAGCCCCAGTTGGTTCCATGGGCCGGCGAGTTCGTTGGCAAGTACCTTCTCTCTGCGGTCCAAGCGCTTCGGATGACGGATGACCCGCGCCTCCGCCGCCAGGTCGAGGAAGTCGTTGCTCAATTGGCGCAGACGCAGGCTGACGACGGGTACCTGGGGCCGTTTCCGAAGGCGGATCGCCTATTGAAGAACTGGGATCTGTGGGGCCACTACCACGCCATCCAGGCGCTGGTTGCCTGGCACATCCACAGCGGCGATCCGACCGCGCTGGCCACCGCGCGCAAAGCCGCGGATCTGGTTTGCCGGACGTACCTTGGGACGTCCCGGCGGGTCGTCGAGGCCGGTGATCCGGAGATGAACATGGCGATCCTCACCGGCATGGCCATGCTCCATCGCATCACCGGGGAACCACGCTACCTGGCGATGGCGCAGGAGGTGGAGAAGGACTGGGAGAAGGCGGGCGACTACCTTCGAGCGGGCTTGGATGGGCGGGAGTATTACCGCTCCCCTCGGCCGAGGTGGGAGAGTCTGCACGATCTGCAAGGCCTCGTGGAGTTGTGGCGCATCACGGGGGAGGCGCGCTATCGTGACGCCTTCATCCACCACTGGCGAAGTATCCGGCGGTGGGACCAGCGGAACACCGGCGGCTTCAGCTCGGGCGAACAGGCCACGGGCAACCCCTACGCGCCCACCGCGATCGAGACCTGCTGCACCGTAGCCTGGATGGCCATCACCCTGGACTACCTGGAGTTGACCGGCGATTTGCGGGCGGCTGACAACCTGGAACTGGCCACCTTGAACGGGGGATTGGGGGCGCAGCATCCGAGTGGACGCTGGTGGACCTACAACACCCCCATGGATGGGGTCCGCGAGGCGAGCGCGCACACCATCGTCTTCCAGGCGCGGGCAGGCACCCCCGAACTCAATTGCTGCTCGGTAAACGGCCCCAGGATACCTGGCATGCTGAGCGAGTGGGCGATCATGCGCGGGGAGGACGGGATTACACTTAACTGGCTCGGTGCCGGGCGCTTTGACCTCAAGCTGGCGGGTTCGGCGACCATGACTATCACCTCGGAGCGTGATGCCTGGCGCGACGGGACCAATGTCATTCATGTGGTGTCCAATCGACGCGAGCCAATCGCCCTGCGCCTTCGGATTCCGGGGTACGCAAAGAGTCCCGTTGTTAAGCTCAATGGGGCCAAAGTGGACGGCGTGAGGGCAGGGGAGTACCTCACTCTGCGCCGGGTCTGGAAGGACGAGCGCCTGGAACTTGCCTTTATCATGACGCTGGAAGCGGTGCCGGGCGCCCAAGAGGCCGCTGGCAAGGTTTCCCTCTATCGGGGACCAGTGCTGCTGACCTACGATCAGGCGTACAACCCATTCGATGAGAATACCTTGCCGACCGTAGACCTGAAGTGGTCCGCACCTTACTCCTTGGTGACCTTGCCTGCCGCCACCCAGGACTGGGAGCGGCTGATGCGCCCGTGGGTGGTTCTGGACGTCCCCTGCACCGATGGCAGGAAGATGCGGCTCGTGGACTTCGCCAGCGCGGGAGCCCGGGGCACGCACTACCGTTCGTGGTTGCCCGGCGCGCCAACTCCAACACCGCCAGCCTTCACCCAGATGCCCCCGGACGGCGCCAAGGTGCCCCCCGGCCCCGTCTTGTTCCGCTGGCGCGGTGTGAAATCCAAACCGGTGGAGTACCGGGTCGTGTTCTCCTCTGGGGAGGACTTCTCGAGCGGTCAACAATCCACGTTCAACTGCTCCGGACAGAGGCTGACTCTGGATACCTCGCAGATCCTCCCGTCCAGCCAGCCGCCTGGCAAACCCATCTGGTGGCGGGTGGTGACCAGCGGTCCCCATGGTGAGACCATTGCGGAGGTGCCGCCGGCTTGGTTTGTCATCGATCCCGCCGCGCCGCCGCAACCGATCCCGCCCGAGCCCAAACTGGGCCCGCACGGGGAGCTCATCAGCCATTCCCTTCGTGGGGAAGAGGTTCCCAAATTCGGCGAGCTTAAGTCGGCCCAGTTCATCGCTCGTGACGCTGAGGGCACGGAGGTCAACGGCCGCGACCAGATGTTGCTCTACTCGCTGCCCGTGTGGCCGGACGAGGATTGGACGGTCAGCGTGCGCGTGAAGATCAAGGAACTGCCGCGCGACCGGCTGGGGCAGGTCTTCAGTGCCTGGGCGGCCTCCATGGACGACCCCCTGCGGTTGGTGGTGGATGGCGGGCAGCTCTTCGCCCGGGTCGAGGCCGGCGGCGGCGGGGGATCGACCCCCGGGTTCCGTTTGGAGACGAACCGCTGGTACACCGTGACCGCCGTCAAACGGGAGAGCGCGCTAACCCTGCACGTGGACGGGCGGGTGGTGGGGTCAACGACGGTCCCCGCCACCGGCAGCACCCTGGCGCAGGACTGCGCCTTGGGAGGCAACCCGCACTATGGAGGCAACGAGCATCTGGCGGCGCGATTTGCCGATTTCCAGTTCTACGGTCGCGCCTTGGACGATCCGGAGATCAAGGCGCTGGCAACCCATTGAGCCAACGCCTTCGGCAGGAGGCGAAGGCTGGGAATCGGTGTTCCCCGGTTACTTCCCGTACCCCAGCTCGACCCGGCCGATCTGGGCTTCGCCGGTCCACTCGATCTTGAGGAACCGCGCCTCCTTCCCGGCCACGGCACACTCGTAGTAGACCGGCTTCCAATACCCGTAGTCGCCGCTCCCGCTGAAGTAATCGCGGCGCTGGCCGGGGACGGCGGTGAAGTTCTGCCCGTCGATGGAGATCAGGAACTTGAAGTCCGCGACCTCCTTGGGGAAGAACGCATAGAGGCGGCAGCAGCAGACGGGCTCGGGCGCGCGATAGACAATGGCGCTGCCTGACTTGCCGGCGGCGCGATGCGCGTCTTCCAAGGTCTGCCGGGCCTCCTTGGTCTTGAACTCGATGGTTCCCTGCCGGGAGTAGAACTGCGAGGCGTCGCGCAGCTCGTCCACCAAGCTGCCGTGGAGGACATCCACGGGACCGACGACGTTCGACGGCCCGGAAAGGCCGGCCGTGTTCCGGGCTTTCACGCGGTAGAACCACGAGCCGCGCGGCGCCTGGGTGTCGGCGAACAACGGCCGATACTGGACCGAGGTTTCGTCGATCTTGTCGCTCGCAGTGGACCACGGTCCCTCCTTGGCGGGGGCGCGTTCCACCAGGTAGGTCAAGGCGCCCACCGAGCCCTGCCAACTGATGGCCATGGCATCGGTGATCGGCAGTAGATTGGGGACGGCCGGGACCGGCAGGGGCGGCTCGGCCAGGCCACGGATCGCGTAGGCCTTGCGGCGCAACAGGGCCATGGCGTTGATTTCGTCGTAGTCGGCGCCGGTGGGGAAGCCCGGCCAGTGATAGGCTTTGTAGAGGTTGCCGCCCGCCGGCTCGGAGTGCCAGTAGAAGCCGCCGTCGCGGTTGCGATAGCGCAGGCTCCAGACCAGGGCGCCGGAACAACCCGTGTCGATGACCGCGTCCAGCGTGGTCGCGATGGTGGGGGTGTCGCAGAAACCGAATTCGCCGACGAAGTAGGGCTTCTTGCCCTTGGCTTTCGCCCAATTGGCGCGGGCCAGTTCGGCATAGGTTTCCTTGCCGCCCGGGTAGTGGTGCGTCGTCACGACGTCCACCTCGGGCATGGCGAGCGACTCCGGCCGGAGGACGGTGGTATGGAAGCCGTCGATGACCAGGTGGTTCTTGTCCAGGCTCTTGATGTAGGCGGCGATCTCCTTCGTCCACGGGGCCGGCGAGAGGAGTTCGTTCCCGGTTTCCCAGGCCAGGACGGCTTTGTCGTCACGATAAGTCTGGCCGGTCAGGGTATTCGTGCGGGTGACGAGGAAGCGGATGGTCTCCTTGAAATCGGCGATGACCTGCGGATCGGTCCAGAAGGCGGCGGCGGGCTTGCCCCGGAACCCGGCGTATTCGGCTATGCCGCCCCACCAGCTCCACATGTCGACGAACGGGATGATGACACGCACGCGGGCGTCGTTCGCGGCCTTCATCATTTCGTCCATGGCCACGAAAGCGGCTTCATTGAACTTGCCCGGCCCGAGCACGTGGCGGGGCGTCCCCGGCAGGTCGTTGGTGCGCACCACCGAGAGCACGTAAATCCGGGTGGCGGTGCCGCCCTGCTGGGCGATGGACTGGAGGGCGTCGGTGACCTCGAAGCGGTCCGGCAGGCGGTGCGGGTTGGGCACGCCGAACGCCACGTTGTCCTCCACGTAATGGAGGTTGGGGATGTTGAAGGAGATGAAGCGGAACGCCTGGTCGCCATCCATCAACTGGTCACCTTTGGCGGTGATGAAGTGTTCGAGCGGCGCGGCATGGGCGGCAAGCGCGACGGTGGCCACGGCCAAAGCCTGACTGAGCAAAGGGGAGGTCTTCATGTTGTGACGATGGGTTGTCGGGCAGGTCAGGCTTTCTCCAGTTTGTCGTACCAGTTGAACTTGAGGAACACGGAAGTGGCTACCACGGTCACGGCAATGGCCCCCACCCAGGTCCACTGGCGCAGGACCAGGTAAATGGGCAGGGCCGTCAGGCTGGTCTGCCAGACGATGCCCACCACCACATTGGCGCAGTCCTTGGCGAAGTCCTGATTCGGCTGGAACTTCGAGTCCTCGCGCATCACGGCTTCGCGGATCGGCCCCCAGAAGCCCCACGGACGGACGGTCTTGTAGAAGCTCTTGAGAATGGCCTCATCCTCCGCCGGGCTCAACCACGTGCCCAGCAGGCAGCCAATGAGGGAGAAGCAGAGGATGACGGGCATGAGGAAGAGCGGGTTGACCTTCTCGGGGGTGATGAGTTTCACCGCTTCGGGCAGCACCATGGCGCAGATGAGGCCGGCGAGCATGCCCCAGAAATAGCCGTGGCCGTTGAAGCGCCACCAGAACCACTTCAGGATATTGGCCATCACGTAGCCCGAGAAGAGGGCGCCCACGATCCACATCATCACTTCGGTGATGCGGGTGGTCAGGAGGCCGAAAAGGATGCCCACGGCGAGGACCAGCAGGGAGGCGAGGCGGCTGAGCGTCACCTGCCGCTGGGCCGACGACTGCGGGTTGATGAAGCGCTTGTAGATGTCGTTGACCAGGTAGGCCGGGGCGGCGTTGATCGTGGCGGCGAAGTTCGACATGAAGGCCGCCAGCAATCCGGCGAGCAGGAAGCCCACCACGCCGACCGGGATATACTGGCTGAGCACGATCGGGAGCAGTTTCTCGAAGTCCGGCTTGTCCATGCCGCTCAGTTGGGGCATGCAGAAGGCCAGGGCGAGGATGGTGATGCCGGCGATCATCAGGTAGCGCGGGAAATAGAGGACCACGCAGACCATGCCGTTCATCATGCAGGCCTCGCGCGGGTTCCGGGTGGCGAGGATGCGCTGCATATCGTAGTTGGGCGCGGGTCCGGCCAGGCTGGCCAGCACCCCTTTGAAGAACATAAGGCCGAAGACGAGCATGAACATCTCGTTGCCGTCATCCCGGATGGCCTTGTTCACCTGGTCGAGGATGCCCGTCCAATCCAGCCCCAGGTGCCAGCCGAAGAAGGGGCTCATCCAACCCGCCGGGACCGCCTTCTCAATCACCTCCGGGGCCACCTTGAGCATGGCGATGATCCCGATGGTGATCGAGGTGATCGTCAGGATGGAAAACTGCATGACCTCGGTAATGACCACGCTGATCATGCCGCCCTTGATGGCGTAGAGGGAGGTCAGGCCGAGGATGATGACGGCGTAGATGTTCTCGTCGGTGAGCAGGCCGGTGGTGTTGCCGGTGAAATGCCAGGGCAGCATCACGACCGCGAACTTGCCGATGCCCTTGAAGGCGTACGCCAGCATGCCGATCACCAGCACCAGCGCAAAGAGCACCACGCTGATGTGGGCCATGTTCGCCCCCGTGCCCCGGCCGAAGCGGGTCTGGATCCACTCCGCGCCGGTGAGGACGTTCGAGCGCCGCAACCACGCGCTCAGGAACATCATCAGGAAGATCTGGTTGAAGACCGGCCACAGAAACGGCAGCCAGATGCTCTTGACCCCGTACACGAAGAGCCAATAGACCATCAGCATCGTGCCGCTGATATCGAACATGCCGGAGGCGTCCGAGACCCCCAGCATGTACCACGGCAACGACTTGCCGCCCAGGAAGTAAGAGTCCAGGTCTTTGGTGCCCCGGCGCGAGGCCCAGAGCCCGATCAGGATCACCACCAGGAAATAGCCGACGATGATGGCGATATCGAGGGTATGCAGTTTCATGCGATGGGGAGGTTGCCGGCCGGGGGCATGCCGCCTTGGCAACGGAAAGGACGGACGTGGGCGCGGAGCGAGCCCGCAACCCAACTGGAGGGCGCTCTGGTGAACGCGTTTGCCCGGGTCATGTTGGGGGAGAGTCTTCCACAGCAGGGGCTTGGAAAACAAGCCCTGTTTGCCCGGCGGTCCTGCGCCCGCTCCTGCGGAGGGCGGTGCTGCACACGGCGAGATGACGGTGGGCGGGCGACTTGCCCGTTGGCTGGGGTTGGACGGTCCAAGCCCAAGGGGCTTGCGGCACCCAGCCCAACGTTGGCTCGACCA
>CAYYMW010000170.1:0-14113 GCA_964472515.1 uncultured Verrucomicrobiota bacterium | reverse complement strand
CTCGGCCCCATGCTTGCGGGCGGCGGCATACCAGCGGTCAATGCGCGTGTTGCTCACGTCCTTGGCCAGGGACTTCTTGAGCAACCAGTTCTCGTGCAGGATCTCGCCGAAGGCGGCCAGGTGGTTGTTCTGCAGCTCGGCCTTCAGTTGCCGCGCCAGCTCCACCATGCGGCCCAGGACGGCCTGCTTGTCGCTGCTCGCCGCGATGGCGCGCTGCTTCTCCTCGAGGATGGAGGAGGCGCTCCGGGTGATGCCGGTGTAGAAGACCACCGTGTTCTCCTGCAGCTTGAGCAGCGTGTCGCGCTGGCAGAGGATCGGCTCGATGGCGACCGTCTCGTCCGGGAAGAACTGGATGAAATTGAACCCGCCGTAGGCGGCGGCGTATTGATCCTGCCTGCCGATCGGCTCGTGGCAGCGTTCCAGTTCGATCTGGCAGCATTCGGCGGCCAGTTGCTCCGCCGAGCGGTAATGTCCCAGATAGGCGTGCAGCGCGTGCAGCAGGCCGACGGTGAAGGAACTCGACGAGCCCAGGCCCGTCCCGCGCGACGGGATATCCGCCACGGAGGTAATCTCAATGCCGCCTTTGATGCCCAGCGCGCGCAGCGACTCCCGGACCAGCGGGTGCTCGATCTTCGCCACGCTGGCCACCTCTTCCGTGCGCGAGTAGCTCACGCGGATCTGCTGGTCGAACTTGGGATTGACCGTCACGTAGACGTACTTGTCGATCGCCGTCGAGACCACCGCCCCCGGCGCCCGGCGATAATAGGCGGGCAGATCGCTGCCGCCCCCCACAAAGCTCATCCGCAACGGTGTCCGGCTGATGATCATGCGCGTTTCTGCTGTTGTTCCACGATGAAATGCACCGCGGCGCCCAGATTGTCGAACGTAAAATCAGGCCCGGCCGCGTGCTTGGCGTCCCGGCCGCCATGCCCGGTGCGGACGAGGACCGCCTTCACCCCGGCGTTCCGCGCGGTCTGCACGTCCGTGGTGGTGTCCCCGATGAACCAGCATTGGCCGAGGTCCAGGTTCAGGTCCTTCGCCGCCTGTTGCACCAGGCCCGGCTTGGGCTTGCGACAGGCGCAATCGAGCTTCAATTCCGGCCGCTCGCCGGCAAAACCCTTCTCCGGATGATGCGGGCAAACGTAGATGCGGTCGAGAAACGCCTTCTCGCGACCGAGCAGCGTCTCCAGCCGCCGATGGATGGCGGCGAGCGTGGCCTCGTCGCAGAACCCCTTGGCCACGACCGGTTGGTTCGTGATCACCACCGCGCGCAGGCCGTGGTGGTTCAACTCCCGCACCGCCGCCGCCGCCCCGGGCAGGAGTTCAAGTTGATCGGGCGCGGTGACGCCGTCGATCTCGCGGTTCAACGTGCCGTCGCGGTCCAGAAAGACGGCCACCTGCGGCACCTCGAAGCTGCTGCGGGCCACGACCCCACGCGCGAACTCGGCGCAGACGCGGTCGTAGCGTTCCGGCGTGCCGATATCCTTGATGAACTCCGGGCTGCGGTAGCCAAGCAACTTCCCTCCCCGCGCCCGCAACGCAGGAAAGAGATCCTTGCCGAAATCCATGGCGCGCACGTGCCCCGACCACGGCGTCAGCGCCACCTTGTCCAGGACGTAGAGCGCGGCGTTGACGAGATTCTGAAAATCCCGGCCCGGCGGATGGGGGCGGTTGTGAAAGGCGGTGATCCATTCCTGGTCGTCCACCTCGACGAGGTCGGAATCGAGCGGGTGATCGTTGGGATGGAGCAGCAGCGTGGCGTCCGCGCCGTGCGTTTCATGGGCGCGCCAGAGGCGGTCCAGGTCCACGTTAACCATTTCGTCGCCGTAGAGGACAAGAAAGCGGTCAGCCAAGTGCGGCCAACCCTCCAGCACCGCGCCGGCGGTGCCCAAGGGTTGGCGCTCGACCAAATGCTCGAGGTGGACGCCCCAGCGGGAACCGTCGCCCAAGTGCGCCTGGATCACCTCGGCGCGGTAGCCGGCCAGGATGAGGATCGATCGGCAACCATGCCGGGCGGCAAGCTCGACTTGGTGCTCGATGAGCGGCTTCCCGGCGATGGGGACCATCGGCTTGGGCAGATCGCCCAAGCGCTCGCGCAAACGGGTGCCCATGCCCCCTGCAAGAATGACGGCCTGGCGGGTCATGGCAACTGCGGCTGCTGTGGGGAAGACCGCGCTTTGCGAGCTTCGCTGCCGGGCGTACCGCAGGTTTCCAACCTGCTGTATCGCCGACTTCCAGTCGGCAGACGCAAGCCCGGTACCGTGACGACTGATGGACCCGGAGCGCTTGGACGACAAGCCACCTCACACCCTGCGCTCCAGACCAATCCAGAGCAGGCTGGAAGCCTGCGGTACAGCAGGCTGGAAACCTGCGGTACGGAGGTGTTTGACCCGCCGGAGGAATGAGCGTCCATCATAGTTCCTTCGCCAGTTCAACGATGGCGCGCTCGACGGCCTGGTCGGACGTGTGCCGCGGCGTCCACCCCAGCGCCTTGAGCCGCTCGATGGAGTAATTGAACCTGGGCACGTCGCCAGGCCAGCCCTGCGCCCCGCCGGTATAGCGCATCCGAGCGCCCGGAGAAACCCGCTGCACCACCGCTTCGGCAATGTGCTTCACCGTCGTGGCCGTGCCGTCCGGGCCGATGTTGCAGACGTTGAACGGCTCCTCCATGCGCTCGGTAATGAAGAGCATCGCCTCCACCAACTCGGCCACATGCAGGTAAGGCTTCTCCTGGCGGCCGTCGCCCAACACCTCGAGCTCGGCCGGGTTCTTGCGCAGCTTTTGGATGAAATCGTGGATGACGCCGTGCGTGGACCGCGTGCCCACCACGTTCGGGAACCGGAACACCCAGGCGCGCCCCAGAAACGTCTCCCGCGCTGCGGAGATGGTCGCCTCGGAGGCCAGCTTCATCGCCCCGTAGTTCGAGATCGGATGCCACGGCCCCGAATCCTCGCACAGCCTCCCCGGCAACGGGCCGTAGATGGCCGAGGTGGAGGCAAAGGCCAGCCGGCGGCAGCCCACTTCCCGCATCAACCCGAGCGCGTTGAAGGTGCTGAGAAACGTGTGCCGGAGGTCTACGGAGGGGTCATTCGTGCCGGCGCGGATGTCGGAATTCGCGGCCAGATGCCAGGTGGCGTCCAGCGGGCGGCCGTCCAGCCACTCCCGCAGTTGCGGCAGCCAGGCGCGGTAGTCGTTGACGTCTCCCTCGACGAAGCTAAAGTGGGCGGACTTGGCCGCCGCTTGCAGGTTGGACCGCCTGCCCAAGAGCAGGTTATCGACGCCGATGACCCGGCAGCCGCGGGCCAGCAGGGCATCGGTGAGGTGGCTCCCGATAAACCCGGCGGCGCCCGTAACGAGGCAAGTAAGATCGCGCATGGCCTGTGCGCCTGCGATGCAAGACGCGCCCCCGCGCTTTGTCAACGGTTTAGCGCGGCGCGCCGCGGCTGGGCACAGCGAACCGGACCGGTATGAAGTGGCTGATATTCATCGTCGATTATCTGTGGCAGAACTTTCTGCTGATGCTCAAGCTCCTGTTGCGGGGCGAGTTCAAGCGGGTGTTCAAGGCCCTGTACGCCCGCGTCTTTGTCCGGGTCCAATACGTCCTGTTTCCCTTGCGCGTGGGCGCCGCCACCCAGGGCGTGCCGCCGCTCCCGGAGGACCTCAGACTGTCGGTGGAGACCAAGAACCCGGTGGCCTTTGAATCGCCCGACCACCTCTCCCCCTACGGCACCGCGCTCAATAACAGCACCAACCGCAAGTTTGTCCTGCTGCTTAACGAGCATCTGCGGAAGCAGTTCGGCCCCATTCATCTCAGTTACATGGACATGGGCTGCTCCGGAGGGCAGGTGGTGGCGGACTTCCGGACCCTCCGCTGGATCGCGGTGGGACTCGAGGGCTCCGATTACTCGCTCAAGCACCGACGGGCCAACTGGGCCGAACTCGCCAACAAGAATCTGTTCACGTGCGACATCTCGAAGCCTTTCCGGGTGAAGCGCGACGGGCGGGACCACTACTTCCATCTCATCACCGCGTGGGAGGTGGTGGAACATCTGAAGGAAGAGGACCTCGGCCAGCTTTTCGACAATATCCGCAACCACCTTGCTCCCGGCGGCCTGTTCATCGCCTCCACCAACTCGCTTTCGAGCGTTGTCGACGGGCTGGAACTCCACCAGACCCGCATGAGCAACGCCGAATGGAAGGCTTGGGTGGCCAAGCGTTACTCTGACCTTGAAGAGGTGGACCTGGGCATGCCTCCCCACCACTACGTGCGGTTCGACTACGGCGAACCCTCTTACCTCCTCTACCGCAAGAAGGCGGCAGCGAAGGGGTAGGGGGCAGCGCGTACCGGGTGACTGGGCGAGGACGGGATCCGACGGAACCAAGGTAGAGTAATCCTCTCAGAGCCCCCCGAGCCGGTCCAGATGCCACTTTGCTCTTCCCGCAAGAGAAACCCCACCAGCCCGGCGCGTGCCGAACTGGTGGGGTTGAGTCTGTGGGCAGTCCGGGCGCAACTTTGGGTCGCGCCCGTCACGTCGTGCTACGGAGTCGTAGTGACCGGCACAGCGCGGTAGAATCGCTTCTCCAAGCGGGCTGGTTGCGGATCGAGCCAGAACTGCTTGTGCGCGATCAACGTGAGGTTGGTTAGCCCGATCCACTGGTTGGTTTGAGCCAGATTGGTGGTGTACTGAATCTCGTAGGTCTTGCCTGTTTCCCCCTCAACCATCAGCCCCGGATATAGGTCTACAGTTATTTCGGAGGGACTGACACTGAGAATCAAACCCTGGCTGATGCTAGTGCCCGAGGGATTCGAAACCTGCACGGAATAGATCCCAGCGTCTGACAGTTTCACCTCCGACAGAATGTATGTTTCACGGGTGGCGTCCGGAATGACCGCACCGTTCTTGAGCCACTGGAAGGCCAGCGGCGCGGTGCCCACTGCTTGAGCCTGAAGGCCAATGGTCCTGCCGGCCACCGTGGTCAGGGTCTGGTTCGTCGACGCCATGACCAAGGTAACCGCCGGTGGCTTGCACCGGTTTGGAGCGCCGATTAGATAGTGGCTCCGTATCTCCGCCGGTTCCAGCGGTTTGGTGTAGAGTGCCACCTCGTCCATGAGGCCGTAAAAGCGGTTGCCGGCCGCAGTCCCCGAAGGCCGCAGCCCGAAGTAGAGGTCGTACGTGGTCTGCGGCCGCCAGACCCCGAGGTTCTGTTCCTTCACCACTTCGCCATTGAGCAAAAGCCGGCAGACACCGTTGGTGGCGTACGTGACCGCCACGTGCTGGAACTCATTAGTCTTGAGCAGACCGGGGCTGGAACTGATCGCGTGGGACACCCCGTGCGTGTCGATCATGCTGGCGAAGAGCGAACCCGGCCCACCGCCTTCCAGTTGCACGGCGATCCAAAAGAGGGCACCAATGCTGCCCATGCCGTTATTCCATTCCAGGAGAGGCTGCTGGAATTCGACCGTCTCGGGATTGATCCAGAGTTCCATCGTCATTCCCGCGTATCCACCCAGATCGACGGACGGGTTGGCGGGCACCCGCAGGTAATCGCCCGGCTGGCCGAGCTTCACTGCAGCGTCAACCCGGCCGGGCACGAACTGCGGGTTGCCGACGACAGCGGCCGTGTTGTTGGTCCCGGTCAGGCTCATTCCATGCCCATCCAACGACCACCAAGCCGTCAGCTCCGCCGGGGGCGGATCGCAGGGCTCCGGTTTGCATTTGCCCAACGCTCCGGCTCGGTAGATCTCGGTCAATTCGGCGGGCTGCAGGGCCCGATTATAGAGCGCCACCTCGTCCATGAGCCCGTAGAATCCGTTTCCGGCAGCAGACCCGGACGGCCGGAGGCCGAGGAAGAGATCGTAGCTCGTCTGCGGGGTGAAACTGCCGATGTTCTGCTCCTTGACTGCCTGCCCGTTGTGGAACAGGCGGCAAATCCCAGTCGCTTTGTCGTAAGTGACAGCAACGTGCTGAAAGGTGTTGGTGCTCACCACTCCGGGAGCCGAACTGACGCTGTGAACGCCCCCCGCCGTGTCCACCACCGCCGCGAACAGCGAACCCTCGCCACCCCCGGCGAGCTGGACCGCGACCCAGAACAGGGTACCGATGTTGCCCTGACTGTCATTCCACTCCAGCAGGGGCTGTTGGAACTCCACGGTGTTCGGATTGATCCACATTTCGGCGGTGAACCCCTCGGCTTGACCGACATCGGTGACGGCACTGTGAGGAATGCTCACATAGTCGCCCGCCTGCCCAAGGGCCAAGGCTTGACTGACTTCGCCGGCAACAAAGCCCGGCGATCCATGCACTGTCCCGTCCTGGCCGCCTTGAATATCACTGGCATCGGCATCCAGCGGCCACCAGGCCACCAGACCTTGAGGAGGGGTGACACAAGTGGTGGGTACTGCCTCGACCGTCAGGTTGACACCATCGCTGGTGACACTGCCAAAGGCGTTGCTGACCGTGACCGTGTAAGTACCTTGGGCGGTGAGTTGGAGGTTCGTTAGCGACAGAACCGCCGTCGAGGCCCCGTCGATCAAGGTCCCGTCCTTGGACCACCGGAAGGTCAGCGGTTCCGCGCCGGTGGCGCTGGCCGTGAAGGTGACGCTCTGGCCCACCTGACCGACTTGGTTGGTGGGCTGCACGCTGACCGTGGGAGGGAAACCGACCTGCACCCAGGCGGCATCGCTGGTAACCGAACCGTACTCGTTGCTGATAAGGACTCGGTACTCGCCCGCCTGCTCAAGGCTGACATTGGTCAGGGAAAGGGTATCGCTGTTGGCCCCGGCCAGATTGGTGCCGTTGAATTGCCATTGGTATGCAGGGGCGGGCACACCAACTGCGGTGACTTCCAGCGCTGCGCTGCCCCCGGCCACGATCTCCGCGCTGACCGGTTGACGCGTGATCTCCGGAGCCGCCGCCGCACGCGCGATCTGGACGGTCACTTTGTCAAAACAGATCTGTTCGCCGGAAACCGTTGCTCCTTTGGTCAATCGAACCTCAAGCGGTTGACCCAAGAGTGGATCCCCGGCTTGGGCCGAATACTCGACCAGAGCGTTCACGAAGCGCCCTTTCAAGGGTGCAGGATTGGCCGAACCGACAACCTGCCCTCCCGCCAGCAGTTGCACCGCGTAATTGTCCGTGGCGCCCATATCCAGACGTTCACCCACCCAGGCGGAGAGCGTGTAAAGAGCATTGGGTTCCAGCATCATCGGCAAGGCCTGCGAGATCCACCCGTTGCGGTTGACGTATCCCACCTGGTTGCCTTCCGGGGCGCCCTCTGAAAAGTAAGGCGTGCCCAAGTGCTGGACTCCGGCATCGCTGCCCGGGCTCCTTTCCCAACCGGGCACCTGCACTGCGTATTCACCGGGAGAGAGAATGGGGAGCTCGAAGCTGCCATTGGTCACAACGGCTTCTGTAAGCAGCAGCGGACTCCTGGCCAGCACCACCTTGTCGAAATTGAGCTGCTCACCAACAACCGTCGCCGCCTTGGTAAGGCGAACCTCGAGCGGTTGGCCGGACAACGGATCGCCAACCCTCGGGATGTACCGCAACGTGGCAGGCACAAACCGACCGGCCACAAGAGCCGGATTCGCCGCCGCCAGAACCTGCCCGCCGGCGACCAGTTGCACCGCGTAATTGGTGGTCGTAAGCATGTCGTCGCGCACTCCCACCGCCACCGCGAGCGTGTACATGAAATTGGGCTCCAAGACCGCTCCCACCTGCTGCGAGATAGTCCCCGCCGTATTGAGCCAGGCAACCTGCTGGCCATCAGGCAGGTTTTCCGAGAAATAGACGCCGCCGGGATTGAAAACCCCGCCTTGGGCACCCGCACTCAACAGCCAGCCTGCAATCGGATAGCCAAAGTCGCCAGGGGCTTGCGACGGTTCCTCGAAACTGGCATTCGTCAGGACGAGCGCCGGAGTCAGCGTCACGGTCTTGATCAAGGTAACCTTGTCGAAGTTCAACTGTTCGCCGGGCACAGTTGCCGTCTTGACCAGCCGAATCCCGAGCGGTTGCCCGATCGAGACATCCGCCGGCTTCACCGCGTAGTTCACCGTCGCAGTGACGAATCCGCCCTGGCTCAGCGCTGGATTGGCCATGCCGAGCACCTGGCTGCCGGCCAGCAACTCCACTGCATAGTTGGTGGTCGAGAGCATGTCCTTGCGCACGCCCACAGCAACCGACAGGGCATAGGTGCGGTTGGGCTCCAGTGATTCGCCCAGCAATTGGGAGATGCTCCCCCCCGTGTTCATCCACGCAACCTGCTGTCCATCGGGGAGCCCTTCGTTGAAGTAGGAGCTTCCAGGGTTGAACACACCGCCCTGCGTTCCGTCGCCAAGGGTCCATCCCGGTATGCTGTATTCGAAATTGCCCCCACCCGCGACCGGCAGCTCGAAGCTCGCGTTGGTGATCGTCACCTCGCTGATGGCCTGCCCCCAGACCCCATCGGCGGATGCCATGGCCAGGCCGATGCCCAATAGTAGAGTAGTCCTCTTCATCTCCCTCAGTTTGTTGATGTGTTTATGCTTCTGGCTGACGCTCACCACTCTCGACAACTCGCCGGCTTTGTCAAGCGTGGATTCGCGCAAAATGAGCGGTCGTCAAAGCGTTGGGAGAATCCCGGGTCCTGACGCTTTTCCCGCATGTGTCTGGAGCGTCCGCTGGGCGACATGCTGCGACGTGCTACAGGCTTGCCAAGGACTTCCGTCCGGCGTCAACCTGACGGCATGACGAGGCGCCACTGGTTGATCCTGCTACTGCTCGCGGCCGGCCTGGTTTCCGCGTTGGAGGCTGCCACCAACCCGCCTGCCCCAGCCACGCTCGAGGACCTCCGCGGCCGGGTGGCTGGGGTGGTCGAGCGGCCTGCACAGGCTTCGGCCCATTGGGGCATCTGCGTGGTCTCGCTCCGTTCCAACGCGCCGCTGCTGGAATACCAGGCGCACAAGCTCTTTACACCGGCCTCGGTCACAAAACTCTTCACCGGCGCGCTGGCTTTGGACGCCCTGGGTCCCGATTGCCGCATCCGCACCAGCGTGCTGGCTGCCTCGCGGCTCACGCCGGAGGGCCGCCTGACCGGTGACTTGGTGCTCGTGGGACGAGGTGATCCGGCCTTCGGCGCCGCGGACAGACTGCCCTCGCTGGCGGAGGCCTTTGCGCCGCTCATGCGGCAATTGCAGGAGCGCGGGTTGCTGCAGATTGACGGGAACTTGGTGCTCCATGAAGGCTACTTCACGAGCGCGCCGTACGGGACCGGGTGGGAGTGGGATGACTTTCCCTACTACTACAGCGCCGAACCGAGCCCGCTGACCCTCCACGAGAATTGCGCCGAGGTCACCGTGCTTCCCGCCGCCCGGCCGGGCCAACCCGCACTCGTCCAACTCACCCCTCAACCCGTGCCGTTGACCGTCCGCAACTTGGCGGTGACCGCCAGCCGATCCGAGCCTCCCATCAGCATCGAGCGCGATTGGGACGCCAACACCGTCACGGTTCGCGGTCGCATCGCCACGAACGCCGCGCCGGTAGTGGAACCGATTCCGCTGCGCCGACCCGCCGAGTGGTTCGGCCAGGGCTTCGCCGAGGCGCTGCGTCAACGGGGCATCGTCCTCAAAGGAAATGTGCGCGCTTCAAGCACCCTGCCCGGCAACGTGCCCCGAAGCCAATGGCTGGAACTGGCTGGCACCGATTCCCCGCCTGTCAGCGAACTCGTGGCGCAGACCCTCAAGCGCTCCCAAAACCTCTACGCCCAACTGCTGCTGCTGCAGGTGGGCGCGCGCCGCTTGGCGGGCACCAACCAAGTCCCTGCGGGGATCACGACGGAAGCCGCTGGCATTGCCGCTCTGGGCGAGATGCTCCAACGCGCCGGCATTGCCGCGGGCGAAGCCAACTTCGAAGAAGGCACGGGACTTTCCCGCCGCACGCAGGTTTCACCGGCCGCCGTAGCCCAACTGCTGGTCTGGATGCACCGCCATCGCGCTGCGTCTGCCTTTGCCCAGGCGCTGCCTGTGGCCGGGGTGGATGGCACGCTCCGCGGCCGCCTTGGCGCCGGCCCGGCCGCGCGCAACGTGCGTGCCAAGACGGGCAGCCTGCGGCATGTCCACAGCCTGGCCGGCTACGTCACCACTCAGACGGGCGAACCCCTGGCGTTCGCCATCCTCGTCAACGGAGCGCCTGCTTCCGGGTCCGCGACGCGGGAGGCCATCGATGAGGTGGTCCAACTGCTCGCCGGGTACGGCCAGCCAGCCGTCAAACCAGCGACCGGCAGCAGAGCGCAGTAGCGGTCACGACACTGCCCGCGATTGACCTAAGGTTCGTGATGGCCGCCCAAGGGCGAGTCCCAAGGCTCAGACTGAGTAGTCCAGGTAGACCGTCTTGAGGCGGCTATAGAACTCGATCGCGCCCGCGCCCTGCTCCTTGAAGGTGTCCGTACTGGAGTGCTTCACGCCACCGAAAGGCGCCTGCAGCGCGAGCCCGGTGCTGATCTGGTTTACCTTCACCACCCCGGCCTCGATGCGCTCGGCGTAGACCATGGCCTTCTTCAGGTCCCGAGTGACGATCGAGGCGGACAGCCCGTACTCCACGCCATTGGCGATGGCCAGGGCGTCGTCGAACCCGTCGGCGGCGATGACGGCGATGACCGGTCCGAAAACCTCCTCGCAAGCGATGCGCATTTCCGGCTTCACTTCGGTGAGCACCGTCGGCTGCATGAACCAGCCGTGGGCGTAGTCTCCGTCGGTCAGGCGCCGTCCGCCGCAGGCCAGTTGGGCGCCTTGGTCGCGGGCGGCGGCGATGTGGGCCAGGTTGCCGGTCAGTTGCGACTCAGAAACCGCCGGCCCCATCTCGACCCCGGCGGCCAACCCGTTGCCGACCTTCAGTGCCGCCGCCCGGGCAACCAACTTCGCGGTGAAAGCCTCGAACACCGGCCGCTCGACCACGACGCGGCTGGTGGCCGTGCAGGCCTGTCCCGTAAGGCCGAACCCCGCCCGGACCACCAGCGAGACGGCGAGGTCCAGGTCGGCATCCGCCAGGACAATGGTCGGATTCTTGCCGCCCATTTCCAACTGAGCGCGTGCCATGCGGGGGGCCAATTGCGCATAAACCTGGTGTCCCACGGCAGACGAACCCGTGAAGGACAAAGCCGCGACGGCCGGGTGGCGGGCCAACTGGTTGCCCACGCTCGCCCCCGCGCCGGCCACCACGTTGAGGACGCCCTTGGGCAACCCGGCCTCCGCCAGTGCCCGTGCCAACTCGAACGTCAGAGCGGGCGCAAGCGTGGCGGGCTTCATCACCACGGCGTTGCCGGCAACGAGCGCGGGGGCCAGCTTCCAGGCCGGGATGGCGACGGGGAAGTTCCACGGCGTCACCAGGGCGACGACGCCCAACGGCTGCCGGGCGGTATAGAGGAGGTTGCCGGGCAGATCGTGGGGAAGGGTCTGCCCGCCCAGGGTGTAGCTCAGGCCGCCGAAGAACCGGAAGATGTCGATGGCGCGCTGCACCTCGCCGGCGCTTTCCGTCAGGGTCTTGCCTTCTTCGCGGGTCAGGAGTCCGGCCAGTTCGGCCTTGCGGCTTTCCAGAATCTGCGAGGCCTTGCTGAGCACGCGGCCCCGGGCCACCGCCGTCACCCCCGCCCAGCCGGGAAAGGCGGCACGGGCGGCGTCGATGGCCGCCAAGGCATCCGGCGCGCCGCCCAGCGCATATTCCGCCACCACCTCGCGCGCATCCGCCGGATTGCGGGACTGGCCGGTTTGTCCGGAATGCGCGGCCACCCATTCGCCGCCGATGAAATTGCGATATTGCCTCATAACGTTTCGCTGGCCGCCCCATGAGTAGCAGGAACGCAGCGGGCGGGAAACGGTTTTCCTGCCAACACCACCCGAGCTGATCGGGATTTCCCTTGGCGGCGGGCCCCGGGGCCGTTAGTCATACCCCCCGGGCGCACGCGCTCTGACCATGACTGCCGAGACCCAGAAGTCACTGACAGCTATCGTTATCTTCGCCTTCACCTACGTGCTCATCTCCGGGCGGCGGTTGAAGGTGTTGCCGCTCAACCGGCCTGCGGCAGCCCTGCTAGGCACCGTCCTTATGGTGGCCTGCGGCGTCATGACGCCCGAGCAAGCCTACCGCGCCGTGGACTATGACACCCTGGTGCTCCTGCTCGGCATGATGCTCATCTCCGCGTACCTGTTCATGGCGGGGTTCTTCGAGTGGGCGGCGGATTGGATTCTGCGCGCCGCCGCCACGCCGCAACGGCTCCTGCTCTATCTGGTGCTGACTTCGGCCGTGCTTTCGGCGTTGCTGGTGAACGACACGGTCTGTCTCATGCTCACTCCCCTGGTCGTGGCGGTGATGGTGCGCGGTCAGTTGCCCCTGCCTCCTTACCTGCTGGCGCTGGCCATGAGCGCCAATCTGGGGAGCGTGGCCACCCTGGTGGGTAATCCGCAAAACATGATCATCGGCCATCTGTCGCACATTCCGTTTCTGCGGTTTTCGGTGGCGTTGCTCCCGGCCGCCGTCGTCGGCGTGGCCATCGAGTACGCCGTGCTCAGCCTGGTGTTCCGCCGCACGCTGCGGGCAGCCGCCATCCGCCGGCCGGACACCGCCCCGAAGCCGATGGATCGCCGTCTGGTGACGGTCTGCCTGGTGACGCTCGGGTTGGTCTTCGCCGGCTTCCTGGCGGGACTGAACCTGGCCTGGACCGCCCTCGCCGGGGGCGCCCTGGTCATGGTCCTAGCCCGGCGCGACACTCACGAGGCGCTCAAGCTCGTCGACTGGCATCTGTTGGTCTTCTTCGCCGCCCTGTTCGTGGTGGTGGAAGGGCTCAACGGTACCGGCCTGCCGGACCGCATCTACGGCCCGGTGCGCGCCTTGTTCGGTGAATCCCGCGCCAGCCAGGCATGGAACCTCGCGTGGTTCTCCGTAGCGGGCTCGAACATCTTCTCGAACGTGCCGTTTGTCCTGGTCGCGGGGAAGTGGATTCCCAATTTCGTCGCCCCTGAACTGATGTGGAAAGTCATGGCGCTGGCCACCACCTTCGCCGGCAATCTCACCATTCTCGGCTCGGTGGCCAACATCATCGTGGTGGAGTCGGCCCGCAAGCACGTCGAGGTCGGCTTCTGGGATTACGCGCGCGTGGGCATCCCCGTCACCCTGCTCACTCTGGTCGCCGGTCTGGCGGTCCTGCTCGCCCTGGGCTGAGCCCCCGCTGCCGCGCCGCCCCCTTTTTCGATGCCATGAAACTCCTCTTCTCGGAAGCTGAGCCGGACTACTCCCGTTACCACTATCCTTACGTGGTGCTGGCCGCGCCTGAACCGGGAGAGACGCCCGCCGATTTGTTCGCCGCCGGCTTCATGCCCGCCTCGCCGCAATTGGACCGTTTCACCCTGGTCCGGCAATTGCGCGTGCCGCTGGCCGGCTTCAAGGAATCCTCGGAGAACCGGCGCGTCCTGCGCAAGGGCGCGGGCATCGAATCCACCCTGGTGCCCCGTGCCGCTTTCGACTATTCCGCGCCGCGGCGCGAGCGCTGGCTGGCTTTTGCGGCGGAGCGGTTTGGCGAAGGGGTGATGCCGGCGGAGCGCCTTGACGCCCTGATGCACTCGCCTGCCATCACGCACCTGATGCTCTTCCGCCAGAACGAGACGGAGGAGGTTGGCGCCGCACTGCTCTATCTCGAACCGCCCCGCATGGCGTTTTACTATTACGCGTTCTATGACTTGGCGCGGTTCAAAGACAACCTGGGGCTGTTCATGATGACCACCGCCGTGCGCCACTTCGCCGCAGCCGGCTACGGGCATCTCTACCTGGGCACCTGCTATTCCGAACGCGCGCGCTACAAGGCGCAGTTTGCCGGCGTCGAATGCTTTACCGGCGTGCGGTGGGCCAACGACCCCCGGGAACTCAAATTCCTCCTGCGCCGCTCGCAGCAGCACGATTTGCTGCGCGATCCCGCCTACCTCGAGGCTTTTGACGGCTGGCGCCGGGGCGTGACGGCCACCGCCTTCCGCCATTCGTCCAGATAATGCTCAACGCCGCAACCGGTAGAAGCTCATGCCGCCGCGTTGCGGCGCATCGATCCGCCCCCACCCTCCGCCCAGATCCTGGCATTGCTGGCCCTCGACCAC